>NZ_CP022278.1:1248222-1560277 GCF_002216145.1 Neisseria chenwenguii
TTTTAGTACATGGAAAGGCCGTCTGAAAACAGGGACAGGGTTTCAGACGGCCTTTTAAGCGTTTGAATGCCGTCTGAACATCCGGCCGGTTTGGAAACGCGGATTCCGGGCGTTCCGAAAATCAGTGCCCGTTCCCGCGGGAGGAGGACAGGGGAGGCTTGTTTGGTTCGAACCGGTATTTTCAGACGGCCTCCGTCTGCTCCTCTTCCCGCGCGTCGGCTTTGTTGCCCAGCAGATGTTCGCGCAGGCGTTGGCGTTCGTAAGTATCCAGCCATTTGCGGCGGGTGCGCTGGAGGAGGATGACCAGCGAAGCGACTTCGCTGCGGGTGTTGATGCTCAGCCATAAAAAGCCCTGCCATTCGAACGGCAGCCGGCGGGAGAGGCGCTCGAGTTCGGGCGTCATGCCGGGCAGAAAGCGGATGCGGCGGGCGTAGTGGCCTTTAATCAGGCGCACGGTCAGACGCAGTTCGCGTTGGAACCGGGAAAAATGGCGGTCGAGCAGGCGCATTTCGTCTTCGCTGATGACGGGTTTGGGCAGGCGGCCGGCGGTGGTAAGCAGCAGCTCGGTGGAATTGACGATTTTTCGGTGGGCGTGCTGCATGGCTTCCATCATGGGTTTGGAGATGTGGCTTTCGCCCGATACGGCGGCAAGGTGGCTGCGGCTTTTGACGAGGCGGGCGTTGATCTGCTTCATTTTGGCCATGTTTTGGTTGAAACGCTCGCGGGTCATGGTTTTGCCGTCGCCGACTTCGGCGATGATGCGGCTGCATTCGGTGAGGTTGTCGGCAAGCATGAAGCGCCACATCAGGGTGGAACGCAGCGGCAGGAGTTTGGCGGCGACGATGGCGATGAGGGCGCCGAATAAGACGTTCATGGCGCGGGTGAGGCCGCTGTCGAGCCAGTCGTGGCGGTTGTCGCCGATGAGCATACACATGGTCAGGCCGGCGAGCATGGGGATGTAGCCGTTTTTGCCGACGGCCGACCAGCCGGATACGGCGCTGAGGATGCCGACGATGAGGTAAAACAGGATGTTGCCGTGGAAATAGTGTTGGTTGAGCCATAGAATGCCCAAGCCGGCGGCAAGGCCGATGACGGTGCCGAGCATGCGTTCGACGGCTTTGGAGTAAATCGCGCCTTGAAACTGAAGCATACCGAGCACGACAAACACGGTCATGCCGATCCATTCGCCGTGCTCCAAGCCGGCGACGCGCGCCAGAAGGGTGGCGAACAAAACGGCCAATCCGAGCCTGATAGCGTGGATCAGGCGGCTGTAACGGTAGCGTTCGTAGGAGTTGAGCCAGCGTTCGGCGATGCGGGCGCGTTCGGCGGGAGAGGTCATTGGGGATTTTTCGGAAAGAAAACAGGTGCGTATCTTAAACGGAAACGGGCGGAATTTGTAGCGGAATGCCTGAGGCCGTCTGAAACCGACAGCTTCAAGCCGTTGCAAAAATCAGAAACATCCGCTTAAAGGCCGTCTGAAACGGTTAATTCCTCAACGGACGCCATTCCCGCGCAGGCGGGAATGGCGTCCGTGAAAGCTCGGCTGCTGAGCGAAGTCGAAAGTACTTGCCACTGAGCGTAGTCGAAGTGTCAGACGGCCTTTAGGCAGATTTTGGAAAACGGGCGGAATCCGGCTGTTTTGAGCTGTTTCTGTGTGTGGGATTTTTGCTAACACTTTGAAACTGCTTTAAATTCCGTTTCCTCTAGTACAAAAATCCCTACCCGCATTGTCAACAAACTGCTAGAATCCGCCCATCTTTTTCAGACGGCCTGATGCTTGGGAAAGCGGTTGGGGCCGTCTGAAAACTGTTTTTTGGAGGAATGATATGACTGAATCCTTGCACAATCTGGTGAAGGCTGTGAACGGCCCGATGTGGGATTGGCTGATTTTTGTTTTGCTCGGCACGGGGCTGTTTTTCACGCTGACGACGGGTTTTGTCCAAATCCGCCTGTTTGCCCAAAGCGTGCGCGCGATGCTCGGCGGGCGCAGGCAGGGCGACGATCCGCACGGCATTACGCCGTTTCAGGCGTTTGTGACCGGTTTGGCCAGCCGCGTGGGCGTGGGCAATATTGCGGGCGTGGCGATTGCGATTTCCGTCGGCGGCCCCGGTGCGGTGTTTTGGATGTGGCTGGTGGCCTTTATCGGCATGAGTTCGGCGTTTGCCGAGTCGTCGTTGGCGCAGCTTTTTAAAATCCGCGATTACGACAACCACCATTTCCGCGGCGGTCCGGCCTATTACATCACGCGCGGCCTGGGGCAGCGCTGGATGGGGATTCTGTTTGCGCTGAGTCTGATTTTCTGTTTCGGACTGGTGTATGAGGCGGTGCAGTCGAATACGGTGGCGGTGGCCGCCAAAGTGGCTTGGGGCTGGGACGAACACGCCGTCGGCGTGGCTTTGGTCATCATGACCGCGCCGATTATTTTCGGCGGCATCCGCCGCGTCGCGCGGTGGGCGGAGCTGGTTGTGCCGGTGATGGCGGTTCTGTATCTTTTGATGGCGCTGTATATCGTCGGCACAAATGTCGCGATGATTCCGAACGTGTTTGAGATGATCATCGGCAATGCGTTTAAATCCGACGCGGCGGGCGGCGGCCTGCTCGGCGGTTTGATTTCGCAAACGATGATGATGGGCATCAAACGCGGCCTGTATTCCAACGAGGCGGGTCAGGGTTCGGCGCCGAATGCGGCGGCGGCGGCGGAGGTGAAACACCCTGTGTCGCAAGGCATGATTCAGATGCTGGGCGTGTTTGTCGATACCATGATTGTGTGTTCGTGTACCGCGTTTATCATTTTGGTTTCCGACCTGCCGGCGGATCACGGTTTAAGCGGCGCGCAACTGACGCAGGCGGCGATTGTCAGCCATGTGGGCAACTGGGGCGCGGATTTTCTGGCGGTGATTCTGTTTTTATTCGCGTTTTCCACCATCATCGGCAACTACGCTTATGCGGAATCGAATGTGCAGTTTATCAAGAGCAACTGGCAGATTCTCTCGCTCTTCCGCATGGGCGTGTTGGGTATGGTGTATTTCGGCGCGGTGAACGAAGTGCCGCTGGTGTGGGACATGGCCGATATGGCAATGGGCACGATGGCGTGGATCAACCTGATTGCCATTCTGCTGCTCTCGCCGCTGGTCTTCCTGCTGCTGAAGGATTACACCGCCAAGCTGAAAATGGGCAAGGATCCTGAGTTTAAACTTTCCGAACACCCGGGTTTGAAACGTAAGATTAAATCGGATATTTGGTAAGGTTTTGGGTTTGAAGAGAAAGGCCGTCTGAAAATTTCAGACGGCCTTTGCCATATCTATCTTCAAAACCCCGCTTAATTGCGGTTGCGCCCCATATCCGCGGCAGCGGTAAACAGCACGTCGGTAGAGGAATTGAGCGCGGTTTCGGCGGAATCCTGAATCACGCCGATGATGAAGCCGACGGCGACGACCTGCATGGAAATGTCGTTGGAAATGCCGAACAGGCTGCACGCCATCGGGATCAGCAGCAGCGATCCGCCCGCCACGCCGGATGCACCGCAGGCGCCGACGGTGGCGACCAGACTCAAGAGGACGGCTGTCCAGAAGTCAACCTGAATGCCCAGCGTATGCGCGGCAGCCATCGACAACACGGTAATGGTAATCGCCGCGCCGGCCATATTGATGGTGGCGCCCAACGGAATGGAAATGGAATAAGTGTCTTCGTGCAGGCCGAGTTTTTTCGCCAGCGCCATGTTGACCGGAATATTGGCGGCGGACGAGCGGGTGAAAAAGGCGTACACACCGCTTTCGCGCAGGCAGGTCAACACAAGCGGGTAGGGGTTGCGGCGGATTTTCCACCATACAATCAACGGGTTGACGACCAGTGCGATGAAAATCATGCTGCCCAGCAATACGCCCAGCAGTTTCGCATAGCTCAAAAGCGCGTCAAAACCCGTTTCGGCTACCGTGGAGGCCACCAAACCGAAAATACCCAGAGGGGCAAACTTAATCACCCATTTCACGACGGTTGAAACCGCTTCGGCCAAATCGGCGACCACTTGGCGGGTGGTGTCCGAACCGTGGTTGCGCAAGGCCGCGCCCAAAATCAGCGCCCAAGCGAGAATGCCGATGTAGTTGGCATTGGCGACGGCGTTAATCGGGTTGGCAACCAAGTTCATCAAGACGTTTTTCAAAACTTCTGCAATCCCCGACGGCGGCGTGGTCGAAACATCGCCGGCGTTGGCCAGCACAATAGACGTCGGGAACATAAAGCTGGCCGCCACCGCCACCACTGCGGCGGCAAACGTGCCCAACATATACAAAACAATGATCGGCCTGATATAGGCTTCATTGCCTTTTTGGTGCCGCGCGATGGCCGACATCACCAAAATAAACACCAAAACCGGCGCCACGGCTTTGAGCGCGCCGACAAACAGGCTGCCGAAAAGTCCCGCGCCCATGCCCGCATCCGGCGCGAGCCAGCCGAGTAAAATGCCCAAAACCAAGCCGATAACGATTTGGGTAACCAAATCGATGCGGTTGAGTGTGCCAAACACCGAATTGCTGCCAGCCATAAGAATCTTCTTTTTTAATGTTAAGAACGGACTGCATTCTAAAGTAAAAAACCGCGCAGGGGGAAGTTTGGATAGGGCGGGCAAACCGCGTTTGCCGGGCGTTATAGTGAAATAAAATATTTCAGACGGCCTACAACCCCGTTTTCCTTGTTAGGCCGTCTGAAAATCCAAACTGTGCCGCAAGCCGTGTTTTCTTTATACTGTTTCTATACTGTTTCCAACGCCAAACCGTTCACGCCGATAAAACGCCCCGCGTCGGGCGGGTTTTAAAAGAGAGGGGAAATAATGTTAGAATCGGCAGTCCGATTCCATTTCCGCCGAAGCGCCGTATGCCCATGATGAACAAGCCGATTAAGCCGTTTCTCCTGACTACGCTCTCGCTGGCCTGCGCACACGCGGCGGCGGCCGATCAGTTTGTGCCGCGCGCGGAGGATTACGAGCCGATTCCCGCTGCGAAGCGCGCCGCACCGCCGCGTTTGGATTCCACCGAATCGGTCAAACTCGAGCCGAAGTTTCCCGTCAAAATCGACGTGAAAGACGACGAACTCAAAAAACTGCTCGAAGAGAGCCTGCCGCTGATTACCCAGCAGCAGGAAGAAGTTTTGGATAAAGAGCAGGTCGGCTTTCTGGCCGAGGAAACGCCCGACAACGTCAAAACCATCCTGCGCACCAAAGGCTATTTCAACAGCACCGTCTATCTCAAAGACAACGGCACAAGCTATACCGTCAGCGCCATTCCCGGCCCGCGCACCAAAATCGACAATGTCAGCGTCGCCCTCGTCGGCGACGTCCTCTCCGACGACAACCTAGCCGAATACTATAAAAACGCCATGCTCGACTGGCAGCAGCCCGTCGGCGAAAACTTCGACCAAAGCGGCTGGAGCAACAGTAAAACATCCGTCCTCTCCGCCGTTACCCGTAAAAAATACCCGCTGGCCAAACTCAGCAGCACACAGGCCACCATCAATCCCGACAAACACACCGCTGACCTCAATGTCATCGTCGAGAGCGACCGCCCGATCTACTTCGGCGACTTCCAAATCACCGGTACCCGCCGTTATCCGCAAAGCGTCGTCGAAGGCTTGGCGCGTTTCAAACCCGGTTCGCCCTATGATTTGGACATGCTGCTCGACCTCCAGCAGGCGCTGGAGCAAAACGGCCATTACGCCGGCGCCTCGGTTCAGGCTGATTTCGACAATCTGCAAGGCGACCGCGTACCTGTCAAAGTCAACGTTACCGAAACCAAACGCCATAAATTCGAAACCGGTATCCGCTACGACTCCGAATACGGCTTGGGCGGCCGCATCGGCTACGACTACTACAATCTCTTCAACAAAGGCTACATCGGCTCCGTCGTTTGGGACATGGACAAATACGAAACCTCGTTTGCCCTCGGCGTCAGCCAGCCGCGCAACAATCAAGGCAAATACTGGACGACCAACGTCGGCTACAACCGTTCCACCACCCAAAACCTTGAAAAACGCGCCCTCACCAGCGGGGTTTGGTACGTCCGCGACCGCAACAACATCGACGCCCGCCTCGGCCTCGAATTCATTATTGAAGACCAGAAAGTTCCCGGTTCCAACCTCGACTTAGGCCGCAGCCATGCCACCATGCTTACCGCCGCTTGGAAACGCCAAAACATCGACACCACCCTGCGCCCCGAAAACGGCTACTACCTCGACGGGAAAGTCGGTGCCACAGTAGGCAAAGTGCTTTCCTCCACCATGATGGCGCGTGCCAACGTCCGCACCGGCTATTACTTCACGCCCGAAAACAAAAAAATCGGCACCTTCATCGCCCGCGGGCAGGCCGGTTACGTTTACGCCAAAGAAAACCAAAACGTTCCTTCCAGCCTGCTGTTCCGCACCGGCGGTGCATCCAGTATCCGCGGTTACGAACTCGACAGCATCGGCATACAGGGGCCGAACGACTCCGTCCTCCCCGACCGCGCCCTTCTGGTCGGCAGCTTGGAATACCAATACCCGTTCAGCAAAAACTTCTCCGCCGCCGTCTTCCACGACGTCGGCGACGCCGCCCGTACCTTCCAGCACATGACCATGAAACACGGCACCGGCCTCGGTCTGCGCTGGTTCAGCCCCGTCGCCCCGTTCTCCTTCGACGTGGCCTACGGGCATTCCGACAAAAAACTGCGCTGGCATATCAGTTTGGGAACGCGGTTTTAAGGTTTTCAGACGGCCTGACCGAGATTACCGAAAAATACTTGAGGCCGTCTGAAAAAGGTGATAACCCTTCCCCGTTCCTGCGAAAACCGGGGCGGGCGCAAAACGGTTAGATAAACCGAACTGTGTAGGCTGGACTTCAGCCCAGCAAAGCAGGCTGACAAGCTGGGCCGAAGCCCAGCCTATGCAATTCTTTCACGGACGTCATTCCCGCGCAGACGGGAATCCACGGTTAAAAACAGACAATGTTTTGTTTTAACACAGTTTCAGAAAATCAAACGTGGATTCCCGCCTGCGCGGGAATGACGTCGGTTGAAAGATTAACCGTTCCAGACGGCCTCACACTTTCCAAACCACCGGAAACACCAGACGCCTGATGCCGTCTGAAAAACTTTGACATTCCACAAACCTGTCCCCTTCCCCGCGGGGGGGGCTAGGGAGGGCAAAACGTCCGAAATGCCGCCCAAGCATTTTCAGACGGCCACCGCCCAACCCTCTCCCGCGGGAGAGGGAGCAGGGTTCAGAAGCCCGGATATTTGCGGATAAAATGCCCGCCCCGCCCGAAAAAAACCGAATACCCGACCATGACCGACCAAACCGCCGTCCTTCCGACCCAAACCCCCGACGCGATGCCGTCTGAAAACCGTCCGACCCCGCCCAAACACAAGCGTTCTTGGTTGCAGGTTTTGCTGTTTGCGCTGCTGTTTTTTGCGGCGTTTGTCTGCGGCGCCGCCGGCTGGATTGCGGCGACGGAATCGGGGCTGCGGTTCGGGCTGTATCAGATTCCGTCGTGGTTTGGTGTGAACATCAAATCGGAAACGCTGCGCGGTACGTTGATCGACGGTTTCGACGGCGACGAATGGTTGGTGGAAACGGCAGGCGCGGATGTGAAAATCAGCCGTCTGAAATTTGCGTGGAAACCGAAAGAGCTGTTCGATCCGAGCCTGCACATTACCGAATTGTCGGCGGGCGACATTGCCGTCGTGACCAAGCCGACGCCGCCTAAAGAGAAGAAGCCGTCCAAAGGGCTGCCAGACAGCATCGACCTGCCGGCGACGGTGTTCATCGACCGTTTGGAAACGGGCAAAATCAGCGTGGGCAAGAGTTTTGCCAAGCAGACGGTTTATCTGGAAAAAATTCAGACGGCCTACCGCTACGACCGCAAGCAGCACCGCCTCGACATCAAGGCGCTGAAATCGCCGTGGAGCGAATCGGCGGGTGCGGTGGAAATCGGCCTGAAAAAGCCGTTTGCGCTCAATACCGCGGTTTACACCAAAGGCGAATTGGACGGTGAAACCATCCATGGTACGGCAAGGCTGTGGGGTTCGCTGAAAGACATGAAAAGCGAGCTGCTGCTCGACGGCGATACCGTGCATCTGACCGCGGCTTCGACGCTGCATCCGTTTGCGCCCAAGCTCAATGAGGCGGTGGGCGAGGTGCAGATTAAGGGTTTCAACATCAATCCGCGCGCGTTTTTGGAAACGCTGCCGCAGGCGGATCTGACTTTTGATGCGACGGTCGTACCTTCGTTTTCAGACGGCATCGCGCTTGACGGTTCGGTCGATTTGGCGAACGGAAAAGCGGGTTTCGCCGATGCGGGCGCGATTCCGGTGAAAAGCGTGTTGGGCGGATTTACGGTTGACGAAACGGGCTTGGTGCGCATTAAAGACGCGGAAATCGCGCTGTTGCAGCAGGGGCGCGTCAGTGTCGGCGGCACGGTTGATACGGCAAACAGCCTGCTGAACCTGACGCTGGGCATCCAAAACCTGACCGCCGCCGATGCGGTCAACCGCACGTTTGCAGGCCGTCTGAACGGCGGGATTGCAGTGAAAGGCGCAACCGCGTCGCCGACGCTTGCGTGGAATCTCGACAGCGGCAACGCGAAAGCCTCGGGGATTCTGGCGGTGGCGACCGACCGCAAACTCGGCCAGCGCACGCTCAAGCTCGACCAAGTAAAAATCCTGCCGCAAAACGGCGGCGTGCTGACTGCGGCGGGTACGCTGGAATTATTTAAAGACCGCGTGTTGAAACTCGACGTTGCCAGCAAAGCTTTCAACCCCGCTAAAATCGATCCGCAACTGCCCAACGGCAGCGTCAACGGCACGATTGCGCTCGACGGCGAATTGGGCAAACAGAAATTCGGCGGCAAAATGCAGTTTGCCCCGAGTACGCTCAACGGCGCGGTTTTGAGCGGCAAAGCCGATGTTTTGTATGAAAACAAACACTTGGCGCGCGCGCTCACCGACATCCGCTTGGGCAGCAATGTGTTAAAAACCAGCGGCAGCTTCGGCAAACGCGGCGACCGCCTCAATCTCGACATCAACGCGCCCGATCTGTCGCGCTTCGGCTTCGGCCTAAGCGGCCTCGTAACCGCCAAAGGCCACATCGGCGGCGACCTTTCAGACGGCCTCAAATCGCTGGAAGCGGATGTAAACGGCCAGGCGCGCGCGTTCCGTATGGCCAATCTGGCCGGCATCCAAACGCTGGATTTCAAACTCAAAGGCACCCCCGATATCACCAAACCCGTCAACGCGGAACTGCGCGGCGAAAAAATCGTCATCGCCGGCAAATCGCCGACCAACATCGACGCGGTGAATCTCTTCGTCAGCGGCACGGGCGCCAACCACCATATCCGCGGCGGCGGCAGCATGGCGCTGGCCGACAAACGCTACAAGCTCGAAATCGACGCAACCGGCGGTTTGAACAAAACCCTCGACCAATGGAAGGGCTCGGTCGGCGTGCTCGACATCAGCGGCGCATTCAACCTCAAGCTGCAAAACCGAATGAATCTGGAAGCGGGCGCCAACCGCGTCGCCATGAGCACTGCGCGCTGGTCGGCGATGGGCGGCAGCCTCAACCTGCAAAATTTCGTATGGGACAAAAAAGCCGGCATCACCAGCAAAGGCAGCGCGCAAAACCTGCACATGAGCGAGTTGCACAATTTCTACAAACCCGCCGTCGAGCATAACCTCGTCCTCGGCGGCGACTGGGATCTGTCGTACAGCCAAAACGCCCGCGGCTACCTCAACATCAGCCGTCAGGGCGGCGACATCGTTCTGCCGCAGAAAAACCAGCCGCTCGGCCTGACCGCGCTCGCGCTGCGCACCCGTTTCCAAAACGGCCGCATTGACGCCGTGCTTGACGGTAACACCCGCTATGGCCGCGTCAACGGCAACGTCAACATCGGCCAGCAGTTCGGCAGCAACATCGCCAACGCCCCCGTGCGCGGAAAAATCAACCTCTCTCTGCCCGATTTGGCCACCCTGCGCGTCTTCATGCCCGCCACCGCACAAGGCTTGAGCGGCAACTTCAACGTCTCCGCCGACATCGGCGGCCGTGCCGGCGCGCCCACCGTCGCCGCCGTTCTCAACGGCAACACCAACTACGGCCGCCTCGACGGCAACGTCAATATCGGCCAAGGCAGCAGTTTCGCCGCCGCGCCTTTAAGCGGCCGCATCAACGCCAATATTGCCGACCTCGAAGTGTTCCGCAACTTCATCCCCGTCGGCCAAACCGTCAAAGGCCGCCTGAACGCCGCCGTCACCCTCGCAGGCCGCGTGGACGACCCCCAACTCGGCGGCACCGTCAACGGCGACAACCTCTACTACCGCAATCAGGCGCAAGGGCTGATTCTCGACAACGGCGTTTTACGCTCACACCTGCAAGGGCAGCGTTGGATTATCGACAGCCTCAAATTCCACCGCAGCGGCAGCGTCGAACTCAAGGGCAGCGTCTCCCTCAACGACGCCGAGCCCGACGTCAACGTCGATATCGTATTCGATAAATACCGCACCCTCTCCCGCCCCAACCGCCGCCTCGCCCTCAGCGGCAAAGCCCAAGTGCTCTATAACCCGCAGCGCGGCGTCTCCCTCGTCGGCGGCCTAAAAGCCGACTTCGGCCTCTTCGGGACACAGCAATCGTCCATGCCGGTGCTGGACGATGACGTCGTTATCGAAGGTGAAACCAAAAAAGAAGCCGCCGCTGCCACCCCGATTTATATGGATTTGGATTTAGACCTGAACGACAACGTCCGCTTCATCGCACAAGGCCTCAACGTCACTCTCGGCGGCACCCTCAAACTCACCGCCCGCCCCGGCGAAACCGTACAAGGCATCGGCACCGTAAAAGTCGTCAGAGGCCGCTACAAAGCCTACGGACAAGACCTCGATATCACCAAAGGCGCCATTTCCTTCGTCGGCCCCCTGTCCAACCCCAACCTCAACATCCGCGCCGAGCGCCGCCTCTCTCCCGTCGGCGCCGGCGTCGAAGTCTTAGGCAGTCTCAGCAACCCGCGCGTTACGCTTGTTGCCGACGAAGCCATGAGCGAAAAAGACAAACTCTCCTGGCTCATTCTCAACCGCGCCAGTTCCGGAAGCGACAGCGACAACGCCACCCTCTCCGCCGCCGCAGGCGCGCTCCTTGCCGGCCAAATCAACGACCGCATCGGCCTCGTGGACGACATCGGCTTCACCAGCAAACGCAGCCGCAACGCCCAAACCGGCGAGCTCAACCCTGCCGAACAAGTCCTCACCGTCGGCAAACAGCTCACCAACGAGCTCTACCTCGGCTACGAATACGGCATCGGCAGCACCGACCAATCGGTCAAACTGCTCTACCAGCTCACCCGCGCCATCCAAGCCATCGCCCGCGTCGGCACCCGCTCCTCCGGCGGCGAATTGCGCTACACTATCCGTTTCGACCACCTCTTCAAACAGGATTGGGAAAACGACAAAAAAGCCGATGCCGAAGCCGCAGCAGAAGCGAAACAGCCCAAAGCGGCAGACCCCGCCCCCGGCAAAAAGCCGTAATTCTGCAAAACAAAGGCCGTCTGAAAACCCGATGAAGTTTTCAGACGGCCTTTTTTCATCTCAATAGCATGATTACTCTAAAAAACCACACTTTTTATATGACAAGCACAGATATTTGATTTAAAACTATGTCTGCGCACAAAAGCTGTAATTCAATGACAATGAAGACTACAAAATGATTCAAACCAAGCAGCTTTTAGCACTTTTACCTTTCATTGCGGCGCAAGGATTTACATATTCTGCTTTTGGCGTTTTTTCAGTTTGGTCTTGATGCGGGTCTGTTTGAGCTGCGACAGCCGTTCGACGAAAACGATGCCGGCCAGATGGTCTAATTCGTGTTGGACGCAAATCGCCAGCAGGCCGTCGGCTTCGAGCGTGAATTTTTCGCCTTTTTCGTTGAGGGCTTCGACTTTGACGCGCTCGGCGCGGGTGACGGTGTCGTAAATGCCGGGGACGGACAGGCAGCCTTCTTCGTAAGTGGTTTCGCCGTCTTTTTCGACGATGACGGGATTGATAAACACGCGCGGTTCGCTTTTGTCTTCGGTGAGATCCATCACGACGACGCGTTCGTGCACATCGACCTGTGTGGCTGCCAGCCCGATGCCGCGGGCTTCGTACATGGTTTCAAACATATCGGCAACCAGCGTTTGGATGCGTTCGTCCACGTTTTCAACGGGTTTGGCGACCGTATGCAGGCGCTCGTCGGGGAATTGGAGGATGTTTAATAAGGCCATAATCGTCTCGTTTTCAAATTTAGTGTGTGTATTTCATACAGAATGCCCGTCTGCCGACACAATTCCTATGATGACGGCAAGGTTCAATGATAAAATGCGTTTTTCCGAATTTATCACTCGGCCGACTGTTTCGGCCTCATTTTTAAATCCAAGACAAACCGAATTCAATATATTAGGGGAACGGTCATGCAAAAACGTATTATAACCCTGCTTTGTATCGCAGGTATGGCAATTTCTGCCCAAGCGCAATCCGCCGCGCTGAAAGTGCGCCCGAACGCGCCGCAGCGCTATGTAGTCAAACAGGGCGACACTTTGTGGGGCATTTCGGGCAAATATCTTTACAGCCCGTGGCAGTGGAACCGCCTTTGGGGCTCAAACCGCAGCGAAATCCGCAATCCGCACATGATTTATCCGGGGCAGGTATTGGTGTTGCGCTACGTCAACGGCCAGCCGCGCCTTGGCTTTGAAGGCGGCAGCCGCGCCTCAGACGGCATCCCGACCGTCAGACTGCACCCGCGTATGCGCGAAACTTCCGGCTACGGCATTCCGACCGTAAACGTCAACTTCTACCGTCTGTTTATGCAGCATCCGCAGTTTATCCCGCCGATGCAGACCCAAGATGCGCCGCGCCTGATTGAAGGACCCGACAGCCGTATACTCTACACCAAAGGCGACCGCGTGTACGCCTACGGCATTAAAGAGCCCGGCCGTTATCTGGTTTACCGCGCCACCAAAGACATCACCGACCCCGATACCAAAAAATTCCTCGGTCAGGAAGTCGTATTCAGCGGCATCGTCAGCACCCTGCCCTATAAAAACAGCGCGCTCGAAGCCCGCAGCGAAGACGACGCGAAAAACCTGCGCGAAGGCCAATACTACACCCGCCTGCATCCGCTCGTGAAAGTACCGACCGAAACCGCGCAGCCGATGGTGGTTGAAGAAGCCGTTTCCGAAATCCGCAAAGGTGATTTCCTCTACAAAATGACCGACGAAGGCGACGCCTTCCAAATGATGCCGCACGCGCCCGCCGAGCCGGTTCAGGCCAAAGTCGTTTCCATTTCAGACGGCATCAGCGAAGCCGGACAGTTCCAAACCATCACGCTCAACAAAGGCGAAGCCGACGGCTTGGACAAAGGCACAGTCGTGAGTCTCTACAAACGCAGCCGCCAAACCAAAGTCGAGTTGGAAAAAGATCCGAAAGCCGGCCGCAACCGCAGCGTGTACAAATACGTTTCCATCCCCGCCGAAGAAGTCGGCCTGGCGATGGTGTACCGCACCAACGAGCATCTGGCTTCCGCCATCATTCTGGAAAGCCTCAACAGCGTCAGCATCGGCGACACCGCTTCCGAGCCCGGCCGTGATTTGGACAATATGCAGGAAGACAAAGAGCACGTCCGCAACGAGCCGCAGGAGCAGCACGATACGCCGAATAACCAGTACAACTTCCGCAGCAACATCAACCCGTATTGATTGCGCTGCAAAATGAAAACAGGCCGTCTGAAAAAACCGATTGGGGTTTTCAGACGGCTTTTAGGCGGGCGTTTCTTATTTTTGCAAAGGTATCGACCTGAATATTTTTCAGAAAAACCAAAAAAACAAATTTAAAAAGGCCGTCTGAATATTCAGACGGCCTGTATTTTTTACCGTATTCAACGATTTAACAAACTCAGTTCCAATACCGTTTCGGATGAGCAAAGCTCGCCGAATGCGTTTTCACAGTCGGTTTTCAGACGGACAATGCCGCTGAATTCCTGATGGGGAATATGCAGGATCAGATCGTTCAAATCGGCAAACATGCCTTTGAATTCCTCTCCCGAAGCCAGCATATCGATGCCGCCTGAAAAAGCAGGCAGCTTGGCCATTGCATCGACAACGGCCTCGCTGGCGGCATTGCCCGGCAGCGGCAGAACGCTCAGGCGGATGTGTTTGGCCATGCCTTTGCCGTGGTTCTGCACTGACAATACCAGCATTTCGCGGTTTTTTGAGGCGTGCAGCGAAGCGTGTAAAACCGGATGGACTTTTTCGCGCTGAACGGTTTTTTCGCGGCGCAGCCATTCGTTGCGGGCGCTGACTTTGGCGGAAACGGCCAGATAAACCACCCATGCCGCCGCAGTCAGAGCGACGGCGGCCAGCGTCGGCGCAAGGTTTTGCAGATAGGCTTGCGGGTTGAACCACAGGCAGGCGGCAAAAAAACCGGCGAAAAATACCAAAACGTATAAAAACGGCGCAGCGCGGCGTTGTAAGTTCTGAATCATGATGTCCCTCAAGGTTGTTATTGGTTTCGGGCGCATCATAAAACGGTTTTGTCATGACTGTGCGAAAAAAAGGAGCAATGCCGTCTGAACGCGATAAACGGTAGTTTTGGGCGGGAATTAAAAGATTTTAGCGTGAAAATCCGGCTCCGGAAGGTTGGTAGGAAGTTCGTGTTATACCCACGCCCGTTCCGCCCAGATGCTTTTAAGCTGGGCGTACATCACGGGTGCGCAAATCAGGCCGGGCAGGCCGGACGCGGCTTCCATCGCGATCATGACGGTCAGCAGTTCCCATGCGGCGGCTTTGATTTTGTGGCCGATGATATGGGCGTTGAAAAAATACTCGAGCTTGTGGATGCCGACCAGCCACGAAAGCGACAGCAGCGTCAACGTCAGGCCGTGGCTCAGGCTGAGCAGCACGATAAAGGTGTTGGAAATCAGATTACCGACCACGGGCAGCAGCCCTGCGGCAAACGTCAGCGCCAGCAGCGCGCCCGTCAACGGCAGCGGTTTGCCGATCAGCGGCAGAATGCCTAAGAGGTAAACGGCGGTCAGCGCAGTGTTGAGCGCCGAAATTTTTAGTTGTGCGCCGAAAACCTGTATAAAACTGTGATACAGCCGCCCGAAACCCTGCGAAGCCGCGCGCACCAACGGTTTGTCGGAAACGGCGCGTTCGGGCGGCGCCTGTACGGCGGCAATCGCGCCGATGACCAAACCCGCAATGATGTGGCCGAACAGCCGCAGCGCGTCCATTCCGCCGGCCTGAATCTGTGCGGCGTGGAGGTGTAACGCTTCCGCCGCCATTGCGCGCAGATGTTCGGCCGATTCGGGCAGGTATTGCTCAGCATTTTGGGGCAGCAGCGTATGAAGCTGTTCCAACACCGACGCCGCCTGTTTGAGCAAACCCGCGCCCATGCCGCCCGATACCGCGCGGTCGCCTGCCCAGTTGCCGATAAAATACAGCGGCAGCCCGACGCAGCACGCCGCCGCTGCCACCGCCAACAGCCGTGCCGCCGCCCTCGTTTTCAGACGGCCGCTGATGAAAACATACAGCGCTGAAATCAAAGCGTAGGCCGTCAGCGCGGCAAACAAAACCGCCGTCAGATGCAGCGCCAAAACAGCAACACTGCCAAGCTGACCGCCGCAAATTCCCGCCATGGCAAAATGCTTTTGTCCATCGTTGATACCCGTTACAAAAACTTTAAAAAGCCCTGATTCTGAGCAAATTCTTCCTGCGTAAAATGCAGTCATCGGAACACGGAAACTCCTTCCGATGCAGTATCCGTCAAGATTCAAACGTAAACTTTAAAAGGAACTTTATCATGTCAGACATCAGCCGCAACTCCTTCCTCTCCGTTTTACGGAACTTGCCGGCAGCCCCGGCGCAGCACAAACCGACGGAAGCCGCCTAAACATAAATAGAACGCCCATAAGTTTACACCTGATTCCCGCAGACCTCAGGGCAGCCGCGAATGAGTAAGGATGCCGTCTGAAAACGGCTGCCTACCCTGAATTCATACGGCATCGTCCGTTTCATATTTATTGTGAAATAAAATAAAAAATCTACTTAGTTGGCCGTGGCTGAGTTCAAAGAGGACGATTCACTAAGGCACCGAAGCGCCAAGTTCATCTGTCCCGTACTGCCCGTACTGTCTGCGCCTTGCCATCTTGTATCTTTCTTATTTTATTCACTATATTCTTCCTCAAAACACCCGCAGGCGCAGCTTTAAATCCAAAGCTTCACCTGCGGGTGTTTTTATAAATATTTCAGACGGCCTCACGCCGTGTTACAGCAAAAATACCGTTGCCAGCCCCAAGAAAATCAAAAATCCGCCCGAATCGGTCACGGCGGTAATCAATACCGAGCTGCCGAGCGCGGGGTCGCGGCCTGATTTTTCCATTACGGTGGGGATCATCACGCCCATGACGGCGGCGAGCAGCAGGTTGAGGGTCATGGCGGCAATCATGACGAGGCCGATACCGAAGCTGCCGTAGAGCAGCCACGCGACGACACCCATCACGCTGCCCCAAATCAGGCCGTTGACCATGGCGACGCCGACTTCTTTTTTGAGCAGCCGCCACGCCTGCGCGTCGGTAATCTGGCCGGAAGCCATGGCGCGCACGATCATGGTGATGGTTTGGTTGCCCGAGTTGCCGCCGATGCCGGCCACAATCGGCATGAGCGCGGCGAGCGCGACGATTTTTTCGATGCTGCCTTCAAACGCGCCGATGACGCGGCTGGCGAGAAAAGCGGTGCAGAGGTTGATGGCGAGCCACATCCAGCGGTTTTTCACCGAATCCCAAATCGGCGCAAACAGGTCTTCTTCTTCCTGCAAACCGGCCATATTCAACATATCCGCTTCCGATTCTTCGCGGATCACGTCCACGATTTCATCGACGGTCAGCCTGCCGATAAGTTTTTTGTTTTCATCGACCACCGGCGCGGTTACCAAGTCGTAGCGTTCGAACGCCTGCGCTGCCTCTTCCGCGTCGTCGTCGGGACGGAAGCGCACGACGTCGGTGGACATCACGTTTTCCACCAGTTCTTCCGGGTCGGCCACCAATAATTTGCGGATCGGCAAAACGCCTTTCAACACGTCGTTTTCATCGACCACGAAAATCTTGTCGGTATGGTCGGGCAGGCTTTCGAAACGGCGCAGATAGCGCAACACCACCTCGCAGGCCACGTCGGCGCGGATGCTGACGAGTTCGAAATCCATAATCGCGCCGACCTGATGGTCTTCATACGACATCGCCGCCTGAACCTGCGCCCGCTCTTCCTCATCGCGGGTTTGCAGCGCCTCGTAAACGACTTGGTGCGGCAGATCGTCGGCCAGCGCCGCCAACTCGTCCGCGTCCAAATCATCGACTGCTGCCAAGAGCTCGTCTTTGTCCATCGACTCGATCAGCGTTTCGCGCACCGAGTCGGATACTTCCAGCAACACCTCGCCGTCGTCTTCCGGTGCGACCAGCAGCCAGACGATATTACGCTCGCGTTGCGGCAGCGACTCGAGCACCGCAGCCACGTCGGCGGGGTGCAGTTCGGCCAGCAGCGCTGAAAGCTCGGTCAGCTTGATGCGCAGGCTTTCGTCTTCAATCGGCGAACCGGCTTCGATTTGCGGGAATGCGGGTTCGAGAATTTCGCAGAGGGAATGGATGCGGCTGAAATCGGCGGCGACGCTTTCCAAAATATTTTCGGTGTCGTCGTGTCCGGCGTTTCCAACGCCTTCGACGCGCACTTCGTCGGCCTGATTTTCGGGAAGATTTTTGTCAGGAGTGCTCATAAATGCTCCGCCCGCACGATGCGGCGGCGCATTTCGGCGGGATTATCGGGTGGTGTGGATTTGGCGGATTGTTCTGATTATCGAACTGGGAAGTTCCATGATGTTCGGCCTGAAACAGGCGTCGGGTTGCAAACGGGCGTATTCTACTCCGAAACGCGGCGGTTTGCGATTGTTAACTTTGGATGAGGGAGGGGAAAGGCCGTCTGAAAATTTCGGCTACGCTCAGTATCCGGTTTTCAGACGGCCTGTTTCATCTCTAAAACGCTCAAGCCTTTCAAGTCGGCGAAACTGCGGTCGCGCACGATTTGGCAGAAGTTGTCGAGGTAGCTTTTGTTTTGGTCTTCGCTGCGCATGGCGGCGTAGAGTTCGCTGCGCAGGCCGTCTGAAGTAATCGGGCGGGAGATGACGTAGTCTTTTTCGAGGTAGGGCATGACTGTCCAGTAGGGCAGGGCGGCGATACCGCGGCGGCTGGCGACGAGCTGGATGATGGCGATGGTCAGCTCGCTGTGGCGGCGCGGGGGATTGATGCCGCGCGGTCGCAGGACTTTTTTAATCAGGTCGAGCATATCGTCGGGAACGGGGTAGGTGATGAGGGTTTCGTCGGTGAAGTCTTCGGCCTGCCAGACGGGTTTGGCGGCGAGAAGGTGGTCTTTGGCGCAGATGCCGACCATTTCGTAGGAAAACAGGGGAAAGTAGCTGATGCCGGCTTGGGCTTCGGCTTCGGAGACGATGGCGATGTCGGCGCGGTGTTGCAGCAGGAGGCCGACGGGGTCGGCGTGGAAGCCGGAGACGATGTCGAGTTCGACTTGCGGCCAGAGCGGGCGGAATTCGCCCATGGCGGGCATGAGCCAGTCGAAACAGGTGTGGCATTCGACGGCGAGGCGCAGTTCGCCGGCTTCGCCTTCGATGATCTGGGCGAGGTCGCGTTCGGCGGTGGCGACTTGGGGGAGGAGGTCGCGGGCAAGCTGGAGGAGGCGTTCGCCGGTGGGGGTGAAGCGCAGGGGGTTGGATTTGCGCTCAAACAGCGGGGTTTCGTAGTAGTTTTCGAGGGCGCGGATTTGGTGGGAGAGGGCGGATTGGGTGAGGAAAACGCGTTTGGCGGCGAGGGAGACGCTGCCGGTTTCTTCCAGCGCCAGCAGGGTTTTGAGGTGGCGCAGTTCGATAATCGAATCCATTTTTCAGACGGCATTCCAAAAGGTTGGTCATGTGCGGATAGTAAAATGGTTCATGAAGTTTATCAAGCGGTATGAATCGGGCTGATGGTAAGAATCGGTGTTCACTATCCTGACTGTGAGTTTAGCCGGCATAGTCCACACTTTCGCCGGTGAAATCGTAAAAATGCAACGATTTCTAAGCATTAAATTAAATCATCACGCTTTTTGCCGCGCCGAATCGCAAAACCATCACGCATACTCAAACCCATCAGCGATAAATTAACCAAACCTGCCAATAATTCAATTACTTGCACAGTATAAAATACACTGTCAAACGCCTCTGCCTGCGCCTTGCTGTTCAAGAAAAACGCGGCCGGCAACAAAATCAGTAAACCGTTCATGGCGATAACAGGCATACGTTTGCGTTTGGCGGCAATCGGCGCAAACGTGCTTTTGCCACCCATTTTCATGCCTGTCGCGCCCATAATTGCCATGCTGGGAATAAATAAAATCATTGTATAAACAATTAGTTGCTTCACTTTGACGACAGCAGCCAGCGACAAAAATAATTCGCTGATTAAGGTGCTGCTCCAAAACAAAGCGATACAGCAAAACGCCATTACGGCGGCGATAGCGTGGATTTTGCGTAAAGTGGTGCGGTTCATCTTTCAATACTCCGTGCCTGTAAAATATGAAACCATTTTACTTTATTAGTAAACTGGTTGTTAATAAAAAGAAAATAAGTTTTCAAAATGAACACGTACCAAAAAATCAACCATTTGTTTTGTAATGTAAATTAAGTTGAGACAAAACGCGCACCGTTGCAGCCAAATCATCGGGGTGAAATTGGGCGGCGACTTTTTGTGCGTGTTGCTGCCATTGTGTTTGAATATGGGTAAATTCGGCTTGTCCGCGTTCGGTTAAGGCGTACAAGGGTGAGCGTTTGTGCGCAGGATTGGGCAGCGTGGTAATCAGTTTTTCTTCAATCAGAACATTGACTTGTTTTAACGCACCTTGTCGGGTAATGCCCATTTTTTCGGCAATTTGCGGAATATTCGGCGCAGTCTCTGCTAGCGCAATCGCACCCAACACTTGCCAACGGGCGGTATTCAAACCCAAAGGTTGGGTGAATTGGTTGCCCCATTCGTGCAAAACGCCGTTTAAGCGGAAAATATTGAGTGTGATTTAGGTAACGGCTTCGTCTGGTTTCATGGTAAGCATCTCGTATAAAAAAGAAATTAGTTTACCATTTTTGACAATAAATTGTAAATTTCAGGCTACCTGAAATTTACGCCTGCCACCACTTCACATCTTTGCGATTTCGCGCATAAAACCACACCAAAATCAACGGCGGAATCACATAACCAATCGTTACCAAAAAACCATGCAACAAATGCGCCGCAGGTTCGGATAATTGCGCCACATGCTTCATCGGCGACAACCACGGCGACATATTGACTGCCGTCAGCGACAAAAACACCACTTGCCATTTTAAATCAAGGTGTTGTGCTTTTGATTTTATCCACGCATACGCCAACAGCACTGCCATAAATCCCACTTCGATCAGCCACGACCATTCGCCATATTTCGCCCACCAGCCCCAGCCAAATTTAATGTCCGAATACGGATACAACGCCAAATCCTGATTATGCACAGGCACATCAGCGCACCAATGCAACATGGAACATAAAAACGCAAACCATGCTACCTTATTGTTTTGATAGAAAAAATAACACAGCCACGCAAACAAACCCGACCACACCGCCGCCATCAGCAGCGAATGATCCCAATCAATAAACACCAAATCAAAATACAAATACGGCAGCGTATTCACATTGCCACGCACCGTGTCCGCGCCGCCGACAATCATCAGCCCGTTCACAATATCAATCACGCCCGCGCCGATAAACAAAGGCAGCGCAGGTACATCAGGTTTATGCGCTTTCAACGCCGCCGCCACCGCAAAATGTCCGAAATACATCAATAATCTCCTGTTTCATCAATGCGTGTAGTCTATAAAATTTTCAGACAGCCTGAAACGGTTAAAATATCTAAAACTTGCCTAATAATAGGATAAATTTTAAAATTTGTATGATTACTAGGCTGATTAAAAGGAAAACATTATGCTGCCTGAAAAAACAACCGACCGCCGCATTATCAAAAGTCATCGTGATATTCGCGCCGCTTTGGTGGATTTATTACACGAAAAACCCTATGAAAACATCACAGTACAAGAAATTCTTAACCGCGCCCTGATTAACCGCAATACGTTTTACAAATATTATTCGGGCAAAAGCGCGTTGGCGGGCGCGATGATTGCCGATTTCAAACGCCAATACGCCGATTTGGTGCGCCAACGGTTTAGCGGTCATGCCGATTTGAGTACGCTGCTGCAACTCGCGCCCGAGTTGTTTTCACAACGTAAGCTATTGTTGGCATTATGGAAAATTGAGAGCAAACGCCATCATCTGTATGCTGATATGTTCGCCTTGATAAAACAGGGATTTTGGCAGCAAATGCAACAAAAAAATCCGCAATATCAATCAGATAATGCGGGTTACCAAGCCGAATTGTACGCCACACTCGCGCTGACTTCGGTGCGCTATTATTTTGAGCGCGATTTACCTTTGCCTGTGGCGCAGTTATCAACCATTTGGCGTGAAATGATTGATGTAGCTGATGTTCAGGCTGCCTGAAAACAGAAAAACACCGTTTTGCTAAAAAAACGGTGTTTTTCTTATATCTTATTAAATTTTCACTAAAATTTTCCCCATTTGTGCATTGCTCGCCATATATTCATGCGCTTGCACCATTTCATCAAAGGCAAAAATTTTGTCGATTTCAGGTTTTAACTGACCACTTGCCAAGCCATCAAACACAAATTGTTTCGCTTGTGCCAATTTTTCAGGCACGGTGGTGATTTCAAATAGTTCGTAGCCGCGCACGGCTAAGTGTTTGCCCAAAATCGGGAACACTGGCACGGCGATGTCATCGTAGCTTAATGCACCGTAAATGATGTAACGCCCGTCTTGCGCCATTGCATTGATGATTTTCGCCGCTTCTTTGCCGCCCACAGGGTCGAACACCAAATTCACGCCTTTTCCGCCTGAAATTTCCAATAATTTCGCTGTAATATCATCTTCTTGCGTTGTCACCACAAAATCCGCGCCTTTTTCCAGCAACACATCGCCTTTGGCGTGCGTGCGAGAAAGCGCAATCACGGTCGCGCCTTGCATTTTGGCGATTTGAATTGCCGCCAAGCCCACCGAGCTGGTCGCCGCATTCAGCACTACAAAATCGCCTGCCTGCACGTTTCCGAACTCAATCAAGCCGCCGTATGCGGTTACAAACATCATCCAGCTTGCCGTCGCTTGTTCCATCGTCAGATTTTCAGGGTGTTTGACCACGGCGTGAACAGGCATATTCACGATTTCGCCGTAAGTGCCGTATTCGGTGAACATAAATGACGGAATCACGCTCACTTTATCGCCAGCCTTGAACTCACGCACATTTTCGCCCACCGCCGTAACCACGCCAGCCCCTTCGTAACCCATTGTCGCAGGGAATACAGGCTCAATCACATACGCCCCTTCACGGTACATCATTTCTGCGCGGTTTAAGCCCAAGGCTTGCATTTGAATTTGTACTTCATTGGCTTTGGGCGCAGAAACGGTTACGTCCACGATTTGCAAAACATCAGGCGCACCTGTTTGATTAAATTGGATTTTTTAGACATTTTTAAATTTCTTTCTTTGAATGAATTGCGATGTGGACATTATACAGTTTTGCGTAAAAATGATAATATGGCAAAAAATCAAATCAGTTTTGCGTAAAACGCAAGGGTAATCATGGACTATTTTTCCGCCTTACACGTTTTTCATTCCGTGTGCGAAACGGGTAATTTCACCGCCACCGCCAAACAATTAGGCGTTGCCGTGTCATCGGTAACGCGCCAAATGGACAATTTAGAACAATCGCTTGGCATTGCCTTGTTCAACCGTTCCACCCGCAAATTGTCGCTCACAGGCGCAGGCATTCGTTATCAAAAACAAACCAAGCCGATTCTGGACGATTTATTACAAGTAAATCAACAAATTAAAGATGATGTATTAGAGCCGAAAGGAAAATTGCGCCTGACGTTTCCCAGCACTTACGGCATCAGCAAACTTGCGCCTTTGCTTGCCGATTTCGCCCGACAATATCCCAAAATTGAATTGGAACTTATCAGTAGTGATGATTTTGTGGATTTATTCAGCCAGCCGATTGATTTGGCGATTCGTTTGGGACAAGTCAGCGATGAGCGTTTGATTGCCAAAAAAATCGCACCGCAACGGCGATTGTTGGTGGCAAGTCCTGCTTATTTGGCGCAACACGGCACGCCGCGCCAGCCGCAAGATTTAGCCGCGCATAATTGTTTGCCGTTTACTTTTCGCGGTTTGGCGGCAAAATGGTATTTTAAACAAGGCAATCGTACGCAAAATATTTGGGCAAAAGGCAATTTGTCGGGCAACAACGCCGAAATGCTGCTGCAAGCGTGTTTGGACGGACTGGGCATCACGCATTTGCCCGATTGGTTGGTGGCAAGGCATTTGCAGTCGGGCAGATTGGTAGAAATTTTTGCTGATTGGCACATCGCGCCGTCTGACACGGCAGAAAGTGATGGGATTTATTTGGTGTACACGCCGAATAATCGGCAGATGATGAAGATTAATGTGTTGGCAGAATTTTTGTTTGCGCGGTTGCAGAGCTGATAAAGGGATGCCGTCTGAAAATTTTCAGACGGCATTTTTTAGTAGGGCTGCAGTCATACCGTTTTATCGTGATATTCGGCCGAAACATCTGTATCGTGCCATGTTGCACGGTTTTCAGATTACAATAGCCGTTTTGTAATGGATTGAGGAAGGGTACAGATGGCAACACGTCAGGAAGTTTTGGATTGGTGCGCCCAGACGCTGCAACCGCATCTTTATAAAGATTACGCGCCGAACGGTTTGCAGGTTGAAGGTAAAGAAGAAATCAATAAAATTGTTACCTCGGTAACGGCAAGTAAGGCGGCAATTGATTTTGCCGTGAAAGAGGGGGCGGACATGCTGCTGGTGCATCACGGTATGTTTTGGAAGAGTGAACCGCTGACGATTACCGGCTGGAAGAAGGAGCGCATTGCAACGCTGTTACAACACCAAATCAATATGGCCGGTTACCATCTGCCCTTGGACGGACATGCGCAGTTGGGCAATAACGCGCAATTGGCGAAACTGCTGGACTGGGAGTTGGAGTATTTGTGCGGCGAGCAGGATTTAATCAGTGTAGGCCGTCTGAAAACGCCGCTGACGCTGGCGCAGTTGGGCAGGAAAATCGCAGAAGTATTGCAGCGTGAGCCGGATGTTATCGGAAGAGAAAATAAGGAAATTAAACGCATTGCCTGGTGCAGCGGCGGTGCGCAGGGATTTTTTCAGACGGCAATCGATGCCGGTGTTGATGCGTATGTAACCGGCGAGATTTCCGAGTCGCAATATCATCTGGCAAACGAAACGGCAACGGCATTTATCGGGGCAGGGCATCATGCTACAGAACGCTACGGGATTCAGGCTTTGGGAGAAGCCGTGTCTAAGCATTTTGGTGTAACAGAGTGTTATTTTGACGAACCAAATCCGGTTTGAAACCAAAAAATATCACAAAAACTTTACCTTAATTTAAATAATACTTTGAGTATCCGTGCAAACTAGGTAGAATTACAGTGTTTAATGGCTCGGTATTCCCAAAATTTTAGGACGACTGAATGATGGATAATCAAGAAATCAACAACGGCCGCCGCCGTTTCCTGACGCTTGCTACCTGCGGCGCGGGCGGTGTGGCGGCTTTAGGCGTGGCAACGCCGTTTGTGGCGAGCTTCTTTCCGTCGGAAAAAGCCAAAGCCGCAGGCGCTGCCGTCGAAGTCGACGTCAGCAAAATCGAAGCAGGCCAAATGCTGACTGCCGAATGGCAGGGCAAGCCTATTTGGATTATCAACCGCACAGAGCAGCAGCTCAAAGACATGAAATCGCTGGATGGCTCTTTGGCAGACCCGAAATCGGAAGTCGAGCAGCAGCCAGAATATGCGAAAAATGCAACCCGTTCGATTAAACCGAACATTTTTGTGGGCATCGGTATCTGTACCCACTTGGGCTGTTCCCCGACCTACCGCCCCGACATCGCGCCCGCAGATTTGGGTGCAGATTGGAAAGGCGGCTTCTTCTGCCCCTGCCACGGCTCGAAATTCGACCTCGCCGGCCGTGTGTACAAAGGTGTTCCTGCCCCGACCAATCTGGTTGTTCCGCCCTACAAATATCTGAGCGATACGACTGTTTTGGTTGGCGAAGACTAAAAAATAAGGAACTAGAACTATGGCAAACCAAACCAATGACAAAGCAAAGGCATTGTTAGGCTGGGTGGACGCCCGTTTCCCCCTGACTAAAATGTGGAAAGAGCACTTAAGCGAGTACTACGCGCCGAAAAACTTCAACTTCTGGTATTACTTCGGCTCGCTGGCGCTTTTGGTGCTGGTGATTCAGATTGTCAGCGGCATCTTCCTGACAATGAACTACAAACCCGACGGCAATCTCAATGCCTACCATCTGCCTGCGGCCTTTACTGCGGTGGAATATATCATGCGCGACGTGTCGGGCGGTTGGATTATCCGCTATATGCACTCGACCGGCGCATCATTCTTCTTTATCGTCGTCTATCTGCATATGTTCCGCGGCTTGGTGTACGGCTCGTACAAAAAACCGCGCGAATTGGTGTGGGTATTCGGCTCGCTGATTTTCCTCGCGCTGATGGCGGAAGCCTTTATGGGCTACCTGCTGCCGTGGGGTCAGATGTCGTTCTGGGGCGCGCAGGTGATTATCAACCTGTTCTCCGCAATTCCCGTCATCGGCCCTGATTTATCGACTTGGATCCGCGGCGACTTCAACGTTTCCGACGTTACCTTAAACCGCTTCTTCGCGTTGCACGTTATCGCCGTGCCGCTGGTGTTGATCGGTTTGGTCGTGGCGCACATCATCGCCCTGCACGAAGTCGGCTCAAACAACCCCGACGGCGTGGAAATCAAAAAGCTCAAAGACGAAAACGGCATCCCGCTTGACGGCATTCCGTTCCACCCCTATTACACCGTGAAAGACATTTTGGGCGTCGTGGTATTCCTGATTGTCTTCTGCGCCGTGATGTTCTTCGCGCCCGAAGGCGGCGGCTATTTCTTGGAAGCGCCGAACTTCGATGCGGCCAACCCGCTGAAAACCCCCGCGCACATCGCGCCGGTATGGTACTTTACCCCGTTCTACGCCATTTTGCGTGCGATTCCGTCATTCCTGGGTACACAGGTTTGGGGCGTCATCGGCATGGGCGCGGCGGTTGTACTGATTGCGCTGTTGCCGTGGCTCGATAAAGGCGAAGTGAAATCCATCCGCTATCGCGGCCCGATTTTCAAAACCGCCGTTGTTTTGTTTATCATTTCCTTCATCGGACTGGGTATTTTGGGCGCACTCGTTGCCACCGATGCCCGCACGATTGTCGCGCGCATTCTGTCTGTCGTTTACTTTGCATTCTTCTTGGGTATGCCGTTCTATACCAAGCTGGACAAAAACCTGCCGGTACCTGAACGTGTCACCATGAGCACCACGAAACAGAAAATCATGTTCTTCGTGTATGTCGGCATGACCGCCGTCGGTGCCTACCTGTTTGCAACCTTAATCTGACGAGGGCAGCGAAAATGAAACAAACTCTGAAAAACTGGTTTGCTGCCCTGCTGTTGGCAGCACCCATGAGCGCAGCAGTCGCCGCCGGCGGTCATGCGGAATATGAAAAAGTCGATATCGACCTGCGCGATCAGGTCAGCCTGCAACGCGGTGCGCAGATTTTTACCAACTACTGCCTGTCCTGCCACTCGGCTGCGGGTATGCGCTTCAACCGTCTGCAAGACATCGGTTTGACTGAAGACGAAATCAAGAAAAACCTGATGTTTACCACCGACAACGTCGGCGACGTGATGGTTGCGGCCATGAATCCGAAAGACGCGCAAAAATGGTTTGGTGCCGCACCGCCCGATTTGACCCTGATTGCCCGTTCGCGCGGCGCAGATTACCTGTATGCCTATATGCGCGGCTTCTATAAAGATCCGACCCGTCCGAACGGTTGGAACAACACCGCCTTCGACAAAGTCGGTATGCCGCACCCGCTGGCCCAGCAGCAAGGTATCCGTACCGTCGAGCTGGATGCCAAAGGCCAGCCGGTTTGGGTTACCAACGAACACGGCGTAAAAGAGCCCAAGCTCTACTGGGAATCAACCGGCCTGCAAACCCGCCGCCTGAAAGACGGCAAAGTCATTACCAAAGAGTACGACGCCTATGTCCGCGACTTGGTTAATTACTTGGTGTACATGGGCGAACCCGCACAACAGCAACGCCACCGCATCGGTTATCTGGTGATGATCTTTCTGCTGGCCGTGATGCTGCCGCTGGCCTACTTCCTGAAAAAAGAATTCTGGAAAGACGTCCACTAAGGCTTCATTCAAAAAAAGGCAAATCCGTTTCGGGTTTGCCTTTTGTATTTATCGAACCTAGAGGGTTGGGCGTTAGAAATCTCTCCAAAAAGTAAAATGCCGTCTGAAACAACTATTTCAGACGGCATTTCGACATCAGGTAAACCATTCCTGCCGGCAGACGAAAGTCCGGTTATCGTCAGGGAATAATCCGCAAGCCGAGATCGTTGTAAAAATCAAAAATGCTGTCTGAAATTTTCACGGATCATTCCCGACTGCGCGGGAATGACGGCGGTTGAGAGGTTAACTGTTTCAGACGGCCTTTAGGCGGATGTTTTTGATTTTTGCAAAGGTCTAAAACTAACGGTCTCAGGCCGCCTGAAATATTTATGGCATCGCAAATGCGTTCCCTCTTCTGCGGGGCGGGGGAGGATTAGGGAGAGGGGGCTGGATTCACTGCTTAGCAGGCAATCGCCGCAGGGTGGGTATCCCTACCCACCGCTTGCCTGAAAAACAAAAAACCGTTTGCCGAAATTTCCAGCGTTTAAATTCCAACCTGCGGTCAAATCGCGGCTGAATTTTCAGACGGTCTCAAATAGTCAGTCCGTCTGAAAAATCCTAACCCACCCTGTCCAATACCACCTCAAACACCCCTCTCAACGCATTACTCAAACAAATTTTCTCTGCTTTTTCAAGCATCTCGCGCGTGATTTCACTTTCCAACACCTGATCCGCACCCAAATATTTCTGCGGGTCGGCCAGCACGGCTTGGCGCATGACGCCGTTGAGGATGTCCAAATCCGTTGCGGGCGTGTGCCAGATGCTGTTGATTTTAATGAACACGTTGCTGCGGCCGCCTTCGAGCAGCAGGCCGTCTGAATTGAAAAGTAGGGCGTCAAACGCTCCCTGCCGTTCGGCGGTCTGCCATGCGGCGTCAAACGCGGCGCGGCGGGTGGTTTTGAAGCGGCGCAGGTAGTCGCGGCGGGGCAGGGCGGCGGGAGACAGAATAATACGCTGAACACCTTGCAGCGCGCGGATTTCGGCGTGGGCGAAGCTGAGGCCGTCTGAAGAGAGGGTGGTTTTCAGACGGCATGGGACGGCGGGCATTTGGCGGATATGGCTGAGGATTTGTTGTTTGAAATCAGTGGGCAAGGCGAGGTTGAGGGCGCGGGCGGCGTTTTTCAGACGGCCTGTGTGTGCGTCAAAGAGCGCGCATTGGTTTTGCTCGACGCGAATGGTTTCAAACACGGCAAATTCGGGGGCGAGCGAGGTCAGGAAGCGGGCTTTCCAGCCGCATTCTTGGTATTCGCTTTGCGGATCGCTGTCGATAACGATGCCCGAACCGACGCCGTAAACGCCTTGATAGAGGCTGTCTGAAACAGATTTAAGCGTAAGCGTGCGGATGGCGACGTTGAACACGCCTTCAAAGCCTAAGCCTGATTCGGCGCGGGCTTTGGGCGGGTTGAGGCCGTCTGAATTTTTATCGCCGCTCAGGGCAAGCGCTTCGACTTCGCTCTGCGGCCGGTTCGGTTTGAGAAACCCGATGCTGCCCGTATAAAGCCCGCGCGGTGCGGTTTCGAGGCGGTTGATGATTTCCATGCTTTTGCGTTTGGGCGCGCCGGTAATCGAGCCGCAGGGGAAGGCGGCGCGGAAAATGTCGGCGGCGCGCAGATTCGGCACGGCCTGCGCTTCGATGCGGCTGGTCATCTGCCAGACGCTGCCGAAGCGGGAAACTTCAAACGGCGCGGGAACGGCGACTTTGCCCGTTTGCGCGATTTTGCCCAAATCGTTGCGCAGTAAGTCCACAATCATCACGTTTTCGGCACGGTTTTTCGGGTCGTTTTTCAGCGCGGCGGCACGTTCGGCGTCGTGTCCGTCGTCGAGGCAGGGTGCGGTGCCTTTCATCGGTTCGGTGGTGATGAGGCCGTCTGAAGAAATGTTGAGAAACAGTTCGGGCGAATGGCAGAGTGTCCACGTTTCGAGGCCGTCTGAATCGGGCAGACAGGCGAGTACGCCGTAGGGAACAGGCTGGCGCAGGCGGCGGTAGAGCGTAACCGGGCTGCCGTAGGCTTGGAAATGCAGGCGGGTGGTGTAGTTGATTTGATAAGTGTCGCCGCGTCGGATGGCGTTGTGTATCCCGTTGATTGCGTTTGAATAATTGCGTTCGGAAACGTCGCTTTCGGGCGTGGAAACGCCGGCGGGAAGGCTGTCTGAATGTTCGGCAAGCCAGCTTGGCGCGTTAACATTTTCGCATTCGGCAAACCAATGCAGCGCCAGCAGGCCGCTGTTTTCAGACGGCAGTTTGACCAGCGGCAGGCCGAACTCGTAATCGGCAAAAATCACGGCGTGCTGCCCCTGCCGCCAGCCTTCGGCAAGCAGCGCGTCGAGCGAGTCGAGTTGGTCGGCGCGCAGGAAACGGGCGGAAATGTGGCGGGAATAGAGCACGGCGCGGTTGGAAACGGCATCGTCAAACAGGGCGAAAAATGGCATGGCGGTCGGGTGTTTACAAAAGTTTTCAGACGGCAGCAGGGCGTGTAATTTTGCGTAGTCCTATCTGCCGAAACGGGAGTAGAATAAGGGCAGAAGCAGATTTTATCCGTTTTTCCAATCCACTTCATTCATAAGGAGCAAACATGACCGACCGCCAACTGCAACCGTTCGAACAAATCGAAACCGGCGCCAGCAAGCTGGAAGTGTTTGAAAAAGCCGTATTGGAACACGAAGGCAAAGGCACACCCGAAGATTCCAATTCCGCCCCGCTGCCGGAAAGCTACCCCTACAAAAACCGTATGCGCCGCGGTGTGTATGAAAGCGAAAAGAAAAAGCTGCAAATCGAATTATTGAAAGTACAAAGCTGGGTGAAAGAAACCGGCCAGCGCATCGTCTGCCTGTTTGAAGGCCGTGACGCCGCAGGTAAGGGCGGCACCATCAAGCGTTATATGGAACACCTCAACCCGCGCGGTGCCCGCGTCGTCGCGCTGGAAAAACCCACCTCAACCGAGCGCGGCCAATGGTATTTCCAACGCTACATCCAAAACCTGCCGACCGCCGGCGAAATCGTCTTTTTCGACCGCTCATGGTACAACCGCGCCGGCGTCGAGCACGTGATGGGCTTCTGCGAACCCAACGAATATATGCTTTTCATGCGCCAAACCCCCGAGTTTGAACGGATGCTGGTGGCCGACGGCACACACCTTTTTAAATTCTGGTTTTCCGTCAGCCGCGAAGAACAGCTGCGCCGCTTTATTTCCCGCCGCGACGATCCGCTGAAACACTGGAAACTCTCGCCCGTCGATATCCAATCGCTCGACCGCTGGGACGACTACACCGAAGCCAAAGACGCGATGTTCTTCCACACCCACACCGGCGACGCGCCTTGGACGATTATCCGTTCCGACGACAAAAAACGCGCCCGCCTCAACTGTATCCGCCACTTCCTGCACAGCCTGGATTATCCGGATAAAGACCGGAGCGCCATCGGCAAAGTGGACAACAAAATCGTGTTGTCGCCGAATACCCGCCATCAAGACAGAAACGTCGATATGGGACACGACTGATTCCGTTTGATGGGTTGAAAGGCCGTCTGAAAACAAATTTTTCAGACGGCCTTTCAACATGAACGTTTTGCACAAACCCCGTGTTCACGGCGCTTGGCGCGCTTTTCAGACGGCCTCTGCCTTTCTCCGCACCGTCATTCTGCGTATAATTTCCGTCTTTAATAACCTTCCCAAACGACGGAAAACGGCGGAAAACGATGAAAACAAAACGGTTTAACGGCTGGCTGCGGCAGTGGCCGGGGTTTTGGCTGCTGGCAGTTGCCGTTCAGTCGGCGGGGCGGCTGGCGCTGTATGCTTGGTTTGTGGACGAAACGGTCAAGCAGTCTTACCGCCAAGATGTCGCCGCGCTGTTTCTGAAAGGCTTGCAGTTTGACGCGAAAACCGCGTCGATATTGACCGCGCTGCCCGTTTTGCTCGGGCTGTCGAGCTTGGTTTCGGAGCGGAGCGCGCGGCTGTTCGACCGCATTCATGCGGGATTGCTGGCTGCGCTTGCGGCTGTGCTCGCGGCGCTGACGTTGGGCAATGTTTACTATTTCAAAACATATGAACGGCAGTTTGACGTTTTCGTGTTCGGCTTGGCGGAAGAAGACACAAGGGCGGTGTTGGCAACGATGTGGCACGATTATCCCGTGTTGCGCGGCGTTGCGGCGGTGCTGGTGTCGGCTTGGATTTTTGCGCGGCTGTTTGCATGGCTGAGAACGCTTTGCCTGCCCGAAACACCGTCGCGCAAACAGGCGGTGTGCGCGGGTGTATTGGCCGTTTTGGCGCTGGCCGTCGGCATCCGCGGCTCGGTCGGCAAATTCCCGCTGCGCCAGTCGGCAGCGCAGATTTCCGCTTCGCCCAAATTAAACGGTTTGGTCGCCAATGCGCCGACGGCGCTGGATTGGGCGCGCAAAGAACGTCAAAACAGCAGCGGCCTCACGCCCGTTTCCGATTCAGACGGCCTCGCGCTCATCAGCCGCCTGTCGGGCAAAAAAGCCGAATCGGCCGATTTGGCGCAGTTTTACCGCGCCGGGCCGTCTGAAAACGCCGCAGTTCCGGCAAAACGGCCGAATGTGGCGCTGGCGGTTATGGAAAGTATGGGCAGCCATCTTTTGCAGTCCGACAATCCCGAACGCGATCTGTTAGGCCGTCTGAAAACCCATTTCGACCAAGACTGGCTCTATACCAAATTCGTTTCCGAAGGTGACGGCACCAGCGATTCGCTGCACCGCTTTTTCGTGCGCAGCCCGATTTTGAACCTCAGCCAGTCGGCGGCGAAGTGCAAAAACTTCCCGAGCAATATGTTCCGCCCCTATCTCGACGCGGGCTATCAGGTCGTCTATATCACTTCGGGCAACGGCGGTTGGCGCGATTTCGACAGCTTTCTGCGCCATTTGGGCGTGCACGAAGTGGCCGATGAAAACACCCTGAAAGCGCGTTATCCCGAAGCAAAATCCGCCACTTGGGGCGTGCCCGACGAGTTTATGTTCCGCTACGCCGCCGAAAAACTCGAAGCGGCGGAAAAAAGCGGTAAACCCGTGTTTGTCATGATGATGTCGATCACCAACCACCCGCCTTACCGCCTGCCGCCGCCGCATCAGCCGCGCGACTTCAAACTCACTGCCACCGAGAAACAGCGTTTTGCCGCGCTGGCGCAGGGCACGGAGCTGAACGAGATTTTCAACACCTTCCGCTACGCCAACGACCAACTCGGCGCCTTTGTCGGCGATGTCAAACAACGCGCCCCGCACACCATTATCGCCGCCACGGGCGACCACAATATGCGCGCCATCGGTTATCCGAAACCGCAGGAAAACGCCCTCGGCCATGCCGTGCCGTTTTACCTGTACGTTCCGCCCGAATACCACGCCCGCGCCGAATACCACCCCGAGCGCGCCGGTTCGCACAAAGACATCCTGCCCACCCTTTACGGACTGAGTCTGCCCGGCAAACCGTATTACCAAAACGGCTGCAACCTCACCGAGCCTAAGCCGCAGGGAATGTGGTGCGGCTGGGGTTACAACCGCGAAGTGCTGCTGACCGAGGGCGGTTTTTACGGTTTGGCCGATAAAAAATTCTACCGCTGGACCAACGCCGAAACGCTTTCCGCCGAAGCCGCCGCGCCCGACGAAGCCTCAAAATCCGTCATCAGCCGCGCCGAGGTGTACGGAGATTTTCTGGATTGGCAGATTCGGAAAATGGTCAGCGGGGTGAAGAAATAAGAAGAGGCCGTCTGAATGTTTCAGACGGCCTCTTCTAGTGTTGGCCTTAGAAAATTAACTTTTAGCTTCCATATCTTAGAGTTATGGAATATTCATAGTGACAATGGTTTTAATATATTAAACAAAACAAACAAACTTTAACGGGGGTCATAAAGACAGAATCGCTAAGAATCATGATTCGGTTCATAGCGCATTCTTTTTATTTTTGAAACCCTAATTTCAGGAGATTATTATGAAAAATTTAACAGTAAAAGAACTGCAAACGGTTAGTGGTGGCGGTGGCTTTGGAACATTCGTAGGAGGTACGATGGTCGGTGCAGCTATCACAGATGTATTCTATAATCCTTTCAAGCAGGCTGTGATTGACCATTACACCAGTACTAACGCGAAAATGGTCAGTGATTTTAAAAAATCCCCGTCAACGTTGGAGAACCGGTTTTCTTTTAACGGTGATTTTTAAATGAGATCGGGCAGGGCTGCCTGCCCTGCCCGTATCGGAGAAACAGATGAAGGAAGAAACGAAAATTTTTTTTAAAATGTTTTTTATCTCCAGTGTCATTTTCTGTTTTCTGCACTGGTTTGTTTATCCTTTATTGAAATTGCCGTATAACCAATATGTTTTGGACGGTATCGCTGTCCTGATCATTTCGATAACCGCTGCCTATCTGGAAAAGAAACGCAAAAATAAAAATTAAAGAATGACCGGTTTGATGGGATGGATGCCGTCTGAAAAAATTTTCAGACGGCATTCGTTATATAAACGGCAGAAGCGGGGTTTCAGACGGCCTTGATATATCCCGCCCCGCAACCATATAGCAGGCAATCCAATTTCTATCAGAGAACAATATGACCCCGCTCCAACCCGCCGTCGCGCCGGCCGACTGCCGCACCCGTTTTATTTTCGACAACATGCCCGTGCGCGGGCTGCATGTCCGTTTGGAAAACGTCTGGCAGCACATCGTCGGCCAAAAACACTACCCCGCCGCCATCCGCCGCGCATTGGGCGAACTTCTGGCCGCCGGTGCATTGCTGTCGAGCAACCTCAAAATCGACGGCACCCTAATCGTGCAGGTGCAAGGTCAAGGCCGTCTGAAAATGCTCGTGGTCGAAGCCACGTCCGAACAGACCGTCCGCGCCACCGCCCGCTGGAACGAAGACGCCGCCCTCGGCGACGACGAAAGCCTCGCTGCGCTTTTGGGCGACAACAGCGTTTTCGTGCTCACCCTCCAGCCCAAAGACGCCGACCCGTGGCAGGGCGTCGTTCCGCTGGAAGGCGGCAGCATCGCGCAGATGCTGATAAATTACATGAAACGCTCTGAACAGCTCGATACCCACATCGTCCTCTCCGCCGACGACCAAGCCTGCGGCGGCCTCTTGGTGCAGCGACTGCCCGAAGAAACGCTGGACGCCGACGCATGGGAACACGTCAGCACGCTCGCGCAAACCGTTACCGCCGGCGAGCTGACCGCCCTTGACGCCCAACACATCCTCTACCGTCTGTTCCACGAAACCCCGCCGCGCGTGTTCGAACCCGAAACCATCGAATTCGCCTGCACCTGCTCGCGCGGCAAAGTCAGCGATATGCTTCTGATGCTCGGCGGCGAAGAAGTCGGCGGCGTCGTGGCCGAACAGGGCAGCATCGCCGTGGACTGCGACTTCTGCCACGCCAAATACGTTTTCGACGAAACCGACGTCAACGCGCTCTTCGGTGCAGATGTTGTCAACGCCGTGCGGGAAGAAGCGCAGCGCGTTCAGTAAACGGTTTGAAACCAAGCGGGCACCCTGCCCGCTTTTGCTTGGCCGGTTTGCCGGAATGCGGATTCAGCATTTCAGACGGCCTTACATCCGGTCTTCATTTCTTTTAACGCATCAGGCCGTCTGAAAACCCAAAACCCTTTCAGACGGCTTCGACAAACCCATTATGCCCAAACCGCTGCCCACCATTTTCCTGACCCTCGCCGCACTTATTACCGCCGCCACGGGCATTTTCTGTTTTTACCCCATGCCTGAGCCGCACAGCCTGCCCAATCCCGTGCCCGGCCAGCGTTTTGCCGATACATGGAACGGCGTGCGCATCGGCGGGCGCAGGCATCAGGGCGTGGATATTTTCGCCAAACGCGGCACGCCCGTGCGCAGCACCACTTCGGGCGTCGTCCTCAAAGTCGGCGAAAACCGGTTGGGCGGCAAAACCGTCAGCATCTGGAGTGCCGGCCGCGTCGTGCATTACTACGCGCATTTGGAAAAATACGCCGATGTCCGCCGTTTCCAATGGGTCAAACGCGGCGAGGTCATCGGCTATGTCGGCGACAGCGGCAACGCCAAAGGCACGCCGCCGCATCTGCATTACGGGATTTATACGCCCAAAGGCGCGGTTAATCCGTATCCGCTTTTGATAAATGATTAGGGATTGAAATCTGTAAAAAATCAAAAGGCCGTCTGAATTTTCAGACGGCCGTTTGATTTTTCCAAGCTGTTTTAAAGTCTGCGGTAAACGTTTTCAAACGGCAGGCGCACGCGTTCGCCCCAAATCCCTTTGCCGTCTGCGCGGCGGATGCCGCAGGCCGCAATCATGTTAATTTCCGCACCGCGCGGCAGGTTAAGGATTTTTTTCACCAAGCCGGGATCCAGCCCTTCCAGCGGGCAGGTGTCGTAACCCTTTTCCGCCATTGCCAGCATAAACGTCTGCGCCGCCAGCGCACAGCTCTTGTGCACCGCCACGCGCATATCGCCCTCGCCCACATACGTCATCATGGGCCGTTTCAGCCGCAACGCGTAGGCAACCAGTTTGCGCAGCGGCGTGAACAGACCGCAGTAGCGGGCATAAAGGAAGGGCAGGAGTTTGCCGTAATAATTTTCCCAGTTTTTCAGATACTTGGCCTGTTTTTCCGACGGTGAGTTGCGGCGGGTGTTTTCGCGTTCCAATTCCAACAGCGCGGCGGCACGCTGTTTGTGCAAATCCTGACGGGTAACGAACACTACCATCTGCCGCGCGGTTTTGGCGGAATTTTGGCTGAGGCAGGCTTCGGACAGCCGCGCCAGCAGCGCGGTGTCGGTGATGTGGTAAAACTCGTAAAGCTGCATATTCGAGCTCGATGGCGCCAGTTGCAGACATTCGCGCACGGTATCGGCAGAGATGCCGGCGTTTTCGTCGAAATGGCGCACGGAACGGCGGCGGTGCAGGAGGCCGTTTAAGGTCATGACAGTGTTCCTTAAAAGGGAGGGGGCCAAAACCCCAAATAGCACTTGAAGGCCGTTTGAAACACTAAATACGTCATTCCCGCGCAGGCGGGAATCCAGTAGCTGGGGTTGGGTAATATTTTTAAAACAAACAGTCGCGTTGGTTTTGTCTTCCGGATTCCCGCCTGCGCGGGAATGACATCCACGCATTTTCAGGTTTGATTTGTTTTTTGCAAAAGTCTCAGGCCGTCTGAAAAAACACGCCGGTGAAACAGTGGATTTGACCTGTTTCACCGACGCCGGTTTTCAGACGGCCTGACGGGTTAGTGAACTGCAACCCAATCAGACGGACGGCCTGTGTCGTAAGGCCGGGCAGTGTCCGCTGTTGCGGGGGCGGCGGTTTGGCTGTCGGCTGCGCTGCCGCCGCTTTCGACCAATTCGTCAATGTCGATGTTTTCGTCAGGACTTTGCGGCAGGTTGCCGCCGGTTTGTTTGCTGCGCACACGCATAAACAGGTCGCGGGTGTAGCTGTATTTGTCGATGGCGGCAGCGTCGAGGCTGTCGGTCAGGTCGAGCATTCCTTCACGGGTGTTGACGGCATTCAGTCCGGTGGTGCTCCAGCGGCCCGCAGGTGTTTTGAAAACCGCGCTTTTGACGGGATACACGGTGGTAACGGCGTTGCCGAGCGAGTCGCGGACGGTGGAGGGGCCGAGCAGGGGAACGACGAAGTAGCTGCTGTTTTTCCAACCCCATGAAGCGAAAGTGTCACCGAGGCTGTTTTTATTGTTAGGCACGCCGCCGGCGCCGGCAACGTCAATCAGGCCGCCAAGGCCGAAGGTGGTGTTGATGCCGACGCGCACCAAATCTTCGCTGGCGCGCTTGGCGTCCAGACGCAAAACATTGCTGCCGAAGCTGACGACGTCGCGCAGATTATTGAAAAAATTGCTCACGCCGGTACGGACGGGTTTGGGCGTGATTTTGCGGTAACCGCGGGCGACGGGCGCCATGACGTAGCGGTCGGCAGTGTCGTTGAATTTGAAGGCAGCGCGGTTGTAGCCTTCAAGCGGGTCGGCGGGATTGCGCTCGGCCAATGCGGGGTGGGCGGCGGCGAGCATGATGAAGAGCAGGGGAGCGGCGGTTTTTTTCATGGCGTAACCCAGTCTTTGATTTCGTAAAGTTCTGCCAGCGCGCGCACGGATTCAGGCACATGGCGCAGCTCGACAGCGGCGTTTTTCAGACGCAGCGCGCTCAAGAGCAGCGAAACGCAGGCAGAATCGGCGCGGCTGACAGCGCTGAAATCAAGCGCGGAAATGTCTTTCAGACGGCATTGCTGTTCAAACTGCCCGAAAGCGGCGTTGGTCACGGTTTTAACCGTTACCTCGCCGCCGATGTGCAGTACGCCGTTGCGTATTTCTGAATTCATGTTATTTGCCGGTGCCGCCGTTTTTGGTTTTCAGCTCGGCGATGAGGCCGTCGATGCCTTTGGCCCGGACGGTTTCGCCGAATTGGTTGCGGTACACGGTTACCAGGCTCGCGCCTTCGACGGCGACGTTGTAAACGCGGTATTTGTTGCCGCTTTTATAGGTGGTGAAATCCATGTTGACCGGTTTTTCGCCCGAATTGCTCACTTCGGCGCGGACGATGATTTCTTTGCCGCCGCGGTTGACCACGGGGTTGTCTTTGATATTCACTTTGGCATTACGGAATTTCATCATGGTGCCGGAGTAGGTGCGGATCAGCATGGATTGGAATTCTTTGGTCAACGCCTGTTTTTGCGCGGCGGAGGCGGTGCGCCACGGATTGCCGACGGCCAGCGCGGTCATGCGTTGGAAGTCGAAGTAAGGCAGCGCGTAGGCTTCTGCTTTGCGGCGGGCAGAGTCGGCATCACCGCTTTTCAGGATGTTCAATACTTGGACGGAGTTTTGACGGATTTGGCTGACAGCATCCGCAGGCGAAGCAACTGCCAGGTTGATGCTGAGCAGGCCGATGCACAATGCGCTGAGGACAGGGGATTTTTTCATTATTTTCTTTCTGTATCAAAACAAGGGGTTGAGGGAAATTATTCGGTAGCGGAGGCAGCTGCAGGGTTGTCTTCCGATTTGCTGCTGCCTGCGTTTTTCTCGGCAAAACTGGTCATGAATTTGCCGATCAGGTTTTCCAGCACCATTGCAGAGCTGGTGACGGAAATGGTGTCGCCGGCGGCCAGATTTTCCGTATCGCCGCCCTGCATCAGGCCGATGTATTGTTCGCCCAACAGGCCGGAAGTCAGGATTTGCGCGGAAACGTCGCTGCTGAACTGGTAACGGCTGTCGAGGTTGATGGCTACTTTGGCCTGATAACTTTTCGGGTCAAGCTGGATAGAGGCCACGCGCCCGACCAAAACGCCTGCCGATTTTACCGGCGCATTGGTTTTCAAACCGCCGATGTCGCTGAAATCGGCATAGACGGTGTAGGTTTTGTCGGCACTCAGCGAGCTGCTGCCGCCCGCTACGCGGAAGGCCAGAAAGCCGATTGCGACTGCACCCAATAAGACAAACAGGCCGACCCAAAGTTCCAAAACGCTTCTTTTCATGATTCTTACTCGGTAAACATCCATGCGGTTAAAACAAAATCGATTGCCAGAATGGTCAGGGCGGAAGACACCACCGTGCGCGTGCTGGCGCGTAAAATTCCCTCGGAAGTCGGGACGCAGTGGAAACCCTGATGCACCGCAATCAGCGTAACCGCCACCCCGAAACAGGCTGATTTAATCAGGCCGTTGATGATGTCGTAGCTTAAAGTGATGTTGTTCTGCATCTGCGACCAATAAATGCCCGAATCCAAACCCAGCCACTGCACACCGACCAGATAGCCGCCGTAAATGCCCGCCACATTGAAAATCGAGGCCAAAAGCGGCATAGAAAACACACCCGCCCAAAAGCGCGGCGCAACCACGCGGGCAACCGGATCGACCGCCATCACGTTCATCGCCTCAAGCTGTTCGGTGGTTTTCATCAAACCGATTTCGCTGGTCACCGCCCCGCCCGCGCTGGAGGCAAACAGAATCGCCGCCAACACCGGCCCCAATTCGCGCAGCAGCGACGCCGCCACCATATAGCCCAAAATATCCGCCGATTTAAACTTGGCCAACTGGGTATAACCCTGCAAACCCAATACCATGCCGACAAACAGGCCGGATACGGCGATAATCAAGACCGACATCACGCCGGAAAAATATATTTGGCGTATGCTCAGGCGGATACGCCCGAACGCCGTGCCCGACTTGGCGAGAATCTGCAATAAAAACAGAAACACGCTGCCGAGGGCTTGGATGAAGTTCAGGGTGTTCGCCCCGACGGTTCGGATAAAGTTCATGCGGTTCGATAAATAAAAGGTTTTCTAGTTTTCAGACGGCCTGTGTATTTTGAAAGGTTTCCTGTACCGTTGCGGCCGTTTGAAAATCCAATATTGGTAACGGTTATTTTACACGGACGACGACGGAACCAGCCAGCAAGTCATCCAGTGTCCGGTGGTTGTTGCTTTCGGCCAGTATCAGGACGCAGTTTAAAAAAAGATAGGAACCGAAGCCGAAAGCCCAGCCGGCCAAGAACGGCAATCCTATGCGCATAAAATAGCGGACGGCGGATACCGGCTGCCCTGTGCGTATGTTGACAGGCTGTATGCCGACGGTTTCTTTGCCGACCGACTGTGTCTGTATCTGATGATAAAGAAACATTGGATGAGCAGAGCCAGTGGCGGCATACATAAGCCGATGATGCCGAATATTGTGTTTTTGTCTTTTCCCTATTCCAGGAATCCCCAGACGGCGACTCCGAGAAGCGCCGCATCCAGCAGCAGGGCGAGCAACGCTCGATCGGATCGGCCTGCCGCCGTCCGTATACCCCGACAACGGGTTTGAAGGTTTGTATGCCTTCGGTGTTGTACGCCTCGGTCATACATAATTGTTCTCCTGTCTCCGCATTTTCAGGCGGTGCGGGCGGAGGCCGTCTGAAAGTTTAAGTTTTTCTTTATGCTGCCGTTTTTCAGACGGCCTGTTCTTCTATGGAAGAAACTGTCTCTGAATGAGGATCCGTCAACAGCATTTACCCCAGCAAATCCTGTTTCAACGTTGTTTCCGACGGATAGCGGAACGCCACGGGTCCGTCGGCTTCGCCCTGTACAAACTGTTTGACCCACGGCGAGTCGAGGCGGCGCATTTCTTCGGGCGAGCCGCTGAACATGATTTCGCCGTGTGCCAGAAAAATCACTTGGTCAACGATTTGCAGCGATTTTTCGATGTCGTGCGTCACCATAATACTGGTCGAGCGCAGGGCTTTGTTGACGCGGCTGATGAGGTGGGCGATGACACCCAGCGAGATCGGGTCGAGGCCGGTGAACGGCTCGTCGTAAATCATCAGCTCGGGGTCGAGCGCGATGGTGCGCGCTAAGGCGACGCGGCGTGCCATGCCGCCTGAAAGTTCGGACGGCATCAGGTTTTCGACGCCGCGCAGGCCGACGGCGTTGAGCTTGAGCAGCACCAAGTCGCGGATGACGGCTTCGGGCAGGCGGGTCAGCTCGCGCATCGGGAAGGCGAGGTTGTCGAACACGGACAAATCGGTAAACAGCGCGCCGTGTTGGAACAAAACGCCCATGCGGCGGCGGTGTTCGTAGAGTTCGGCAGCGGAAAATTCGGTCAAATCACGGCCTTCGATGAGGACTTTGCCGCTGTTGGGGTGCAACTGGCCGGTAATCAGCCGCATCAGCGTGGTTTTGCCGCTGCCCGAACCGCCCATAACGGCGGCGAAATGGCCTTGTGCGATGCTGAAATTGATGTTGTTCAGAATCGGGCGTTCGCCGTAGGCAAAGGCGACGTCTTTCATTTCGATAAAGGGGGCGGCGTTCATGGGCGATGCGCTTGATGCAAACTGTATTTAAATTACTCGGATTGTAAAGCCTATCGGGATTGTGGGCAATTTTTCAGACGGCACAAACGGTGGATTGAGTGTAAAAATGCGTGAAAAGAGAAAGGTTTGGCGGTTTTTGTGATGATAAGGAAATGATGTTTGGGCAGGAAAAGATGCGTTTGTCGCAAATTTCTGCCGTAGGGCGGTTTTCAGACGGCCTTTCGGGCTGATTCGGCGTGTTAAGGCGTGCAAACAAAGCGGGTGGCGGACATACGGCAGCGTATGTAATTATCTGTCGGGTGATTGCAACGGCGGACGGGTTTTCAGACGGTCTGCAAGCGTTCAGGCCGTCTGAAAAAAAACTAATCACAGCCCCGCCAGAAAATCCGGCAGTTCGCTCAAGCTGTTTAATACCGCCAGTTGCGGGGCGGTTTGCAGGCGTTCGGCGGTGTGGGCGCCGGTGGTCACGGCGACGGCGGGGGCACCGGCATTGGCAGCCATTTCCAAATCATAGGTTGTGTCGCCGACGACGAGGGTTTCAGACGGCATCAGGCCGGTTTCGTCGCAGAGCTTCAAAACCATATCCGGCGCGGGTTTGGAGGGCTGCTCGCTTGCGCAGGCAGTGGCAGTCCAGAAACGGGCGGTATCGGTTTGGGTGATAGCATTGTCCAAACCCGTGCGGCCTTTTCCGGTGGCAACGGCGAGCCAGTAACCTTGCGATTTCAGGGTTTCCAAGCAGGGAACGGCGTCGCCGAACAGTCTCATGTTGCGGTTGTTCGGGTTGAGGTAGTGCGCCGAATAGGCTTCGATGATTTCTTCCTGAACGTGTTCGCCCGCGTCGGGAATCAGGTGGCGGACGATGGTCGGCAGGTTGTAGCCGATGAGGGAGCGGATTTTTTCGGCGTCGGGCGCTTCCAAGCCGCAGTCGCGGAAACTTTGCCGGAAGGTGGCGATAATGGGGTTGGTGGTGTCGGCGAGCGTGCCGTCCCAGTCGAAGATGATGAGTTTGGGTTTCATGGAGTTGATTTAATGTGAATTTTCAAATAAAGAACCGGTACTGCCAAAAGATGGTAAAGGCAGTACCGATTTTCTTACCAGATTGAGTTATGGATGAATTTTAGTTCATTTTGAATTTTGTATACAGACTCATTGACAGAAGTTTTGACTCTGTTGATATACATGGTTTCTCCTGAGTTCATACACAAAATAGGTTTGGACTGCGCAGTTGACATTCTTCCGCTACCTAAAAAATCATCAAGCATAACAATGTGGTTTGCAGGGTTGGATGTAGTAAATAGGCTAATCTGTCTTGCAATAAGATTATAAATTTCTTTTAAAAACATCTTAGTTTGCTGATTTGGGATGTTTCGTGCCCCCGCAACTGTTGACCAGCCACAGTGCGTCAAAACAATCATCTGAATTTTTGGAGTGTGATTATCAGAAGTAGGAGTTCTGCGAAACTCACTATTTGGATTGGTCAGTATGTCAAGTAGCAGTCTTAAAGAATTTATAGATTGCTGGTCTGTGCGAACAGGAATAATTAAGGCATCGGTTGCATGCCATGCTAAATGTGTTGCTCCGGAGAAGAATGGCGATGTGTCAATTAAGCATTTATCGGCATTAATGATTTGTTTTTCTTTTTGAATTTCACTTTTAAGTGAGTATAACATTTTATCTATCATTTCCTCTTGTGCCGAACCCATGATAGTACGGGCTTGTACTAATGCGTTAGCCATTTGTGATGGTAGAATATAAAGTTCGTTAGAAGATTTGATAAAGTAATTATTTTTCCCCTCAAAAAATTTATTTGTTTCTGCAATATACTGGGAAGTGTTTGTTGCAAATCCAAATCCCGGTAAAAAGTAAGGGCGAAGAATATCGTTAACAGAGAGGCTGGGACTTAATTGATAATCTTTATTAAAGAAGTAAGAAAGATTTCCTTGAGGGCAAGTATCGACGATTAATGCATTATTAGCTAAAAAAGATAGATTGAATGCTAAAGAAGTTTTTCCTATTCCTCCTCTAAGATTACTAAATAGTATAAGTATCGAGTTTGGGTAAATCTAAGGGCGGTTCGTTTCCATTGGCAATGGATTCTTGGCGTTTAATTTAAAGTTTCGATAGTCATAAGTAGTTACTCCATATTCTGTAATTGGTTTTTTGTATTATACAGGTTTACGGAAAACTAGTAAGCAGATTGCTCAGTAAATCCTAACATATGAAAAAAACGCTTTCAGACGGCCTGTGATGCGGGTTTTTGATGTTCCAACATCAGTAAAAACTGCTGTAAATCCTGCGGCAGCGGGGCGTGTAAAACCAGCTTTTCGTCTGTGAGCGGATGGTTGAGATGCAGCTCGGTGGCGTGTAGGAACATCCGTTTCAAGCCCAGTTTCTGCAAACGCCTGTTGGCCTGATAATCTCCGTAGCGTTCGTCACCCGCGATGGGGCAACCCTGTGCCTGCAGGTGCACGCGGATTTGGTGGGTGCGGCCGGTTTTCAACGTGGCTTCGACGTAGGTCAGCGCGGAGAGGCCGACTTGGTGCAAGATGCCGTCTGAAAAGCGGTTGAGCACGCGGAAAATCGTGTGGGCGGACTGGCCGTTTTCGGCGACGCGCACCATTTTTTCGCCTTGTGCGCCGGTGTATTTGAACAGCGGCAGTTTGACGTGGAAACGGTCGTTGGGCAGTTTGCCGACGCCGAGGGCGAGGTAGGTTTTTTTCGGGCGGTCGTTGCGGATGGCTTCGTGAAGTTTGACCAGTGCGCTGCGTTTTTTGGCAATCATCAAGAGGCCGCTGGTGTCTTTGTCGAGGCGGTGGACGAGTTCGAGGTATTTGGCTTGCGGACGGGCTTGGCGGAGCTGTTCAATGACGCCGAAGCTGATGCCGCTACCGCCGTGTACGGCGACGCCGGCAGGTTTGTTGATGACGAGCAGGGCGTCGTCTTCGTAGATGATGTCGAATTCGCGGGCAGGGGGGGGATTTTTTTCAGACGGCCTTTGTTTTTCGGCGGTTCGCACGGGCGGAATGCGCAGGATTTGGCCGGCTTCGATACGCGTATCGGGCTTGCAGCGTCTCTTGTCGAGCCGCACTTCGCCTGCGCGGATAATGCGGTGGATATGGCTTTTCGGTACGCCTTTGAGGGTTTTGATCAGATAGTTGTCGAGGCGTTGGCCGGCTTCGTGTTCGCCGATGGTGAGGAAGCCCGCCGAATCTTTGCTTATTGCACGCATTTTCTCTATAATCCGAAGCGTCCGTTTCGTGTTGCCGGCTTGTTGATAAGGCCGTCTGAAACGGATTTACTGTTAAAGCGAGATTTTATATTAAAAACGCACTCCGCAAAGCATTTCCTTCCGTCCGCCAAGGGTTGTTCCCTTGCCGGCCGCGGGCGGGAGCATTTAACTAAGTTTGAATTTTTCTGTCCTGTCGTTCCGAATACTAAGACGGATCAGAGCACCGGCTCGGCGCATATTCCGACGATAAGCGAGGCAGACTGATAATAAGAAGATGACGGCTGTTGTTGTTCCGGTTTCCTGATTGGTTTTGCAGGAAACGGATTTTGTTTAGGCCTGACGGTGCTGGAAAGATGGCACGCAGGCGGCGCCGGTGCGGGGGAACCGCAGCGGTGGAATGTTCTTTAATGACCTTCTTTATCTGAATCGGGATTTGCCCGCATCGGGCGGTTTGGCGCAGCTTTTGCGCGGCCTTTTGATGCGGAATGCAGATTCCCGGGCCGCACATGGCCGTTTTCAGGCGGCATGCAACACTGCGGTTTCCAAAATTCGAATACTGGTTATCGGAGCTTCCGCTCCAGCCTCGCGGGTGCCAAATCAGGGCGTCGGCCGTCTGAAAAACGGGCTGATGCCTGCGAGGTCATTTATCATGAAACGTATGTTGTTTAACGCAACGCAGGCCGAAGAGCTGCGCGTTGCGATTGTCGATGGACAGAACCTTCTGGATTTGGACATCGAAACGCTGGGCAAAGAACAGCGCAAAGGTAATATCTACAAGGGTGTGATCACCCGTATCGAGCCGTCGCTGGAAGCGTGTTTCGTGGATTACGGAACCGACCGGCACGGCTTTTTGCCGTTTAAAGAAGTGTCGCGCAGTTATTTCCAAGACTACGACGGCGGCCGCGTGCGCATCCAAGACGTGCTCAAAGAGGGCATGGAAGTCATCGTTCAGGTGGAAAAAGACGAGCGCGGCAACAAAGGCGCGGCGCTGACCACCTTTATTTCGCTGGCCGGCCGCTATCTGGTTTTGATGCCGAACAACCCGCGCGGCGGCGGCGTTTCGCGCCGTATCGAGGGCGAAGAGCGTCAGGAGTTGAAAGAAGCGATGGCGCAGCTTGACGTGCCGCGCGGCATGAGCCTGATTGCCCGCACCGCCGGCATCGGCCGCAGCGTTGAAGAATTGCAATGGGATTTCAATTATTTGCTGCAACTTTGGCGCGCAATTGAAGAAGCGGGCGCGGCGCATCACGACCCGTATCTGCTGTTTATGGAAAGCTCGTTGCTGATTCGCGCCATCCGTGATTATTTCCGCAACGACATCGGCGAAATTCTGGTCGATAACCAAGAGGTTTACGACCAAGTGTCGGAATTTATGAGCTATGTGATGCCGGGCAACGTAGGCCGTCTGAAACTCTATACCGACCATACGCCGCTGTTTTCCCGTTTCCAAATCGAGCACCAAATCGAAAGCGCGTTTTCCCGCAGCGTCAGCCTGCCCTCGGGCGGCGCGATTGTCATCGACCACACCGAAGCGCTGGTGTCGATTGACGTGAACTCTGCCCGTGCCACGCGCGGCGCCGATATCGAAGACACCGCGTTCAAAACCAATATGGAAGCGGCGGAAGAAGTCGCCCGCCAGATGCGCCTGCGCGATTTGGGCGGTTTGGTCGTCATCGACTTCATCGACATGGAAAACCCGAAACACCAGCGCGACGTGGAAAACGTCTTGCGCGACGCGCTGAAAAAAGATCGCGCGCGCGTGCAGATGGGCAAACTTTCCCGTTTCGGCCTGCTCGAACTTTCCCGCCAACGCCTGAAACCGGCCTTGGGCGAAAGCAGCCACGTCGCCTGTCCGCGCTGCGCCGGTACCGGCGTTATCCGCGGCATCGAATCGACTGCGCTGCACGTTCTGCGCCTGATTCAGGACGAAGCGATGAAAGACAACACCGGCGAAGTGCACGCGCAAGTGCCCGTCGATGTGGCGACTTTCCTGTTGAACGAAAAACGCGCCGAGCTGTTCGGTTTGGAAGAACGGTTGGACGTTTCCGTTTTACTGATTCCGAACATCCATCTGGAAAATCCTCACTACGAAATCACCCGCGTGCGCATCGACGACGTGGAAGAAGACGGCGAGCCGAGCTACAAACGCGTGGCCGAGCCTGAAGAAGATGAACGCAGCAAGCCGTTCGGCAGCGAAAAAGCCAAAGCCGCCCGCCCCGAGCCCGCGGTCAAAGGCGTGCGCCACACCCAGCCTGCGCCGACGTTTGCCGAAACCAAACAGGCTTCGTGGTGGGACAACTTCAAAGCCTGGTTGGGCAGGATTTTCGGCGGTTCGAACGCTGCCGAAGAAGTCAAACCCGCGTCTGAAACGGCTGAAAAACGCAGCCCGTCGGAACGCGGCGGCAACCGCGACCGTAACCGCCGCCAAAACCCGCGCCGCAGCGGCAAACGCGACAGCAGCCGCGTCGAAGTGGTCGAAGTGAACGCCGATGACGCGCCGAACGGCGAAAACGGCAAATCCGATAACCGTGACAACCGCAACCGCCGCGACCGCGGACGGGGTAGGGATCGCGATAACCGCGATAACCGAAACGCCGCGCCCGTTGCCGCATTGGCCGGCGCCGAAGCCGGCGAAAGCGCTGTGATGCCGTCTGAAAGCAACAGCGGCGAAACGCGCAACCGCCGCAACGAGCGTAACCGCAACGAGCGCATCGGATGCGAAGAGCGGAGCGACCGCAACGGTAACCGCAACAACCGTCGTAGCAACGGCAAAAAACGCAATATTCCGTCTGCCGCCAAAATCGAGCAGTATCTGAATATCGGCGACGCCGCCGACAAAGTGCGCTTCGCCGTTGCCCACGTTTACGGCGAAACCGTCGAACAGCCGCCGCTGGAAATCGCCGTCGCCGCGCCCGCAGCCACCGTTGCCCTGAGCAACCTGCCGTCTGAAAACGAAAGCAGCGAACCGCTGGTCATCGTGATTCCGGGCGTAGAAGAAGCCGCGCAGGCCGCCGAAGCACCGCCGGTGTTTGTCAGCGAGCCGGTTTTATATACCGAAAACGCCGTCCGCGCCGCCGAAAACGTGCCCGAAACCATCCGCGTGGAAGAAAGCACCGCCGACGACAACGCGCTGATTGATTCCGCCGTCGGCAGCGTTTCCGCCGCCGTTACCTCGGTGTTGGCGACAGAAGAGCGCGATTTTCTGCCGATGACCGCCGTTCCCGGCGAAGAAGAGGTGCACGCGGTGGAAGTGATGGAGGAAGAACTCTTGGCGATGAACGCCGCCAAAGAGGCCGAAGCCGCCGCCGAAGTCGTGGCAGAGGGAATGCCGTCTGAAATCCCCGCACCCGCCGCAGTCGAAACAGACAGGCCCGCCATTGCCGCTCCGACCGATTTGGGCGGACTGACCTTCGTTGAAACCGACCCCGCCGCCGCAGCCGCGTTTGCCGGTCAGCTCCAGCCCGAGCAGCCCGCCGTCCTGCGCCGTGCCGACGTGCCGAAAGCCGAAGCCGAAGACCTGACCGAAGTGGAAATGGTTTTGGTGGAAACTGAAAAGCAGTAAGGCAAAGCGAAGAAAAGCCCGACGGAAACGCCGGGCTTTTTTGCGTGAGGCCGTCTGAAACCGCATGATTGCTTTCAGACGGCCTGAACCCTTGCTATGATTACCCCGTTTTCCATCTTCAAAACATTCCCGCCATGACTACCGACCTCACCGCCGCCGCACGCCCTTATTCGCTGTTTCTTGCCCGCAATCTGGATTCAGGCCGTCTGGAAGATGAGATTTTACTGCCGATGTTGGGCAAGGTTTTGAATCTTGAGGATTTTCAGACTTTTGCGGATTGGGCGAAAATCCGCGCCGATGAAGACGAGGCGGAACTGGCGAAACAGTTGCGCAGGTTGCGCCGTTATGTGGTGTCGCAGATTATTGTGCGCGATCTGAACCGTATCAGCGATTTAAACGAAGTTACCCGCACGATTACGCTGTTTGCCGATTTTGCGGTCAATACGGCGCTGGATTTTGCTTATGCGTATTATCGGGATCTCTACGGCACGCCGATGGGGCGTTATACGCAGTCGCCGCAGCATTTGAGCGTGGTAGCGATGGGCAAGGCGGGCGGTTATGAGCTGAACGTATCGTCCGATATTGATTTGATTTTCGTCTATGGCGAGTCGGGCGTGACCGACGGGCGGCGCGAACGGGAAAATCAGGAATTTTTTACCAAAGTCGGGCAGAAGCTGATTGCGCTGTTGAACGACATTACCGCCGACGGACGGGTGTTCCGCGTGGATATGCGGCTTCGGCCGGACGGGGATTCGGGCGCGCTGGTTTTGAGCGAGACGGCGCTCGAGCAGTATTTGATCCAGCAGGGGCGCGAGTGGGAACGCTATGCGTGGTGCAAAGGGCGTGTGGTTACGCCTTTTCCCAATGATATTAAGGGCTTGGTGCGGCCTTTTGTGTTCCGCAAGTATTTGGACTACAACGCTTACGAGGCGATGCGCAGCCTGCACCGCCAAATCCGCAGCGAAGTCAGCAAAAAAGGCATGGAAAACAATGTGAAACTCGGCGCGGGCGGCATTCGCGAAGTGGAATTTATCGCGCAGATTTTCCAGATGATACGCGGCGGGCAGATGCGCGCGCTGCAACTGAAAGGCACGCAGGAAACGCTGTTGAAATTGGGCGGGCTGGGCGTTTTGCCCGCCGAAACGGTGGAAACGCTGCTTGCGGCCTACCGCTTTTTGCGCGACGTCGAACACCGCCTGCAATATTGGGATGACCAGCAGACGCAGACGCTGCCTGAAAATGCCGAACAGCAGCAGCTTCTGGCCGAAAGTATGGGTTTTACCGATTACGCGGCGTTTTCAGACGGCCTCAATGCACATCGTGAAAAAGTGAACGCGCTCTTCAACGAAATTTTGAGCGAACCCGAAGAGCAGGCCGACGGCGCGGCGGGTGAATGGGCGTGGGTGTGGCAGCGCGGTGCGGATGAAACCGAGCTTCAGGGCCGTCTGAAAAACGCGGGTTTTGATGCCGAAACCGTCGCCGCGCGTTTGGAAAACATCCGCAACGGCAACAAATACCGCCACCTATCCGCCCACGCGCAGCCGCGCTTCGACGCCGTTGTGCCGCTGTTTGCCCAAGCCGCCGCCTCGCAGTCCAATCCAACCGAAACGCTGCTGCGCCTCTTGGATTTTCTGGAAAACATCAGCCGCCGTTCGGCTTATCTCGCCTTTCTCAACGAGCATCCGCAAACCCTCGCCCACCTCGCGCAAATCATGAGCCAGAGCGCGTGGGTCGCCGGCTACCTTACCCAATACCCGATTCTGCTCGACGAACTCATCAGCGCCCAGCTTTTAGACACCGCGTTTGACTGGTCCAAACTCGCCGCCGAACTTTCAGACGGCCTCGACAACTGCGGCGGCGACACCGAAGCGCAGATGGATACCCTGCGCCGCTTCCAACACGCGCAAGTGTTCCGTCTCGCCGTACAGGATTTGGCGGGCTTGTGGACGGTCGAAGCCCTATCCGACCAGCTTTCCCTGCTCGCAGACACTGTCATCGCCGCCGTCCTGCCGCGCGTGTGGGCCGATATGCCGAAAAAACACCGCGACACGCCCGAGTTCGCCGTTATCAGCTACGGCAAACTCGGCGGCAAAGAATTGGGCTACACCTCCGACCTCGACCTCGTTTACCTCTACGACGACGCCGACCCCGACGCGCAAGACGCCTACACCCGCCTTGCCTGCCGCCTGACCAACTGGCTTTCCGCTCCCACCGGCGCGGGCTCGCTCTACGAGGTCGATCTGCGCCTGCGCCCCGAAGGCGACAGCGGATTCATGGCATACAGCCTCGCCGCGTTTGAAAAATACCAGCGCGAAAAAGCCTGGACTTGGGAACACCAAGCCCTGACCCGCGCCCGTTTCGTCTGCGGCAAGCCCGAAATTCGGACGGCCTTCGACCGCATCCGCACCGCCATCCTCACCGCCGAACGCGATTCAGACGGCCTCAAGCGCGAAATCATCGAAATGCGCGAAAAAATGTTCCCCTCCCATCCCCCTGCCGACAGCAACGTCAAATACGCCCGCGGCGGCGTGGTCGATGTGGAATTTACCGTGCAATACCTCGTCCTCGCCCATTCCCGCCGCTACCCCGCCTTGCTCGACAACTACGGCAACATCGCCCTGCTCGACATCGCCGCCGACTACGGTTTGATCGACAAAAACCTGGCCGGACAATGCCGCAACGCCTACCGCTTCTACCGCCTTCAACAGCACAACACCAAACTGCGCGACGCGGAAAAAGTGGAAGTCAACGCAGAATTGACGGGGCATTACGAGAGCGTGAGGAAACTGTGGCGGGACGTGTTTGGGGAAGAAGTGAAGCGGTAGGTGCGGTTTTAGCCGCCCAAAAGCGGCGTAACCGTACGCCGCTCCGTTTGGAAATATCTGCCAATGCCGTCTGAAAAACCGTTCCCTCCAACCTGTATATTTAGACACTATAATTTATATGTATATCGGACGTTTTGCCCCCAGCCCCACCGGCCTGCTCCACATCGGCTCGCTGCTGACTGCGCTCGCTTCCTACGCCGACGCCCGCGCACACGGCGGGCGCTGGCTGGTGCGTATGGAAGACCTCGACCCGCCGCGCGAAATGGCGGGCGCGGCCGATGATATTTTGCGCACGCTCGAAGCGTTCGGCTTTGAGTGGGACGGCGAAACCGCCTACCAAAGCCGCCGTTACCCGCTTTACGAAGAGACCTTAGGCCGTCTGAAAGATGCGGGGCTGGTCTATCCCTGCTATTGCAGCCGCAAAGACTGGCAGGCCGCGGCGCAAACCGGTGCGGACGGTTTTGTGTACAACGGCCGCTGCCGCGATTCGGTGCAACGGCCGTCTGACACTTCGACTTCGCTCAGTGCAAGCTCTTCGGCCGAGCGAAGTGCAGGCACTTCGGGTTCAAGCAAACCGCCCGCATGGAGGATCCGCGTCAACGACGAAACCATTGCGTTTACCGACCGCATCGTCGGCCGTTACGCGCAAAACCTTGCCCGCGACATCGGGGATTTCGTGCTCTTACGTGCCGACGGATTTTGGGCGTATCAGCTTGCCGTCGTCGCCGATGACGCCGCGCAGGGCATTACCCACATCGTGCGCGGACAGGATTTGCTGGTTTCCGCCCCGCGCCAGATTTATCTGCAACGCTGCCTGGGCCTCCCCCGGCCGCAATACGCCCACCTGCCGCTTTTGGTCAACAAACTCGGGCAGAAATGGTCGAAACAGACCCTCGCTCCCACGCTGGATTTGGGTGCACGCGAAAAGCTGCTGCGGCAGGTTTCCTCCTATCTCAACCTCCCGCCCGCGCCCGAAATTGACAAAACTCAAGATTTACTCGCATGGGCCGTGCAACATTGGGATATGGGAAAAGTGCCGTCTGAAAGCATTTGCACGGAAAATGCAGGCTGAACATGTTGCATCAAAAACCGAAATATCATCTGATTGATTAAAATTTGTAAGCGGATTTTGGTTTTACCGATTTTAACGATAAAATAAACGGAAATTTCCGGCGACGTACGGCCAATCAAACCGTACGCTGCCGCATGACGGATTTTTAATTGACACGAAAAGAAAACCGAAATGCCGAGTGCCATTATTGTTGAAGACGAAGTGCTTGCCGCCGAGCGGCTGCGGGTATTGTTGGAAGAAAGCGGCGTCGTGCTGCTCAAAGTGTTCCACCACGCCCAGCCCGCACTCGACTGGCTTGCCGTACACGAAGCCGACATCGTATTTGCCGACATCGGCCTGCCCGAAATTACCGGCCTCGAATTGGTCGAACGTATCAAACGCGTCGCCAAACGCCAGCCCGAAATCATCTTCACCACCGCCTACGAAGAACACGCCCTGCGTGCATTCGAGCTGGCGGCGGTCGATTACCTGCTCAAACCCATCAAACTCACCCGTCTTCAGACGGCATTAGAGCGGGTCAGCAAAAAATATCAGGAAAAAGCCGACGACTTTACCCACTTCAAAGTCTTCAGCCGCGACCGCATGATGGAAATCCCCTGGCAGCAGGCGCGCTACCTCTTGGCTGAAAACAAAACTGTGTATCTCTACACCGGCGACGGCATCAGCTACGACCTGCCCAAAACCCTGCTGTATTGGGAAGAACTGCTCGGCGACAAAGTCATCCGCGTCCACCGCAACGCGCTTGTGTTCCGCCACACCCTCGACTGTCTGATCCGCATGGACGATGAAGAAGACGAAAGCAACGCCACATGGTGTGCCAAAGTATTGGACGTCGAAAAACCCCTCGCCGTCAGCCGCCGCCAGCTCGCCGCCATCCGCCGCGTATTGAAAGACAAGACGTAACAAACAGAAACCCTGCCCGAGCGCAGGGTTTTACTTTTTCAGACGGCTTTTGACGCTCCGTGAAGTTTCGACCTTTTGTCGGATTCGAGAATCCGGACTACGGTGCAGCCGATTTTCGATACAATCTTTTGTCGTTCTTACCATCTGTCCTCCTGTAAAGAGTAGGGAGCGAGGGCAGATTACAGCAGTCCGACCGCTGCCGATTTTGAGCCAAACCGAAGCTGAAAGCCAAAATAATAAGGAGTACCGCATAATGTCATTGGAAATCTACCTTGTCCGCCACGGAAAAACCGTATTCAACACCACAGGACGCCTGCAAGGATGGAGCGATTCGCCGCTTTTACCCGAGGGTCGTCAAGCTGCGGAAGACTTAGGACGTGCTCTGGCCGGCAAAGTAACCTTTGATGCCGCATTTTCCAGCCCCAGCCCGCGTGCCGCCGAAACTGCCCGGCTGATTCTGTCGGCCAAAGGGCAGGGCAGTCTGCCGTTGGAAACCATAGACGAAATCCGCGAATACTGTTTCGGCGGTTTCGAGGGAGAGCTGCACGATGTTCTTCACTGCCGGATTGCCGCCGAACGGGGTTATCCCGATATGGAACGCTGGCTGGAAGCCTACCGCAGCGCCGACCGCCATTTACTTGCCGAAAGTGTCAGCCGTTCGGATCCGCTGGGTTTGGCGGAAAATGAAGCGCAATTCATGACGCGTCTGCAAGAAGGAATGCGGCTTATCGTACAAAAATCACCTGTCGGCGGGAAAGTGCTGGCGGTGTCACACGGAATGTCAATAACCGGAATCCTAAAAAGCATAAATCCGCAATCTACGCCATATAAAAGTATCAAAAATACAACAGTTTCAAGAATTTCATGTGAAAACGGTTTATGGTGTATTAGTACCATCGGTGAAAGTTTCTTACATTCAAATTGAATACTCTTGAAATTCAAGCAAAAAGCATAGGCCGTCTGAAAACTGTTCATGACGGCCTATATGTTTACAAGGAAATTAAATACTGAAGATTGGGGAAATATCGGCATATAAGTTTGAAAACATGTATATCAAATAATAATGTGAAAAGTTTGATATGCTTTTATCATTATTGTTTGTGCTGATTATCCCTGGTTTGATTAGTAATTTTTAATGAAAAAATCAATGCAATAAAAAAATAAAATAATTGAAAAGTTTCGCTTACATATAATAGAATTTGTTTTTCTAGATTAAGTTTAGTACATATTTGTTTTAACTTAATTTTTTTGGTCTAAATATAACCTGCATCCCGGCAAAACCGTTTATTTTGAATTAAGTGGTAGTAATTTTAGATAATCGGTAGTTTAATGTCAATAACATTATGCGGAGGCGTTGTGTTATGTTTATATCTTTATATATTATCAGGGAGATAATTATGAATCGTAAAACACACACTACCCAACAGGGTGTGGCAAGCAAAAAACTGGTTGCTGTTTTGGCTGCCGTCGGCGTAATGACGACTGCTGCTTTCGCTGCCGACCTCAACCTCTCCAAGTACGTCAAACTGACCGGTGGTTCAGCCTTAGGCGATGCAACCGCAACCGGTATCAATGCGACCGCTATCGGCAATAAAGCTGCTGCCAACGGTCAAGGCGCATATGCCGCAGGTGCAAACTCTACTGCAACCGGAAATGCCGCTCTGTCTTCCGGTTCTTACTCAAATGCAAACGGTACTGCCGCTGCTGCATTCGGTAACTGGGCGCAAGCCACTGCCAACCAAACAACTGCCGTAGGCCAACACGCCAAAGCAACCAACTCAAGCGCAACTGCCGTAGGCTCTGCTTCAAATGCAAGCGGTATTTCTTCTGCTGCCTTCGGTACTGCCGCAACTGCTTCCGGCGCTGTTTCCACCGCTCTGGGTCAAGGCGCTATCGCATCAGGTGCAAACTCAACCGCAACCGGCACTAAAGCCCGAGCAGCAGGCCTTGCTTCCGTCGCCAACGGTTCCGGTGCATTGGCCAGCGGCAACTACGCCGTTGCAACCGGTTCTGCTTCGCAAGCAACCGGTGCAGCCAGCGTTGCAGCAGGTTTGCAATCTAAAGCAACCGGCGGTCAGGCTGTTGCCATCGGCCGTAACGCTCAAGCAAGCGAAGAAAACTCTGTTGCTTTAGGCTCTAACTCTACTACCGCTGCCGCTGTCGGCACCAATTCTGCAACTGTTAACGGCGTATCTTATGGCGGTTTTGCCGGTACCAACCCTGTTGCTACTGTAAGCGTGGGTTCTTCAGGTTCCGAACGCACTGTAACCAATGTGGCAGCAGGCCGCATTACTGCCGACTCTACCGATGCTATCAACGGCAGCCAACTTTATCAGGTAGCTAATGGTCTGCAACAGCAAATTATCAACAACAACGGCGACATCAACGGCCTGAAAGAGCGTGTGGACGACATGGATAAAGACCTGCGTGCCGGTATCGCCGGTGCGACTGCGATGGCTTTCCTGCAACGTCCGAACGAAGCAGGTAAGAGCCAAGTATCTGCCGCTGTCGGCGGTTACCGTGGTCAACAAGCCGTTGCTGTCGGCTATGCGCGTAATTCTGACAACAACAAATGGTCTATCAAAACCGGCGTCGGCGTGGATACCCAAAAACACGTCAACTGGGGCGGCAGCGTAGGCTATCAGTGGTAAGAAACCATGCGGGCCGTTTTTCAGACGGTCTGCGTTGAAGAATTATGTGAAAGGAAAAAATCATGAAATTATCAGTAATCGCATTGCCTGTAATCGCTGCTCTGGCGCTGTCTGCCTGTAACTTGAGCAAAGTGACCAAAGAAGGTACGACCGACAATCCGGTATGGCCTGAAGTCAATAAAACGACTTTCCGCCACAACGGTACTCAAGACGGCACTTGGCCGAACTGGGACAACGTGCGCCAAATCGAGGCAGGCATGAACAAAGACCAAATCTATGAATTGATCGGCCGCCCGCACTTCAACGAAGGCCTGTACGGCGTGCGCGAATGGGATTATGTGTTCAACTACCGTGAAAACGGCGAACACAAAATCTGCCAATACAAAATCCTGTTCGACAAAAACAAAAACGCGCAATCTTTCTTCTGGCTGCCCGAAGGTTGCGGCCCGAAACCTAAAGAGCCGGTTCGCGAAGTCATCATCCGCGAAGTTGCGCCTCCGACTCCTGCGCGCATCCGCCAATAATTTGGTGTAAAACCAAAGGCCGTCTGAAAATTCAGACGGCCTTTTTTTCTGTATTTTTATTGAAAACGGCTTGACGGGGCGCGGCCGCATTTCTATAATACCCAGCTTATCGGGTCGTTAGCTCAGCCGGTAGAGCAGCGGACTTTTAATCCGTTGGTCGAAGGTTCGAATCCTTCACGACCCACCAGTTTTTCCAAGCCTAAACAAGCGTTTAGGCTTTTTTCTTTGCCACCTCCTATTTTGGGGTGTGCCTGATTTGTGCCGAAACCAAGACCGGCACCGTCCAATAATGCAGCATGTTCGTGCAGATGTTCCGGTGCAAGATGGGCATACCGCTGCACCATACTGATGCTCTCCCATCCGCCCATCTCCTGCAACGCAGCCAACGGTACACCTGCCTGAACCAGCCAACTTGCCCAAGTATGGCGCAAGTCATGCCAGCGGAAATCGGATATGCCGGCTTTTTCCAAAGCATTTTTCCAAATGCGCGAACTGATACTTTTCACCGGACGGCCGTTCGGATAGGTAAAAACAAAAGACGGGTGTTTCCCCATCTGTTTTTCCAATACGCCAAGTGCCGTCCGGTTGAGTGCAATACCGATTGCACGTCCGGCTTTGGCTTCGTCGGCATCAATCCAAGCCGTTTTCCGGCTCAGGTTTATTTGCGCCCACTTCAACTCCAAAACGTTCCGTTGCCTCAAACCCGTAGCCAAACTGAAAACCGCCATATCGGCTAGGTGCTCGGGCAAGGCGGCAATGAGATTCTGCGCTTCGTTCTGCGTCAGCCAGCGGATACGCCGTTTGGCTTCGCGGTATAACGTGATTTTCGGTACATCGTCCAACCATTGCCACTCATGCGCGGCTTTGTTCAAAATGGCACGGATAAGCGCGAGATAACGATTTTTAGTACTGTCGGAACAGGTCATACTGCCGACGGCCTGCATAATGAAATCACGGCTCATATCATGCAGCAAAATCCCTCGGAACTGGGACAGGCCGCGTAACCGGCTGATGTCGTCTTTGATGCTTTTCTTTTTGCCTCCCTGTTCCTTAATCCATCGGACGGCTGCTTCTTCCCACAGCCGTTCGGGCTTCTGCCCCAAATAATGCTGCTGCCACAGCTCATAGGCTAGTTTGTCATGCAGCCTTTGGGCTTCTTCACGGTTTTTAGTGCCAGCAGACTGTCGAATTCTGCGGCCGCTTTGCGTTGTGATGTCAACATACCATATGCCATTGTTTCGTTTGTAAATCGGCATTTTTCTTCACTCCTGCTTTCGAGTGAAGCCTGCAACCGTGCATTTTCCAAATCAGTGAGAAATGCGTCAAGTGCAGACTTGGTGATACAGTAGGATCGGCCGGGTTTGGATGCTTTCAGACGGCCTTCCCGAATATGTTCCCGAATGGTTTCAGGATGACATTTGCAGTATGCTGCCGCTTCAACAACATTAAATGTGAGCTGCATCAAACCCTCCCAATTTCAAAAATCGGATACACCGCATTTTCCAACAGCAAAGTCAGCTTTCTGATTGCCGCATATCGTTTGATACGCGGCTCCAACATCAGAAAGCTGCCCGGCTTAATATAGAAAAGCAGGCAGAGATAACCCTGCCTGTCTGCATCCAGTGGAACCAGACGATAGTGCGGAAACTGTTCTTCAGCCGGTGTGAACGATGCGGCCACTTTCACCGTGGCAACTACCTTCTTTTCCTCTGTCAGCATAGCGTTCCTAAATAAATTTCAGAAGTGCAAAGAAAACACCCAAACTAATGAGTGCAGCCACTAACCAAGACCGGTTCATCTTAGCGGCAATTTCGTCTGCCAATGCCTTGTTCTGCGCCGCAATCTTCGGCTGCATGGCCGCATAAATACGGCCTTCGGCATCTTGAAGCTGCCCGTCGCTTTTGGCCAATAAGTCCGCCAGAATCTGTTCACGATAGGTTTTTAACTCTTTCGCCGCCGCCACCGTCTCTTTCAGCGCATCGTCCATTTCCGCCGCGTACTCGGCCAAGCCTTGCTGGATACCGATACGCTGCTCTTCAAACAAGGCTTTCAGACGGGCTTCCTGCACCAACAGAACGGCAATAATGGGGTCATCTGCCGTCAGTTTGATGCCGGATACTCGGAATACATCGGTAATGATGGCTTCTACATCATCTGCCTGTTTAGCCATATCATGCTTCCTGTCCGTTTGGTTTCGCGGTTTTTACCGGCTCCGTCTCGGTAGTCAATAACGGAATCTTGTCCAACTGTTCGTACAACTCGCGCTTAACGGTTTTGAGGCGTTGACGCTCCATAATGCCGAACGACCGGATGGCCTCGTCAAAAGTCAAACTGTTGCTGACCATCACTTCAATGTCTTTACCGTAGGTATCGGGATTGCGCAGCCCCATGTTGATCATGCCGATAATTTTCGATTTATGTTCCTGATAGACAGGCAGTTCCGTAAACCCTTTGCCGTCAGGTGCTTTGATTTCGCCTTTGTATTCATTGAGCCAAACCACAATATCGGCATCAATCCCTTCGGCGGTCTGTTTCAGACCGGACAGACAGTCACGCAAATCCTGCCCGCCCGTTACCGGCACATGTAGTACCAGACGTATTTTTTCTTCTTTCAGCAACTCGTCAACATGGTTTTCTGCAATGTATGACATGAGCGGCACAAATGTAGCCGCGCCGTTGTCCACCACACCAATACCTTTTTCATTGATGATTTTTTCCATCAGCCCGTCAAACACACGGGTATTGATGGTATTGTTTTCCGTCAGAATCTTAACCATTTCAGGCTTAAGTTCCTTAAAGCGGCTGAACGTCTTATTGACCGGATCGGTGTCAAAGCAATGCACAGTATCATTAGCAGCTTTGGCCTTCAAATACTGGGCAAGAATCGTTGAGGACAGCGACTTACCAACACCGCCTTTGCCTTGCACGATGAAATGAACTTCTCTCATGGCATAAACCTTTCGTTTTGTTTGAGTATGTTTTTCACAAAAAGAAACCTGCTCGTCCGAACAGGCTTTCGTTTGTAAAAAAAGCAGCCCCGATTGAGGCTGCCAAAACTGCTTTAACACTTTATGCCGAATGCTGAAGCAGGAGTGAGCTTAACGCACATCCACCCATTTACCGCCATTTTTCTCTTCACCGACATAGCGGACGGCATCACCGGCCGTCGTCCAACCATGCTCAAAATAAGCTTTGCAATACGACGGCTTAGACGGACGGATATAGGTTTTGCTGACAATCGGGCAACTGTCCCGATCACGGGAATAGTGATAACGCGGACATTGCCGAACCTGTACCGTATAACGCATAACGCGGTTCAGTTCCTTAGCATCACAACGACCTGCGCCATGAGCAATCGCGTCGACCAACTGCGGCATGTTCTCTTCATTGCTGGCCGGACACAGCTTCAGGAAATTCAGACGGCCTTTGATGGTGTCCGACAGCTTGCGGTGTTTGATGGAAAAATAACGCTTCAGCGAAGGCGCACACTCGCTGGGACGCTCCCCCGACGACAGGCACAAAGTCGCCTCGCAAGCCAAACGGACATCACCGGTCAGCAGATCGTCTGCCTGAGCCGGCAGAGCCGCCATCAGTGCAACGGCCACAGCCGCCGCAAGTAAACACTTCTTCATATTCACTCCCCATCTGCACAACGGCAGATATTGCATTGATAGACGAAAAAAAGGATAATCACCGTACCCCTACGAGATTATCAATTTCTCTCAAGAAAAAGCCGCTTTGGAAACAAAGCGGTTTTTTCATTGCCACGCGATTGCGCGGACTTCAAATTGACGGCCGACCTGCACGATGTTCACACACAAATCCATATTGCCGCGCATCAGCAAATCCACCTGTTTGGCCGCATCCTTCATCGAACCGTAACGTCCGAGCAGACGTTCACGACATTTTTTCAGACGGCTTTTTTTCGCAAACATTTCAATCTCCTTTCACATTCAGGATTGGTTTTCCAACTTGTCGGCAATGGCATCCGCGTATCCGGCATTACCGTTCATTTCACAAAAATCCACAAACATCTGCCAATGTTCACCGAGAAAATCGGCCAACAGGCGTTTTTCAAAGTTCTCCAGCATAAAGGTTCCTTTCGGTTTTAAGAGTAAAGAAAAAGCCGTCTGAAACACATATTCAGACGGCTTTTGCAAGCACATTAAAAATTCTAGAGATGCTTTTGCATCTGTTCGATTTGAGAAATAGTTTGCAATGCCAGTCTTACATCAAGTTTGGCATCCTCAGGCGAAACATAGCTGTCAAGCGCATAATCCGCTTCATTTCTAGCATTTCTGAGCTTTTCCATCTGACGGCCTATAACCTTCAAATCTTTCCGATCTTGGCATTTGAAAAAATCAATAAGCTGCTTATGGAGAGACATACCCGTTTTATATGCAAAGCCCAAATCATTAAAAGCAAACTTCAATCCCGTGTGATAAACACTGTAATATATACGGCTGACCGCATTACGGTTACATACTTCGCTTTCACCAAGCATGGCTTGCGCACTGTCTGCAAAATCTTGGGGATGAATCATAATCATCAGCTCCCTATTCCATAACCGGGATTGTAAGGACGGCAAGAAATACTGAAATTAATCAGATTTTCATCAACAGATTCCTCCATATCGACCAACATACGGGACAGGGATTCATCTGCTTCGGCAAGCCGTTCCGTATTATTTTCAAAACAAACCATTTTCAACTCAATAAAAATATCGTGCTCGACCGAATAACCGAAAGAATAGGTAGGAATCTGCAAACCTTCTCCTGCAAGCAGTTTTTTGGCGGCCAAAACCGTATCGGCCATGACGGCCTGAGAAACCCCGGTTTGTTTCAACAGCAGATAAATTCTTTCCAATTCGTCTTGCTGGTCAGGCTCCAGCAACTCCATTCGTTTCAGGCGACCGATAATCAAGCCGGCATCATCAACAAATCCGTACAGCATTCCCATGTGTGCCAAAGGTTTGAGGTAAGCAGGATTGTCCGTACTTTGCACAGAATTCAACATCTGCCTGAGATATTCCGTAGCTTCATTGAAAAAACCCATTCGATTCAATCCGTTCAACCGGAAAAAATTTTCCATTACCGGTCTTCCCGCTACAGAAATCAAATCAAAATGTTCATCAAATTCCGTTTTCCGGTTACTGATGGCATCAAGCATACCTAAAATCATGTAACCTACACTACCGTGCGGCGTTGCCAATAAAGACTTGGCATCACGTTCCAAACCCGAAACCAATAAATAAGAGGGTTCCGGCTTTTCCAATGCGCGGTAAAGCCGTTGGAGAGCACTTGGTGCGAGAGTAGCTGCAACAGCCATTTTAAACCTTTCTTAAATTTCCGGTAATTGTATAAGATTTTCTGCGGACAAAAAAAATTCCACATAGCCGATGATATAGAATTTTTCCATTTGTTGGACAGTGCCCGTTACAGTTGAAATGTAAAACCGAGTAAGTCGGTTTAAAAAAGCAGGGCTTGCACCTGCTCCCCGACCTGTCGCCGGTAGCCAGCGTTATCAGCGCACACGGATATAACAGCAACGGGCTGATAAGACCCGAAACCGCGATTGTTCAAAGGCTGCCGCTGCTGATAATTGGTTCACGGCCAAAGTGCTTGTACAGGACATCACACACGCTACGGTATCGTAACCGCTCAGTCTTTTGTTACCCGGCCGCTGAGTTGCCGGCCGTCTGAAACGACGGTAAGAACAAAAGGCCGTCTGAAACATACTTTCAGACGGCCTTTGCATAGGCGGGCATTCCGCTGCCCGTGTTAAGATTGGATTACCACATCTTCTCTTTTCACGAAACTGGAAACGCCCATGAAAAACAACCAAGCCGAATTGCTTGAGAACACCATTATCGCTGTTATTGTCGGATCTCTTTTTTTGATTCAAAACATCCCTCTGTTTGCAGCCTTATGCGTCTTGTTTTCCATCTGTAAACTATGGGAAAACCGTGCAGAAGTGGCAAAGGAATTTAAATGGACATGGCAGCTTTTTGTAACTTCAGCCATCGCGCTGTTTCTTGCCAAAATATCGGCCACCCATCATTTCAACAGCAAATACGGCATTTACCCGGAATATCTCAACCATTCGGTTACCGCATGGACAGCCGTTACCACCTGCACGTTTTTGACACTTCCGCTTTTATGGAACTGCCTGAAATTTTTTCTCATCAGCCTCTGGGAAAAACGGCTTCTAAAATCCCTGAAAAACGGCATCTATGCAATCGCATTCTGCGTCATGTGGTATTTTCTTGCGATAGCTCATGACCAAGCCGTCAAATATGACCGATGGCTGCTGATGTTGGATACTTACCACTATTCGGATTGCCACCCAAACCAAGGCAGCCCTGCTATCCGTAAAAACAGAGAATCCTGCTACCGGTTCATATGGAAATTCCCCTTCGAATTGGAAATACAGGAATATCACTCACTCAAACCATGAGATGCAACCTTTGCACCACCCCAGATCCATAAGTAACCAAATGTTAACCTCGGATATTATCCATATAATCATCAGGTTGGTCATTGCTACAAGAATCATTTTTAAATCAATTTTCATTGAATAGCGGAATACGGCTATGGCTATACCCATAAGCTGGCTCAATATACCGATGGACAGTGCAGTCAGCCTTATCCAATCATCAAGCCCCATCTCACCCTCCCAAATAATACCCAACCAGCCGCCGTTTCGTTTCCGCAAACTCTTCCGTTCCGCGTTCCGCGCTGATACTCTCGACGAAATCATCAAACGGTAAACCGTCCACTTCCATAATCAGACCGTCTGAAAGTTTCAGTTCGTCTATAAACCACAGCGAATGTCGGCCATTAGAAGAAAACGGGTCTCCGCCGTATTTTCGGGCTTCTTCTTTTACGAACGCCTATTTTTCGGCAATCTCGCTGTCCGTCCAGCCGTTCTTCTTCAAGATATAATGCTCAGCCAGTTCAAGCGAATCAAACAAACCATGACGGTTGCCGTCGTCAGACACAAAATACTTGGTTTCCATTTCAACCCTCCTAAAAATAACTTTTGTCATTATTACAGCAGTCTTAGTGCTATAATGACTGCATCCATACTGAAACCCGCTTCATCAAACGGGCTTGGGTCTGGATACAGACCGAAGACGGCGTGCGAGGCCGTCTGAAAATGCGTGTTACCGGACACGCGTCCAAAGGGCATTACCGCCCCACATCTGCCCATTAGAGGCAGTTTCATAAAGTCAAATTGTCAGTCAGGGCTTCTCCGTAGATTTGCCCAACATCGGAATTACGTTCCGATTTTTTCCGTTCAACCAGCCGCTTGACCCGGACGCACCCGCGCTACCCGGTTAGTCGGCTTTTTTCTTTTCGGTATGTTGACGATACCTGCAACCGTTTGTCCGATTTACCCAAAGGCTCCCACGCCTTTTCTACGCCTGCCGTTTCCGTTTTTCGGTAGCGAAGTCTGCAAAACTGCCCGATAAAAGGAATAGGCTCCGAAGGCCGGTTGCTACGATTTCGATTTGTTAAAGAGCTTAAAAGTTATACTAAGTATATTTTAAATATACATTAATGTCTATCTAAAGTTGACATTATCTATTATTAAATAATTAAACTACTGATTTTTATTGATATTTAAATTTAAAGCAACAAAACTAAAAAGGCCGTCTGAAATTTCAGACGGCCTTTTTTAAAACCTTATTTAACTACCCAGCCAATCAACTGTTTCCAATCCTGCAATTGCAGAGAAAGCCCGGTCATTGCTGACCAAAACAGCCCCGATACTGTAAGCATGTGCGGCAATCTGCATATCGGGCGGAGATAAGCTGCGCCCTGCACTTTCGATTACCGCACGAAACGTGCCGTAATCCTCTGCCACCGCACTATCAAAAGGTAAAACTTCCACCCTCAGCAAAAACTCATTTACCAAACGGCGCAAACGTAATGCCTCGGGACGTTTGGCTAAACCATACATCATCTCGGCATGGGTAACGGCAGAAATACATAATGCCGACATAGGCGTAGCTGCCAGATGTTTTAAAACCGCTTCATTACCACGCACCGCATGACTGACGATGTTGGTATCCAACAAAAAACGTTTCATTCCTGCCATCCTTCAAAAGGATCGCGCTGAACGGGAGCTTTGTCGTTTTCAGTACGGGCAAACGGCTCTGACGGAATAGTCTCTTTGTTTCCAAGCGCATGGATAAAGCCTTCCCAATCCGCAGGGCGTTTGGACAGAACAACATCACCGGTTTTCTCATCACGGCGTATAAAAACCTCATTGCCTTCAAAACGGAATGCCAAAGGCAGGCGCACGGCCTGACTGTTGCCGTTGTTGAATATTTTGGCAGTTTGCATAATCCCTCCGTAGAGAATAATCTAAACCTGCTACTAGTATATATTATAGTATATACTAAAACAAGGGATTAACCTGTCAAAAAGGCCGTCTGAAATTCAGACGGCCTTAAATTTACACATAATATCTTGTCAAACCTGTTATTACGCCAATAATTTTGACGTTTTCAGGTATTATTTCAGGAATATTCTCATTGTATTTCAGAAGTTTCTGATTTTTTATATCAATCGTAAGTTTTGCAATCAATCCTCGATTTTGATTCGCCAAGACAAGAACAAAATGTCCATGTCTAACAGTAATATTTGGATCAATTAGCAAAATATCATTTTTAAATATTCCTTCATACGATAAGTCATTATTTGGAACTCGAGCCGCAAATGGTTTGATGAACTTCATCTTTGGAAGATTCTCCAAATCTATTGGAGTCTCGGTATCCATAGAATCAGAATCATAGCATGAGACACTTCCAAAATTGTTTCCTCCAACTTGTATATGGTTAGCCGTATTATTGATGATTTGATTTTGATAAGGAAGTGGATAGTTACAAACTTCAGCTATTTTGACCATTACATCAAAGGTAGGTTTATTTCTTCCTTTTTCAATCGCAGAAATACTCCCCTTCCCTGAAAAACCGATTGCTTCTGCTAACTCTTCCTGAGTCAAGTTTGACTGTTTTCTTGCATTCATGACCCATTTAGCTAAATCATAATTCATGCGAAAGCCCTGATATAAATGATTTGATTCTAAACACCCCACAAATTGTTGTCGTATCTGAATTATTGACTATTATGTATATTTAAAATAGACTTTAGCTATTCGAATTTTATGAAAATACAGATATGCATAAAGCTCTTCAGTCCGTAGTGGACTTCTTTGGAAGTCAAGCGTCGTTAGCACGAGAATTAGGTGTCAAACGTTCAACCGTAAATAGCTGGGTTCATGGTAGAAATAAAATTCCACCAGAAGCCGCAATTAAAATAGAAAAGCTAACTAATTCTAAAGTTAACAGGAAAGAATTAAGACCTGATCTATTTGATACTATTTCATAAATTCCCATGTTCATCGCCGACCTGCGCCTTTACCTTAACGACAAATTCATCCAAGTCTATGATGAATTTATGCCCCTGTGCGCGCACGATTTTCAGACGGCCTCATTCCTGTCCAACCTGTTTTGGTGGAGCGACGTGGCCGATAAAGAGCCGAAAAAACAGGGCTGGGTTTATAAGACTGCCGACCACCTGAAAAAAGAACTGGGCCTGACCCGGCGCGGCTATGAGAAGGTGCGCCGTATCCTGTTGGAACAGGGTTTGGTTCAATACCGGCGCGGCGGTATCCACGGCAAAATGCACTGGTATATCAACCGTGAAGTATTGCTGGCCAAAATCTGCGAATTACGCGGCGTTGCCGTACCGAAAACCAACAGCAAGCATCACTACGACCGCGACAATTTCCGTATTCCCAAATTTATCCCGCTCAAACTTTGGCACGACTGGCTGGATATGGTGGTCGAAAAAGGCAAAACGACCGGCCATTCCATGAAAAAGAAAGCCGTGAAGCAACTGACTGAACTGCACAATAAAAAGCTGGATCTGAAGCCGATTATGGAAAAATCGATTCTGACGGGTTGGATAGGATTCTTCTTTAACGATAAAAACCAACCGTACAGGCCGTCTGAAAAAACGGCACAGGAGCAGGCAGAACAGGTAAAACGTGAGCGGGAAGCCGAATATAAAGCCAAACTGGAAGAAGAGAACAAACCGCCGCCCGACAAGGAAGCTGTCCGCCAAAACGAAGGCTATCAAGGCATACAGGAATATCTGAAAAAGCGGAAACTAAAAAATAACTCAGCGCAATAAGGTCTGAAGCCTTGTTGCGCTTTCGTGCTGTCCAAACCTGCCTAAAATCCGTCTTCACCCTGCTTTTGAGCCTAGCTCGGGCAGTTTTTTACGGCTGATACCCTGTATCGGCCGTTTTTTTATGCCGTTTTGATGATTTTAAGGTTTCTGGCCGTCTGAAAAGCCGTTTCACCTTCGCCGAAACCTCGTTCTAAAAACCTTTATAAATCATGTCTTTGTACAATTAGTGCAAAGTACAATGTACAGTTAAGACAAAGGTCTTTGTACACTAAAGCCGATCACTATACAGATAGCCCTTTCAGAGACCCCTTTCAGACACTTAAAGTGCCTGATTTTTGTGCAACCGTCTCAATCATTGTGGATATGGGGATTTAGTGGATAGATGGGCTGTTTTTGAGGGGGGATATATACAGGTTTTGTGGATAAATTTGTTTTGGTATATAATGGTAATACCTTTTAATACTTTTATTCGGAGAATAAAATGAAACCGCAAACCGTGCCTGTGGCCGTTAAATTACCGCTAGAAATCAGAGACCGTTTGAAAGCAGTTGCCGAAACCCAAGATCGCTCTGTGCATTGGTTGATGCGGGAAGCGGTCAACCAATTTTTGGAACGTGAAGAGCAGAAAGCTGCTTTACGTGCCGCAGCCGATGCTTCTTGGGCACACTATCAAGAAACCGGCCTGCATGTTACGTTGGAAGAGGCAAATGTATGGATGGATACAATTATTGAAGGGAGAGAAGCCGGGGAATTGAAATGCCACAAGTAATGTTAACCGAACATGCGACGGCTGATTTACGACGGCTCTATGATTTTTTAGCACCGAAAAACGAACAAGCTGCACGAAATGCGGTAAAGGCCGTTAAGGACGCTTTGGCAGGTTTGGCACAATTTCCTGCCACCGGCCGTTTTTTTGATGATGAATACCGGGAATGGCCGGTTTCCTTCGGAGATGCAGGCTATACCGTTTTATATCGGATGGATTCTGAAATCGTTGTGATTGTGGCGATTAAGCACCAACGGGAATTGAGTTACAGTTTTCCGGTTAAGAATTAAATAAGGCCGTCTGAAATTCAGACAGCCTTATTATAAAGATGAATTTTCATTTGCCGGCATCGATAACCCTGATTCCGTATTGCGGGATATATCCGTCAACGGTCATCAGTTCCAAGCCTTCCGCTTGGGTCTGGGCAATCAACATTCTGTCAAAAGGATCTTGATGTATCGCAGGAAGCTGCCCGGCCTGCTTTGCATGGAAGAAATCTATAGGGAGATTCTCAAAATCTTCTTGCCCTATCACATCAAAAAACTCTTCGGGCAGTTTCAGCAATCCTTTATTCAGCTTGATTGAAAGCTCCCAAATACTCGCAGCACTGACAAAAATCAGATTATTGGGGTTTTCGATCAGTTTGCGGGCATTTTTGCCTAATTTCCCGTCATCCAATACCCACCACAGCACAACGTGCGTATCCAATAGGATTTTTCTCATAGGGAAGATGCCTCAAATAAATCTGCGGTATCGCTATCACTTTCAAGGATTCGGGAAATATCGGTATTTTGGGCATGGCTGAATTTTTTCAGGCTGCCTGCTTTCCGTTCCTGTTTGATAATACCGGTCAATTGGACACATGGTTTTCCCGCTTTGGCAATAATGACGGTTTCCCCGGCCTCGGCTTTTTGAATCAATTGGCTGAGATTGGTTTTTGCCTGATGGATATTTGCTTGGAACATGGCGACACCTTTACTTAGTTCAGTTAGCTAATTATAGATTGTATTTAAACAGAACGCTACTGCTCAATAACCGAATCAAAGGCCGTCTGAAATTTCAGACGGCATTTTCTTGTTTTGTCGAATGTTCGGAAGTTTGGTTTGTCCCGAACAGTTCGTCGTCATCGGGTGGTGTGGCTGTCCAACTGAATTTTCTGGGTTGGGATAGCGGCGGCTGTTCGGAATCGTTTGGCTGCTGTTCCGGCTCGGCAACGGGTTTCGGCTTAATCGTTAACTGATTAACATCATCTGATTTTTTCGATACTTTCACCGCCGCAGAAACCGTCTCCTGTCCCCGGGAGCGGATAAACCAGTTAATCGTCGTCAGTCCGGCACGGACACCGTTTTGCGCCAAAAACTGCTGAATCTGCTTTTGGGAAAACCCGTTTTTCTTGAGCAGCAAAATATCGGCTTTGAACGGCTCCAGCTTCGATTGACGGCCTTGCTCTGTTTGGCCGGCCATAAAATTTTCAACAGAAATACCCATATCCAATCACAGTCTAATTAAAACTATCTATAACCTATTATACATCTAATATAATCTATCTTCAATCTAATATCATCTAATTCAGACTATATTCCAGACTAACAAAGTCTAGTTATTGGACTATATAAAATCTAACTATAATCTAATATAAATCTACTTTTAATCTAATTCAATCTAATTTAAAACTACAATTAATCTACTTCAAACCATCAATATCTAATCAATGAACTAATCCATCTCCCCTCCGCGCGTACCTTCTCCTTCAAAAACGGATATTTCCTAAGAAAGAAGTGTATTTCTGCTAGAACGCAGGATAGGCAACGAGTGCCAAAAACAGGGTGGTTTTGCCACCCTGATTCCGCCCAAAAGGGCGGAAACGCCGCAGAGCGGCTGAAGGTTTGAACAACCATCGGGGGCAGTCGCCGCCGTGTTGTTGGTTGATGTCTAAATTTCAAAGCGCAAAAAGTCCAGACCAAGACGAGTGTCTTTGCACGTCTTCCACCTTTTCCACTACGCCGCAGAGGACGTACCGGACAAAGATGAAAGCCGCACAAAGCCAGTCTGGACTTTTTGCGCTTTGAAATTTTTTACGACATCACAACACGGCGGCAACTGCCCCCGATGGTTGTTTATTTATGAACGAACCTTTGTGAAAGGAGTATCGATGGGACTGGATATGTACGGCTATACCATGCGTGCCGAATTTGTCGGCGACCGTCAGACCGATGTTAATGTGCGTGAAGAAGAACAGGAACAGGCAGGGCTTACCCATTTTGCCTACTGGCGCAAATTCAATCATCTGCATGGCTGGATGGAAAAGCTGTATCGGGAGAAAGGCGGCAGCAAAGAATCGTTCAACTGCTGCACCGTTCGGCTGGAACTGGAAGACTTGGTACGGTTGGAAGCGGATTTAGACGGCGGGAAACTGGAGCATACGCCCGGCTTTCTTTTCGGCGGCGAAGAAATCTACCCTGAAGACATCGCCGACACCAAAGTCTTTATTGAAAACGCGCGTGCCGCCATTGCCGCAGGGCTGGCTGTGTTCTATGACAGTTGGTGGTAAGGCGTTTGAAACTCTGTTTTTCAGACGGCCTTCAGGCCGTCTGAAACAGGCTTTGGAGAATGAATACTATGGAAAATAACTATCAAGAATTAGCCAAACATTTCAGGGCGTTTGGTTCAGCATTTCGGACTACCGACGTATTCAGGGACTTTATCGAGTTGACGGCCATCACGCTGATAAACCAATACGCGTTTGACGAACAATGGAACGAACGGGAAAACCGTTATCACGAAATCCGTCAGAAATATGCCGAAGATGATTTCAGGCGTTTTCCCAAAATATTGGCGGCGTTGATAGCGGCCGTTTCGGAATCGAAACGACAGGGTACTTTTGATGATGTTTTAGGCCGTCTGTATATGAATTTGAATTTGGGCAATCCCGACAGCGGCCAGTATTTCACGCCGTACAGCATCAGCAAACTGATGTCGGGTCTTGTTGCCCAAGACCTGCCCGAAAAGCTGGATACTCAAAAGTTCGTCAGCGTTTTGGAACCTGCCTGCGGCAGCGGGGCGAACCTGATTGCTTTTGCCGAGCAGGTTCAGGAATTGGGTCATATCCCTGCACAACGAGTGGCAGCGATGGGCGTAGATATTGATGTGCTGTGTGTATGGATGTGCTACATCCAATGCCAGCTTTACCGCATTCCCGCAAAAATCGTGCATGGCGACAGCCTGACCTGTGAATTTTGGTCTGCTTGGTGTACTTCCGACTGGGTATATGGCGGTTTTGCACAAGCGATGGCGGAGAAGGTGGCTCAAGAAAAGGCTGCCGATGGCGCAGAACCGCCTTCAACGCCTGCTTCCCCTGCATCACTGGCACTTGAAGAACAGCTTGTCTTGTTCTGACGCGTTCAGACGGCCTGAAGGCCGTCTGAACCCAAGAAAGGAAAACGAAATGAAATACCGATTTGAATACGATAAATACGGTTGCCGCCTGATGGTGGCGGAACTGGATGATGAACTTGACTGTATCAACTGCACCGATGAAGACCTTGACTGTTTGGGCGGATACTACCGAGACATGACCGTCATTTTCGACATAGACCTTTACTGCCGCCTGTATCAAATGCTGATGGCGGCGGGCGATGACCGTAAGCGGGTCAAGGTTTATATGGATGCGACGATACGGAGTGTCAGCGGCTCGTTTGAATATGCGCTGATGGGCTGTTGTCTGGAAATCTGTTTTTACGGCAGTTTTGACGTGGAGGCGCATTGGTTTTGGCAGAACACGAACATTGATTTTATTGTGGCATTGGTATTTCCGCCCGAATTTTACGCCGACCCTGCCGCTTGGTTTGAACGGGAAACCAAAGCGAAGGGCATTAAAAACCATGAAAGAGGATGGGATGATGAGTGAAGAAAAAAACAGGGTGGGACATATCGTGTCCCTGATTGAAGCACTCGAGCCGAGACAGATACGCGACGTATTCATCACGATGTGGCGCGATGTTGAAGACTTGAATGAAGGTTTGACGGCAGATGACTGCATTGAGATTTTCGCGGGTGCGTTAAAAGGCAGTTCGGATTTTACCTACGATTTGCTGAAGCAGACCTGTGATGACTACGGTGTCGGTACGATGACGGAAACATTCGCTTTGCTGCCGCGCAGGGAGTATGACAAATTGTTTTCAGACTGCTTAAAAGGTGAAATTCCTGAAGGTGTTCGGCTGGATACTCAAGCACTCATTAACCTTTTGATGCTTGAAAACGTAGCCAATGTTGAAGCCAGTATCCGAAAAGGTTGTATCAATGCTACACATTTTATGGGTTCGGACATGAAATTTATTTATGATTCAGGTATTGATGATGAAGAAATTCAATGGAAAGTAGAAGATTTTAAGACTGCTTATGCTGGGACTTGGTGGACAATCGACATAATCGTTCACCACTAAGCGGATGAAAAGAGGCCGTCTGAAGAACAGGTTTATCTTTCAGACGGCCTTTTTGAAGAAAGGATACGGTGGCCAAAGCCAGCGGCAGCCGCCGAAAAAATCCCGCCGCAGCCCCCAAGAAAAAAACAGACTCAGGCGGCTTTTCCGGCATCTTCGACAGCCTGCAAAACCGCCACGCCTGTTTGTTTCTTGCCCCCTACGGCGGGATTTTTATTTGATGGGTTACTTTTTTGAAAAAGGATTGTCTGAAAATAGTCAAAACAACTACATCCCGATTCTGGAGGACATAAATGATTCCCGACTAATTGAAGATAAGTGTTTTTTAACATCTAAAATGATGTAAAATAAAACATCTTTTGGAGGTATCAAAATGAATCCGATTCTATCCGACGTAGCCGTCAGCGTAACCGAATTGAAACGCAACTATGCGGCTATCGTAGCAGAAGCTGAAGGTGCAGTTGCGGTACTTAACCACAACAAGCCTGAATCCTACCTGATTCCGGCGCAGCAGTACGAAGCCTTGATGGACTACATCGAAGACTTGGCTGATGCCCGTAAAATTATGGAACGCGCCGGAGAACGGGCCGTAGAGGTCAATCTGCATGACCTATAAACTGGCGTTCCTGCCGTCTGCCCGTGCGGAATGGGACAAGCTCGACGGCAGCGTGAAACAGGTGTTCAAGAAAAAATTGGCGGAACGGCTGGAAACCCCGCGTGTCCCGTCGGCCGCCCTGCACAATATGCACGACTGCTACAAAATCAAACTCAAACGGGCAGGCTACCGCTTGGTTTACCGTGTGGACGACAACATCGTTACGATAACGGTGGTATCCGTCGGCCGCAGGGCAGACTTGGCTGTTTATCAGGCTGCTAAAAGCAGGTTGGAATAAACAAAAAAGCACAGGCCGTCTGAAAAACAGGTTTATCTTTCAGACGGCATTTTTGAAGAAAGGATAGGCAAGTCGAGTACCCTGGTCGTATAACATGGGCTTAGTTTTTGTCGGTTCATCCAAAGGTGCTTTTTTAAATCAACGATCAATTTCAGGCTCATCAAATTGTTGGGGATGTTTTTGAATATCCTCTGAAATGCTCTGATACAAATTCACCTTAGCTTGTAATTGTGCTTGTGGCGGTAATTGCTGAATAATTTTCTCAGCTTCATGAATAATTAACTTCTGCTTAGGTGACAGCAAATGTTGATTTTCCTGATATACCTTATCAAGCTGTTCAAATTGGATTTGGAGATTTTGAGATTGAGTAGGCTCCTGTATCACTTTATCCATCATACGCCCAAGCATTTCTTTGTTGGGCGGTACATCAATTAAATGGCCTTCATAACGTTTGGAATGAGGTACACTCAGCGCGTTGGCCATGTTCCACATCTCGGCATCAACTTTGGAATAATCCATTTTTAAATTTTGCTCGTTTGCAAGCTGGGTCATAAAAACCTGCAAAGTGCGGCCATTCCCCTCTGGAAACGGATGCGAATAATTGGCTTCAATCATGATGCCGACCAATTTTTCCTTAGCCGTCTTCAAATCCAGTTTTTCAGCTTGCGAAAATTCTTGGGTGAGCTTTTGGATTTCCTGCCATTTCTCCTGTAATTTTTCAGGTTCTAAAAAGAATGTAACTGTTTTGCTTAGATTATTTCCCTTTACAGACGGCCTTGTCCTTTCTTGGCCAGCCCACTCATAAATATCACCAAATAACGCTTTATGAATATCTTTCAAATGAGCTAAATCATAGCTGCTATGGTCCAGCTTGATTTCACCTGAAAGAACGGCTTCAGCCTTCATTGCGCTATGGTGGTATTCAAACTCATTTAATGCCGTTTGATCCGTAATACCTAATTTATTATGAAAAAGGCCGTTTTCATCAGTATAAGGATTGCTCATAGGCTTTCATATCCAAGTTCTTGATTCAGCGAATCCTTCAAATACCTTATTTTGCTGAACGTACTCAAGCATTTCAGCTGTAACCTGCTCTCTACTTACCCGGCCATCCGCAATGGCCAAGCGAATGCGTTGCATGGTTTCGGTTGGCTGAAAGCCTTCGAGGGCAAATATGGAATCAACTTGTTTGCTCACGTCTTCATTTAAATGAACGGGCATCTAATTTCCTTTCAATCTGTTTTTGTATTGTCTCATCACGAGCTTGACCAATGCTTCACTACATCCGGCCAATTTGGCAGTTTCTTTGATTGTATGGTGCTGGCGCAGTTCAATAACCAGTTTGTGTTTGGCTTTATCGGCTACACGACCTTTGAACCGTCCTTGCTTCTTAGCTTCAGCAATGCCGGCCGCTTGCCGTTGTTTGCGCTGCTCGTAGTCATCTCTAGCCATTTGCAGGGCGATTTTCAGCAGCATGGTTTGGATACTGTCTAAAACGATTTTGGCAATTTCGGAATCGGTTTGGATTTGGCTCAGGTCGATAATGCCGGGAATGGACAGGAACGCGCCTTTTTCTCGGATACGGTTGACCAGCTTCTCCGCTTCGGCCAGCGGCAGGCGGGTAATTCGGTCGATATGTTCGGCGATGATGACATCGCCTTGTCGCAGGTCGGTAATCAGTTGGTTCAATACCGGTCGGTCGGCTCGGACACCGGAAGCCTTTTCTTTATAAACGCCGGCGATATAGTAGCCTTCGGCCTTTGCTTTCTCAATCAGGGCATTCTGCCGCTCGAGATTTTGCGCTTCTGTGCTGACGCGTTGGTAGATTCTGGCTGCTTTCATGGCCGGCCTCAATAGTCGATACCGGAAATGCAGTGCTGATACAGGAACGCCGCCACTTCGCTGTCATCGTCGGAGCGGTAGAAGGCGGACAGTTTTTCGTTAAATTCGGGCATTTTTGCCTCGGCGATTTCCAAAATACCGCAGCCTTTTTCCATCATCAGGGCGTTGGCAAACAGCGTGGCCGTGCGTTTGTTGCCGTCCCAAAAAACCTGCTGCCGCATTAAGGCCAGCATGGTGCGTATGGCGGTTTCGATGGTTGAGCCGCTGTGCGTTTCGATGCTGTGCATCAGTTCTGCCACTTCCGCTTTGGTCATGGCCGGCAGCGTATGGCGCGAACCGTCAAACAAGGTTACGCCCACGGAGCCGGTGCGGAATTCCCCGGGAGCCAGCGAATCGTCTTGCGCCACCATATTGTTGATTTTTTTCAGCAGTGCCATATCCGCCGGCAGGCCGTCTGAAAGGTGCTGTATCACATACAGATACGCACGTTTCAGGTGGAGAATGGTCTGAATATCGCCTAAAGAAGCTGTGGCAACGTTATGGCCGTTGATAATCTGTTCGGTCTGCAACAGCGTGGTTTGGCAGTTTTCAAAGCGGCTGAGATTGTGGATCTGTGCCACCAGCACCTTTTTGGCCAAGAAGAGGTTTTCTTTCAGACTGAGTGCGTATTTATCGGGATACATACTGAATCCTATGGTTAATTTGAACATACCCTGATTGTCTAATGTCAGAATCAGTCAAATAATGGGTAATTTAATATATTATGGACTTTATTTGTCTATATTTAAATTATCCACTCTATTTGACCATGCGGCAATCTGATTTACACATTCTACCCTTTTACAACATGATCTCTGCTATAATTTGCTATACATGTATAGCAAGGAGAAAAAAATGCTTGCAATCCGTTTGCCTCAAGAAATCGAAAACCGCTTAAGTGTCTTGGCTGAGAAGACCGGTCGCACCAAAACCTATTATGCCCGAGAAGCGATTCTCGAATATTTAGATGACTTGGAAGATTTTTATCTAGCCGAACAACGCTATGCCGACATTCAGGCCGGCAAAAGTGAAACTGTGTCGTTTGAAGATGTGATGAGGGACTATGGCTTGGAAGATTGAGTTGGATAAATCGGCTGAAAAAGAGCTGAAAAAATTGGATAAGCAGACGGCCATACGGATTTTGAAATTCTTACACGAAAGAATTTCAAAATCCGAAGACCCGAGAAGTATCGGCGAAGCCCTCAAAGGCTCAGCATTAGGGGATTATTGGAAATATCGGGTAGGTAATTGCCGAATCATCGCTAAAATCGAAGACGGAATCATGAAAATTCTGGTTGTACGAATCGGTAATCGACGCGAAGTGTACAAATCACGTTGATAAACACAAAAAGCCCTGAGGCCATACAGAATCTGTATGGCCTCAGGGCTTTTATTAAAACTTAAATTTTACAGTTTCGGTAAAATCAGACCATTGTTCGATGCGGAAAGCACGAATATCACGCACAGAGGCGGAAAACCAGCTCAGACTCTTCAAGTCGTAAATTGCTGAAAACAGGTTGGCCATATTCTCGTTTTCACAAGTATAAAGGCTGCCTTGCACTCGGACGAAACCGTACTTTTTTAACACGATTCCAATATCCGAATAGGCTTGGGATACACCGCGCGGATGATTTTTCTCTGTATCTGCAACCACCAAATCAAAGGAAATCGCGTACATTAGTTAGCCTTCGGATCGCAGACGATTTTTGACAAACGGTACGTTGTTTTTTCTCCGCTTTCCGGTAACTCAATATTTACCAGCCAATCGCCGTCGGGAAGCTGCTCCGCGGGCGTTCCAACGATATAGGGAATGCCGTATTGGCCAAAGGTTCGAATCGAGCCGGTAGGAATAGTTTGCGTATCAGGAATATGCTGCATGGAGTTTTCCGATATATATTGATGAATCATAGGTCTATCCTGCCCATTTTCCCTTTCTTTGTCAATAAGTAAACGCAAAAAGCCCTGCGGCCATACAGGTTTCTGTATGGCCGCAGGGCTTTTCATCGGGTGCTTAACGCGTAGGCTCATTATCTTGGCTGAGTTCGTGTTGCGGTGTTTGGCTTTTCAGACGATCTCTCGCGTCATCATACTGCCGTTGGGCTTGTGTGGTAAACGGCTGGCCGGCCATATCTTTAGCCAGTTTGCTGATCATCCGTGCTTCGGTTTTGTGTCCCATTTTGTACAGTTCTTTGGCAATCAGGCCGTATTCGGACAAGATGTAGCCACGGGTTTTCATAACCTCCTGAAGATAAGGGTGTTTCGGACGGTCGCTGTTTTGCATGGCTTTTATCAGTTCGGCCGCCTGCTGCTGGTGGACATTGCCGGCAACACCACGCTGCCGCATGGCCCGGAGCAGCCCGTTTTCCGGTTTGACGGTTCGTCCCCGGTGCTGCCGCCTTGTCGCCGCACATTCTATGCCTTCTTCCCTGAGCTTTTCGGCGAAACGGACGCGCCACTCGAACAGGTCGTTTTTACGCGGATTGAGCCGCTCGCCGAATGCGTCGCGCATTAACACGCATAAGTGGACGTGCGGGTGTTCGGGTTCGTCGGTTTTTTCGGATTCGTGGTGCAGCGCAAAAACGTATGGGTGGTCGCGAAACTGCTCGGCCGCAAAATTTCTTGCTGCGTTCAATACCGCCTCCGGCGGCGTACCTGCCGGCATGGACAACACGATATTGAGGGCTTCTCGGTGTTTGCTGTTGTCGGGGATATTGAGCTTTTTCCAGTCTTCGGTCAGCGATTTGACGGCTTTCTTACCGTCCAGCTTTTCGCCGGACTGGGTTTCTACCGTGATTTTTCCGTTGCGCGAAATATAGTCCAAATGGTTGACGACACCCTGCATACCTTTGGAAAACTGGCTGAGCCGCTTGGGGATTTTCACCATCACTTCGGGATGTTTTTTGGCGGCTGCGGTCAGGTTGGCCAAACCGCTTCCCGGTTTCAGCGGTATGCCCGATTTGCGGCGGTGCTTGGATTTTCCTATCAGAACACCGGAATCTCTGGCTTTGACGGCGCGGGTTTTATAACCTAAAAACCAATCGTCGATTTTTTTGTTGAGCGACATGGCGGTTCTCCTATTTGGCAGCCAAGCGTTTGCGGTTGGTTCTCAAAACACCGGCCACTTTTTCGGTGTGCTGTTTGATAATCCGTGTCAGCTCTTTGATATGTTCGGATGTAACAGATGCGCTTTCGCCCATATTGAGCTGTCGGGCGATTTGGTTCAGGTTGCGGCCGATACTCAGAAGCTGATAGTTGGACCGGTACAGCACGTCCACTTCGGCGGCCGACAAAGACGGATGTTTGCGGATATACGCCTGTACAATATCGCGCACGACATCGTTCACGCTGCTGTGGTGCTGCGCGGCGGCCATTTCCAAATAGGCGCGGTCTTTTTCGGGCAGCCGCACGGTAATGCGTTTGCTGCCTTTGGGTGCCGGCAGTTTGATGAGTTCGGGTTCTTCTCTCTCCAATTGTTCTTTTAAAAGGCGTTTGGCCATCCATGAGACACTTGCTTTGCCATACTTTTGTTTGGCCAACAGGGTGAGTGCGTCAATTTCTTCACGGCTCAGACCGTAAACACTGATTTCAGGCATATTCGGAATCCTTTTTCGTCAAAAAAGCCGTCTGAAAATTTCAGACGGCCTCAAACCATATTCAGCGTTCGGCAAACAGTTCCTGCTGCTCAGGTGTTCTTTCCGGTTCGCCCTTTCCGTTGATACGGCTGATTAGGTTTTCGTAAAAATTGACGCGGACTTGTAACTGCGTCTGTTCGGGCAGCCCTTTGGCCAACGCTTCCATGCCGCTTTCCATAAACCGGCCGAGTTTACGGTCGGTATCGTTTCCTCCGGCCAACAACCGTTCATACTCCTGTTTGGCCGTTTGCAAGCGTTCAGACAGGCTCTTCGGCATATACAGGGCTGACAGTTCGGGATATTCGGCCAATACGTTTTCCGGGGGCAGTTGGCTTTTTTCCGGCTCTTTCGTCCCGTTACCGGTGGCCAGATACAGACGGTTGTTTACCGTTCTGCGGTGTACGTCTTTCACGGCTCCTTCCGGTGTGGCCTCGTCGGAAAAAGCACGGTTCATGCCGTATTCCGTCGCTTCCGGCCAGCGTACTTCCCAACGCCGGGCGGTATCGGACGGCACAACCCAGGCATATTCGGCGAACCGTTCCGACGTACACAGGTGCGGTGCAGGCAGCACTTCCAAGGCTTCGGCCGCAGCCTCTGGCGAACGTTGCGCCGAGTCGATGATTTTTTCCGAATAATGCTTTTCAGACGGCCTTTGCGGTTCTTGCCGTTCTGCTTCAAGCTGCCGGCGCAGGTAGTTGTTTACATTGATGTCGTCGTAATACGGGATATGCGGCGACAGTACCGCCTGAGTTTCCACCATATCGCGTGCCATTGCTTCAAATGCGGTTTGGCGCGGATTTTTGTAACCGCTGCCGATATAGGCTGATGGCCGGATGTTGCCGTCGCGCAGGTTTTCGATATGGCGGGTAATGTCTGCCAACCGCTGCTGCGTCATCTCCGTAGTAATGCCGCTGCGCTTGCCGCTGTCTGTTTCCCGGCCGTATTCTGTCAAACCGGTATCGTCAATGCCGGCGGCGGCCAAACGCTCCTGCTGTTTTTCGATGGCCGCCGGCAGGCTTTCCACCGCACTGAGCCAAGATGCTTTGAATGCCGTGAGGTCTTGCCCCTGCAAACCAAAATCGGGCAAAGGCAAAAAACTGCCGTATCCGTTTATATTCCGGTTTTCAGACGGGCTGTCCGTATTGGCAGCCTGCTTGTCGGCCGGCGACTGCTGTAAAATTTCCATGCGGCGGCTGCCTGCGGGTTTGTCGTGTTCTTTTTCCATTGCTTACTCCCGGATAAAAAACAGCCCGAAGCACAGCAGCTTCGGGCATGGATGGATTGTCGCAACCGTTCAAATCTCGGCAGAGTTTTCCGGAATCATGATGTTTCTTTCCCGATATTCCAGTCTTCGGCCTTATCCACCGCGTCCCTGTCGACATATCGGATCCGGCTTCCTTCTGTCGATACGTAACGGTTTCCGTACACACGGATTTTCAGACGGCCTTCCGTCATTTTTTTCAAAACGTCGCAATACATCAGATAGTCGATTTTGGACCGGCTGTTCAACGAATGCGTACACTTCAACACATGAATGCCTGCCCAGTGTTCAGGCCGGTTCGGATGCAGTCTTCTGCTGATACCCATTAATCTTCTCCTTTTATCGTGAAATTTCCGGTTCCTGCTCTTGACTGCGTTCGTGGCGGGGCTGCTGCTCGAGCGCCGGTTTCTGTCCTGCCGGTGTCTGTGTGTGCGAAGGAATCTGAATCGGATGCGGCAAACCCAGTTTGCCGCCTTTCATCATCTTGGCCGTATGCTCGTAGTAATTGCGCAGCGCGTCGGTGCGGGTACCGCCTTCCAAACCGCGCAGCGTGTCCATCACGCCGCGTTCGTAAAACGCCAGTTTCTTCTGTTCGTTTTTACTGAGTTTCTGGGCCTTTTCGGTATAGACGGTTTTGGCCGATACAAAACGTGTATCCATAGCAGCAGCCTTCATGTTGTCGGTTTGATGCACGACTTCGGCAGGCACTTCTTCCTGTCCGAGGCTGTGAATCGGCACATCGTTGTCGGTATCGGCCCGCGGCGATGAGTTGACTTGGCTTTCAGACGGCATGGTGCTTTGCGCCTTCAAACGCTCGGCGGCGGCCAGCATTTCGCGGTCGGGTTCGGTATGGACGCGTTCTCCCTGCTCCTGTTCAGGTTTTGCCTGCGTCTTTTCCTGCTCAGGCTTGGCGGTCTCTGCCTGCCGCTCCTGCTCGCGCGTCAGTACCGGCTCGATGCCGTTTTTGGCATAACGTTCGCGCAAGGTGTCAATTCCATTCCAAAACTGAGCCACAGTTGTGGTCTAAAATTGAGCCACCCTATGAGCGGTGTTTCATCCGGTAAGAATCATTGCCCGTCTCAAAAATATCGCAGCAATAAGTCAGGCGGTCCAGTAAAGCACCCGTCATCTTTTCATCCATAAACAGCTTCACCCATTCGCTAAAAGCCAAATTGGTCGTCATGACAATACTCGTCCTTTCATGCAGTTGACTCATCAGATGAAACAGCAGCGCACCGCCTTTCTGACTAAACGGCAGATACCCCAACTCATCAAGAATCAACAAATCGTACCGACATTGCTGTTCGGTCAGTTTCAGACGGCCTTCGTCTTTGTCTGCTTCCAATTTGTTGACCAAGTCCAGTACATTCCAAAAACGTACCCTAAATCCTTGTGTCGCAGCTTCGATACCCAGTGCTGTGGCAATGTGTGTTTTACCCGTACCCGGTCCGCCTACCAACACCACATTACGCTTTTGTCTGATATAGCCCCCGCCCAACAGCAGTTCCAAGGCCGGACGGTGTATCAAACTCTGCTCAAAATCAAAGTCGGCCAAACTGCGGTGTTGCGGAAACCTTGCCTGGCTAATCCGGTTTTGGGTGCTTCTTGCTGTTTTGGCTATATGTTCGGCAGTCAACAACCGCTCCAGAATATCCAGCGTACCCCGTTTGCGACGGATGCCGTCCACTACGATTTCATCCCATTGCTCCGCCATCGCACCGAGTTTCAATTCTTTCAGCAATCCAACCAAACGTTCATGCTGCATGATGTTTCTCCTTCACCGTATCCGTTTGTTTGCCCGACAAACTCAGTAAGCGGTCATAACGGCTGCAATCAACTGACGGCGGGACGGTAAGTGGGATGTCCCTGATATGGAAACGGGGTGAAGGCGGTTCTTTCAGACGGTTGATGATGTTCAATACCGCCTCCGGTGTCGGCATACCTTCGTCCAATGCCAATTCCGCCGCCGTCAATGCCAAGTCAGCATCGTATTCGGCCATCAGGTTCAGCAGTTTGACCATCACCCTGTCTCCTTTGGGCTGTTTAAGCAAACAGGCTTTCAGTCGCTCTATGACGGGCGGCAGCACCCAGCCGATAAAAGCCCTGCCGTCTCTTAACGCGCCGGGTTTCTTTTGCAGATAGGGCAAAAAATGCCAAGGGTTATAGCTGATGCCGTCCTTCACAAAGCTGCGCGGATGTTCGGCAATGCAGTCGGTATCGCTACAAAAGCGGACGGTCTGTGCGCCGATATAAGCCCTAACCGTATTGCCCGCCCATTCGACCGGTACGCTGTAACGGTGACGTTCGACGGTAACCAAAGACTGGTTGCTGACTTTGAGTATCTCCAAACGTTCTGCCGGATAGGGACGGAAAGCGGCCAACGAATGCTTCTCCCTTTCCCATATGTCGGTAACCGGCTGCCTGTATTCGGGATGTTTGTGCTGCTGCATCAGCCGTAGGCATTGCTGCTGCAGGTAGTCGTTGAGAGAGGTGAAGGAATCAAAAGCCAAAGTCGGTTTGAACAATCTTTCACGTAGGTAGCGTATCTGCCTTTCGACCTGCCCTTTCTCCCAGCCGGAAGCCGGGGTACAGGCAACCGGTTCAATGAGAAAATGGGTCATCATCTGTAAAAACTGCGCGTTAAATTCCCTCTCCTTACCTTTGCCGATGCGGGTAACGGCGGTCTTCATATTGTCGTAGATACCGCGGGTAGGTACGCCGCCGAAGAAAGCGAATGCGCGGTTGTGCGCATCCATCAACATATCGGCTTTCTGATTGGGATAAGCACAAATGAAAAAAGCCCTGCTGTGGCATAAGCGGAAATGGGCGATATTCACCTTGACGGTCTGTCCGGCCAAACAAACGGTTTCGATACTCCAGTCAAACTGATAAGCATCACCCGGAGCAAAAGCCTGAGCCATAAAGACCGGAACTGGTTTGGGTTGGTGCTGTTGACGGAATTTGCGGATAAATGCGGCAACGGCGCTGTACTGTCCGGTATAACCGGCATCTTTGATGCGTTCGAAATGCCGGCGTGCGGAAAGGTGTTGCTGTTTGGGCAGTTTGGCTTCTTGGAGCAATTGTTGGGCTAATGCGTCAAGAAAAGGACCGAGCTTGGGGTAATGGGTTTGTTCTCTGCGGTAGACGGGGGGTTCTACGGTGGCGTGCTGCAGATATTTAGCGACTGTATTGCGGGAGAGTTTGAGTTGTTTGGCGATTTCACGTTGTGAGAGTTTCTGCCGGTGAAAAAGCCGGTGCACTTTTGCGATGGTTTCCATACATAACATCCAGGTTGGGCTCCGCTGTGTGATAAAGCGGAGCAGTTTATAACAAACGGAGAGTGGCTCACTTTTGGAGCACAACTCCCCATTTCCCTGGCTCAGTTTTGCACGATATTTAACAACCAAAGTCTTTCAAGTCGAACATCTGCGCAAATTTACGCATACCGCTTTGGGTTCGGATTTCGCACAAATCCGAACCGAAATGCAGATTACTACCGGCAATGGTCTGATACGCATCCACCGCAGACAGCGGAATTTCTTCATATGTGCCGTTAATCAGGCTACCGAAGAAACTGTACACTTCAGAAAAAGGCACGCCGTTTTCGTTTTGATAGGCCGTCAGCAGATACGGATCGTATGGCTCAAGCGAGCGCATCAGAATCTGAATCTGCTCTTCTGCTTCTTTGATACCCGAATCCAAGTAGTCGGTTTTAATCAAAACCGTCAAGTGATAAACGTTTTCGTAATAATCCGCTTCCTGGAAACGCTTCAGGTATTTGTCGGTAAACTGGCGCGTGAAGGCCGTCTGAAAACCGTATTCGCGGTCGAATACGATTTTTTGACGTTGCAGCGTCCCCCATACTGCCAAACGGTTGCCCAATGTTTTGCCCATGCCGGCCAGCAGGTTACGCAAACCGACAAATGACGCGAACAAATGTTTGTCGTCCACTCCGTCGAAAGGCAAGCCTTCCATACGGATAACAAAAGCCAAATGGCCGGTTTTGTAGTTAACGATGTTGTTTGTAACGTGTTGGCAGACTTTCGGTAGAAAATCCGACTGCGCGGGCTGCGCCTTTAGCGCGTTGCTCAAAAAATCGCTGATAATCACTGTGTTGTCTCCCGAATTTCGTGGCGAGAATGGTATTGGTGCCATTGAACATTTTGGCATTGCGGCGGCGTAGGAAATACTTCACTTCATAAAAGTAAATCCGCAGAGCTTGGTCATCGTTGGCACATATGGTATGCAGGAATGCCAAAAACGGCAGCGGCAGCAGCAGGAAAAACAAAGCCCTTCCTTGAAGGAAGGGCATAAGCACCAAAGCTGCCATCATACCTGCAAATCCACAAGCTGCCACCGCAGGAAGCGGAATTCCCAAAACCATTGCCTGACGGCTCAAGGCATTAAATGTATGATGTTCGGTATGAATGTCTTCTCTTTGCATGTGAGAAACCTTTTGAGTTAGAAGCTCATTTTACCGCCTGTTGCAAATAACCAAGCTACAAGCGCAATAGAAGCACCCGCACCAACAATGTATAAGCATTCTTCTAAAATATCTTGCCATGATTTACGACCGCCACGCGCCTGAAAAAATGCCCATAACAGAGTAATACTGAACAAGATACCGACAAATGTATAAAGCCCAGTACGAAATTTTGTTGCCGCCCCATTTGCGTCACTAAAACCATCTGCCATTGCAATCTGAGCGACTGAAATCAACAAAGTTACCGCAATAGCTTTATGGTTATTTGCTGCCTTTTTGATGAGATTCATCATAATTTTTTTCCTTTAAAAAAACAAAAAAAGCCGCATAAAGCGGCAACAAAAAAAGCCCGAAGGCCACACTTAAAATTCTTGAAACACGTCCCACGCTTCATGCCGGCGTTTCATGGCTACCGGAACAGCCTTGGCCATTTCTACTTGGGCAACAGCCATTTTCGGTTTGACAGACGGCTTAACGGGCGGAGCATAAGAAGCAGTCATCAAAGACGGATTCTTACTCAGGCGTGCGTAGCGGTATTTCACGTTTTTGACATACGCACGTGTTTCGGCATAAGGCGGAATACCACGGTATTTGTCGACAGCACCTTCTCCGGCGTTGTATCCGGCCAAAACCAAATCAATATTGCACCCCGTCGGGTGATTTTTATCAGGATAACGGTTGCACAAAAAACGCAGATAACGCGTACCGGCAATCAGATTCGGCTCAGGCTGATACAGATGCTTCAGATTTACGCCCATCCGCGCTGCCGTCGGCGGAATCACCTGCATCAGGCCGCGTGCGTTTTTGTGTGATAAGGCGTTCGGGTTTCCCGAGCTTTCCCGTCCCATCACCGCCCAAATCATGTTCGGGTCAAGACGCTGGGCTGCTGCGTATTTCTCGACTAAAGCGGCATATTGCGGAAAGGTAAGCCTTTCCGCCTGAGCCGCTGATGCGGTAAAAATCATCGCCATCAAAACATACTTCATTCAACCTCCTGTTGGAAAAAAATAAAAAAGCAATATTTAAAGCCCTCCAAACAAAGGGCTTAAATATTGCTTCTGCATTATTTCTATGTACTAAAACTGTGTGCCAAATTTGTGACTGAAAGTACCTGAATTGTACTGTTTTATATTGAAGTTGCAGGCTTCACTCTTTTTTAAAAACAATCAGTTATATTTTATATTATGGACTTTTAATCCGTTGGTCGAGCGTTCGAATCGCTCACGACCCACCAGATATTGAGAGCCTAAGCAAATTGCTTGGGCTCTTTTCTTTTGTGTTTCAGGTGCTGGAAATAGAGGGAAGGTGGGTTTTAGAAGTATGAAAAAGGCCGTCGAAAATCAAAGTTTTCAGACGGCCTTTGGGATTTAATCCGTTCAAACTTTTATTCTACGACAATTCTCGGGAATCTGTTGCTGAAGTCTTTGCCCTTGTCGGCTACGGAGAGCGCCAGTTGGAACGCGGCGGCGGTGTAGATTTGCTCGATTTCGGGGTGGTTGTCGAGCAGTTGCAGAGCGGTGCCGTTGTCCATGGCTTCGCGCACGGGCAGGGAGAGCGGGAGCTGGCCGAGCAGGGGCACGTTCAGACGGCCGGCGAGGTTTTTGCCGCCTTCGCTGCCGAAGATGGCTTCGGCGTGGCCGCAGTTGGAACAGATGTGTACCGACATATTTTCCAACACGCCGAAAATCGGGATGTTGACTTTGTGGAACATATCCACGGCTTTGCGCGCGTCAATCAGGGCGATGTCCTGCGGGGTGGTGACGACGACGGAGCCGGTCACGGGGATTTTCTGCGACAGCGTGAGCTGGATGTCGCCTGTGCCCGGCGGCAGGTCGATGAAGAGGTAGTCCACGTCGTTCCATTCGCTTTGGAACAGCAGCTGCTGCAAGGCCTGGCTCAACATCGGGCCGCGCCAGACGACGGCTTGGTCGGTATCGACGAGAAAACCGATGGACATAACTTGGATGCCGCTGTCGGCTTCGACGGGAATCAGCTTTTGGTTTTTCTGGTCGGGCTTGCCGTCGGCCACGCCGAGCATGGTGGGCTGGCTGGGGCCGTATAGGTCGGCATCGAGCACGCCTACGCGCGCGCCCATGCGTGCCATCGCGGTGGCGAGGTTGGCGGTGGTGGTCGATTTGCCGACGCCGCCTTTGCCGGAGGCGACGGCGATAATGTTTTTCACGCCTTTGATGGTGGCGACGCCGGGCTGGACTTTGTGCGTGCCGATGTCGGTTTCGATGCCCAAATGAATCGAGGCGTCGCCCGTGTAGGCGATAACGGCTTCTTGAACGCGGTTGGCGAGTTCGGTGCCGATGTGGCGGACGGGATAGCTGAATTGCAGGGCGATGTGGAGGCCGTCTGAACGCTCTTCGATGGATTTAATGGCTGTTTCGCCGCCGAGCGTCCGTTCGGTTTGCGGGATGTCAACTGCTTCCAATGCAGCTTGGATTTCCGGGATGTTCATGGTGTTCTCAATGTGTAAAAGTCGGCTTTTAAAATCGGGCTGAGGCGGGAAATATCAAGCTATCCGAGTTTGGAAATTTTAGCAGGCCGCCTGAATGACGATATGTTTTCAGACGGCCTTTAACGTAAATTTAAATCCGGTTTGTGCGGCGGTTAAATCTGATTAAGCAAGGCCGTGTTCGTCCACCTCAAGCGGACGTAACACGACACAACCACGCCCACTTTTTCAGACGGCCTCTGTTTCATTCCCAAAGGCCGTCAAACTTTACTGCCGGTTTGTCGTGTTACGATCGTGCCTCTCTAACACGACCTACGCGGGCTGGCTTAATGCGTTTGGATTTTGGATAAAAACCAAAAGGCCGTCTGAATTTTCAGACGGCCTTTTGCTTCCTTTCAAGCCTTATTCTTCGACAACTTCCGGCTTGCTGCCGCGCACATCGCCGCTTTTTTCTTTGTGTTTCAACACCGCGCGGTCGAGTTTGTCCATCAATACGTTGATGGCGGCGTACATATCCTGTTCGACGGCTTCGACGTGGAGGTCTTTACCGGCCAGATGCACATCGGCTTCGGCTTTTTGGTTTACTTTTTCCACCGAAAGGGTAACGGTTACGGAAATCACGTTGGCGGCATGGCAGTTGATGCGCTCGAGCTTCTCGGTTACATGGTTTTTGATGGCTTCTGTAACGTCGAAATTCAGACCGGTAATTTTCAGATTCATGGTAAAACTCCTTCGGTTGGTGAGTGAGAACGGATACTGCCTATTTAATCCCGCGCACGGATTTTGCGTTTGTGTGCGGGCGGAATATCGAGCGATTCGCGGTATTTGGCGACGGTGCGGCGGGCAAGTTCCACACCTTGCTGTTTCAGCCGCGCGACGAGGGCTTCGTCGGAATACGGGGCAGCGGGGTCTTCGTTTTCGATGATTTGGGCAATGACCGCTTTGACTGCGCCTTGGCTGATGCCTTCGTTGTCGCTGTCGGTGCTGACTGCCTGTGTGAAGAAATAGCGTAACGCAAACAATCCGCGCGGGCAAGCTAAATATTTCTGATTAGCTGCGCGCGAAACCGTGCTTTCGGCCACGCCCAGTGCGGCGGCGGCTTCCTTGAGCAGCATGGGCGCGAGGCCGATTTCGCCGAAGACGAAAAAGTCTTCCTGCTTCTCAACGATATACTCCGCAAGGCGTAAAACCGTGTTTTTACGCAGTTCCAAACTGTCGATTTTCTGCCGCGCCTCGCTGAGTTTTTCCTTCCATTCCGGCGATGCGTCTCCGTCTTCGCGGAACATTTCGCAATATTCCCGATTGAGGCGGATTTTCGGCCAAGCCGCATCGTTGCTGCTGACTTTCCAGCCGTCTTTGGTTTCCTTAACCCACACATCGGGCTGGATATAGGCTGTCGGCTCGGTGGAGGCGAAACCATAGGCGGGGTAGGGATTGAGCGACGCGATGAGGTCTAAGGCCGTCTGAACCGTTTCCTCATCGGCGTTCGGATAGAGCTTTTGAAAACGGCGGATATTCTGCCCGCGGTTTTTGCCCAATTCGTCCAGCGAACTCTGCACCAGATGCGCGGCAAGCTGGCGCGCGGGCGAAGCGGGCAGGCGCATGAGCTGGAGGATGAGCGATTCGGTCAGGTTGGCCGCCGCCACCCCGGGCGGATCGAACGTCTGCAACAGGTCGAGCGCGTTTTGCAGATCGTCTTCATCGAGCATCCATTCCAGCGGCGTGTTGTCGATAACGTCTTCAAATGTTTCGGTAAAGTAGCCCTGTTCGTCGAGAAAGTCGATGAGGATGTGAACATGGGCCGCCTCTTTTTCCGAGAGCGGATGTTCGCAGACTTGGGCGTGGAGATAGGCGGAAAAGTCTTGTTCTTCCGCGATGTTGAGCCAGGCATCTTCGGCATCGTCGCCGCCGATCTGGTTGTTGCGCGGCAGCGCGGCGGAAACATGGGATTCGCTTTCGAAGTCGGCAAATTCTTCTGCTTCGGGGCGTTCGAGCAGGGGATTTTCCTGTAACCAGTCTTCGACTTCGCGTTCGATTTCGAGGCCGGACATCTGCAGAACGCGCAGCGATTGTTGCAGCTTTTGGTTGAGCTGCTGCGTCTGTTTGAGTTTTAAGCCGTAATTGGGGTTGGTCATATTTGAAGTAAGCGTTTTTTATTGTTGGAAGCAGTCATGCCGTCTGAAAGCTAAGTTACCATAAAATTATTTTGGTGACTATTTTCAGACGGCCTTATTTGAAGATTTGTTAAAAAATGTGTACGGTTTGAGAAGCGGGTGTCTGAAAAGCTGAATGCAGGTCGGATTCTTGAATCCGACATCATTCAAAACCATAGGGATGGCGGAATCAATCCGTAAACGTCAGTCTGTGTCGGATACAGGTATCCGACCTACATCAAGGGTTTGGGATTCGGCGCAGAAAAAGGCCGCCTGAAATTTTCAGACGGCCTTTTTCTGTTTGAACCCGACGGTTTGAGCCTGCGGGTCAGTATTTGAAGTTTTCGCCCAAATAAACCGAGCGGACTTGTTCGTTTTCCACCAGCTCTTGCGGTTTGCCCGAGGCGAGGACGGTGCCGTCGCTGATGATGTAGGCTCGGTCGCAGATACTGAGGGTTTCGCGCACGTTGTGGTCGGTAATCAGCACACCGATGCCTCGCGTTTTGAGAAACTCGATGATTTTCTGGATGTCGATGACGGCGATGGGATCGACGCCGGCGAAGGGTTCGTCCAGCAGGATGAAACGCGGCTGCATGGCGAGGACGCGGGCGATTTCGACGCGACGGCGTTCGCCGCCGGAAAGCGACGGGGCGGGGTTGTGGCGCAGGCGTTCGATGTTGAGGTCGGCGAGCAGTTTTTCGACTTCGGCGTCAATCGCGCTTTTGTCTTTGAGGCGGATTTCGAGGATGGCGCGGATGTTTTGTTCGACGGTCATCTTGCGGAAAATCGAGGCTTCCTGCGGCAGGTAGCCGACGCCGAGGCGGGCGCGTTCGTGGATGGGCAGGTGGCGCAGCTCTTGGCCGTCGAGCATGACGCTGCCGGCGTCGGCGGCAATCAGGCCGACAATCATGTAGAAACTGGTGGTTTTGCCTGCGCCGTTTGGGCCCAAGAGGCCGATGACTTCGCCGCTTTCGATTTCGAGCGAGAAGTTTTTGACGACTTGGCGTTTTTTAAAACTTTTTTGCAGGTTTTGGACGATGAGGCGGCTGGTGTTTGCGGTCATGGCGGGGGTCTTTGGTCTGGGGGGGGAGGTTTTTTGGGGAAAATGACGTCGATATGAATTCGGTCGCTGAGCGCAGTCGAAACACTTACACTGGGCGTAGTCGAATTTTCAGACGGCCTCTCAAACGCCGGCCTACTGTTTTTTCGTGCTGCTCGGCTGGATCACGACGCTGACGCGGCCGGATTTGGCGGCGGATTTTTTGCCGGTTTTTTTGCTGCCGGCGATGGTATAGATCTCGGTTTTCATGTTGTAGGTAATCACAGCACCTTCGGCGACGTCGCCGCCGCGTTCGATGCGGGCGTTGCCGGTGAGGACGACGAGGCCGGTGGAGGAGGCGTATTCGACGTTGCTGCCGCGCCCGTGTACCGTGCCTTTGTTGTCGTCGAGTACTTGGCTGAATTTGACGGGCGAGCCGTTGGCTTTCATAAACTGCTGGCCTTTGTCGTTGCGCGAGACGGTTACGGAGGCGGCGTTGATGTTCAGCGTGCCTTGTTTGATGATGACGTTGCCGGTAAAGGTGGTGGTCTGTTTGGCTTGGTCGAGCGAACCCTGGTCGGCTTCGATCTGAATCGGCTGGTTGCGGTCGCTTTCGAGCGCGTAGGCGGGTGCGGCGGCGGCAAGGAGGGCGACGGCGGCGGTTTTAAAGATTTTTGACATCATAAATCGTGGCTTTCACTCGTGATGGGAGGTTCAGGAAACCTTTTTGGTGGTCGTAGGTCAGGCCGTCGGCGGTACCCGAAGATTCGCCGTATTGGAATTGGACGGGCGAATCGGTTTTGGCAACGCGGGTTTCGGTATCGACGGTAATGAAGTCGGTTTTCAACACGCCTGCGGGGCGGTCGGCCTCGGCTTCTTTGGTCAGCACGACATCTTGGCGGAAGGAAACTTTTTTATCCGCGGTATTGTAAACGGCTTCTTTGCCGACAACTTGATACAGCAGGCTGCCGTCGCGGTAAAACAGCAGCTTGGGCGCGTCGAAATGCACGTCTTTCTGCTCGGGAAGCTGCCATGCCCGCGCGGAAGTGGTGTGTTCTTTCAGACGGCCTTGCTCGTCGAAACGCCGCCCGTCGATGCCGTTCATCTTATATTGCGGCTCTTTCGGGTTGAGTTTCACCTCTTCGATGTCCACTTCGCTGATGCGCCCGAGCCAGGCGGAAAGGCCGCCCAGCGCGACGGAGAGAATCAGCGGAAAAGCCAGGCCGTAGCGCCATCTGATTTTCATGCAATATACCTGTTTAAAGCAGGCTCAAGCGTTCCCTGCGCCTGCATAATCAAATCGCACACTTCGCGCACCGCGCCTTTGCCCGCGTCGCGCGAGGTAACGTAAACCGCGTGTTGCCGCGCAAACCAATGCGCCTGCGGCACGGCAACGGGCAGGCCGCAGCGCACCATCACGGGTAGATCGACCACATCGTCGCCGACAAACGCGCATTCGTCTTCTTCCACACCCGCCGCCGCGCGCAATTCGGCGTAGGCGGCACGTTTGTCGTGAATGCCTTTGAAATAGTGGTTGATACCGAGCTGTTTCACGCGCAGGCCGACGGAGGGGGCGTCGCGGCCGGTGATGATGGCCGTCTGAACGCCGCTTGCTTGGAGCATTTTCAGGCCGTGTCCGTCGAGCGTGTGGAAGGCTTTGATTTCCTCGCCCGTATCGCGGATATAGATGCGGCCGTCGGTCAGCACGCCGTCAACGTCGAGAACCAACAGCTTGATTTTCGCCGCGCGGGCTTGGATTTCGGGAGGGAGCGGGTTCATGGGATTCCTTTTCAGACGGCCTGTCTGCGCGGTTAAGACGGTTGCGGCTGGCAGGCGTTTTCAGACGGCATTTTAGCATGTTGAAAATAAAAGGCCGTCTGAAAATGTAAATTATGCGCGGCGGGCGTTTTCAGACGGCCTTACTGTTTGAAACGGCTTACACTATCCGCGCCATCAGCAAATCGTGCATATTCAGCGCACCGGTCAGGAGGCCGTCTGAATCCGTAACCAAGAGGCCGTTGACGTGGTTTTCCTGCATGTGTTTGAGCGCTTCGGTGGCGAGTTTGTCGGCGGCGATGGTTTTGGGGTCGGGGTGCATGATGTCGTCCACGGTCAGGCCGGCGAAGTGGTCGCGCTGTTGGAACAGGCGGCGCAGGTCGCCGTCGGTCAGGATGCCTTTCAGACGGCCTGTTTGGCCGGTAACGGCGAGCATGCCCAGTCCTTTCTCGCTCATGAAGACGATGGCGTCTTTGAGCAGCGTGCCGCTGACGACGGCGGGCAGGGCGTCGCCGCTGTGCATGATGTCGGCAACGCGCAGAAGCAGGCGTTTGCCGAGGCTGCCGGCGGGGTGGCTGAGGGCGAAGTCGTCGGGGGTGAACCGGCGTGCGCGCAGTAAAACGACGGCGAGCGCATCGCCCAAGGCCATGACGGCGGTGGTGCTGGTGGTGGGGGCGAGGCCGAGCGGGCAGGCTTCTTGGGAAACGGCGGCGGTAATGTGGATGTCGGCGTGGCGCGCCATGGTGGATTCGGGGCGGGCGGTGATGCAGACGAGGGTGATGTTTTTGCGTTTGAGTGCGGGGATGATGGCGGCGATTTCGTCGCTTTCGCCCGAGTTGGAAATGGCGACGACGACGTCGTGATCGACGATCATGCCCAAATCGCCGTGTGCGGCTTCGGCGGGGTGGACGAAAAACGCGGGCGTGCCGGTCGAGGCCATTGTTGCGGCCATTTTGCGGCCGATGTGGCCGGATTTGCCCATGCCGGTGATGACGACGCGGCCTTTGCAATGCAGCAGCGCGTCGGCGGCGCGGACGAAGTTTTCGTCAAGTCCGGCGGCGATTTCGCGCAGGCCGTCGGCTTCGGTGTGCAAAACGTCGCTTGCCCAAGCGAGGTATTGTTCGGAATGGTTCATGGTGCGGTTCTCCCGTCGGCGCTTTTCTGTTCAATCCGTCCGTTTTGCGGTAGTATCGGCGGCATCTACCCGTTTTTTCAGACGGCCTTGAATGTAAATGAATATAAAGGATTTCAGAGATGACTATTTTATCGGACGTTAAAGCATTGGGACAACAAATCTGGCTCGACAACCTCTCGCGTTCGCTGGTGCAGAGCGGCGAATTGGCCGAAATGCTCAAGCAGGGCGTGTGCGGCGTGACTTCCAATCCCGCCATTTTCCAGAAAGCCTTCGCGGGCGACGCGCTTTACGCCGACGAAGTGGCCGCTTTGAAACAGAAGGATTTAAGCCCGAAAGCGCGTTACGAAATCATGGCCGTAGCCGACGTTCAGGCCGCCTGTGACGTCTGCCTGGCCGAACACGAATCCTCCGGCGGCAAAACCGGTTTCGTCAGCCTCGAAGTGTCTCCCGAACTCGCCAAAGACGCCGCAGGCACCATCGCCGAAGCCAAACGCCTGTACGACGCCATCGGCCGCAAAAACGCGATGATTAAAGTGCCTGCTACCGACGCAGGCATCGAAGCGCTGGAAACATTGGTTTCAGACGGCCTCTCCATCAACCTCACCCTGCTGTTTTCCCGCGCCCAAACCCTGAAAGCCTACGCCGCCTACGCCCGCGGCATCGCCAAACGCGCCGCCGCAGGTTTGAGCGTCGATAAAATCCAAGTCGTCGCCAGCTTCTTCATCTCCCGCGTGGACGGCGCGCTCGACGCCACCCTGCCCGAACACCTGCAAGGCAAAGTCGCCATCGCGCTGGCCAAAGCCGCCTACCGCGACTGGCAGGAATTTTTCGGCGGTGCCGAATTTGCCGCATTGGCCGGAAAAGGCGCGAATCCCGTGCAGCTCCTCTGGGCATCGACCGGCGTGAAAAATCCTGCCTATCCCGACACCCTCTATGTGGACAGCCTCATCGGCCAACAAACGGTCAACACCGTTCCCGACGCGACCCTGAAAGCCTTCATCGACCACGGCACCGTCAAAGCCACGCTGGCCGAAAACACCGACGCCGCGTTCGCCCAACTCGAAGAAACCGCCAAACTCGGCGTGGACGTCGAAGCCTTAGCCGTGCGTTTGCAGGAAGACGGTTTGAAACAGTTTGAAGACGCGTTTGCCAAACTGCTCGCGCCGCTGGCTTGATGCGTTTGGGTTTTGGAGAAAAACGGAAAGGCCGTCTGAAATTTCAGACGGCCTTTTGTTTAAGCAAGGGGGAGGCCTTTGCCAAAATTAGCAACAAGCGCAGGTTGTGTTAGTCGTCTCAAGCGGACGTAACACGACACAGCCACGCCCGTTTTTTCAGACGGCCTTGTTTCATTCCCAAAGGCCGTCTGAAACTTTACCGTCGTTTTGTCGTGTTACGCTCGTGCCTCGCTAACACAACCTACGTGGACTACGTGCGCTTGGGGATTTCGGCGGAGCGTTATTGGGTGGAATGCCGTCTGAAAGAAAAGGCCGTCTGAAATTCGATTTTTCATCATCGGAGTTTTCAGACGGCCTTTCCAGTTCTACCGATACCGCCGCGCAATTTTCCGCGCGCGGCGGTACCATGCCCGTTCTTCCCGCGCGGCGGCGGGTTTCGGGCCGTAGCGCAGGGTTTCGTAGTCTTGCAGCAGGCGCTCGATGGCGGGGTTGGGGGAACTGCTTTCGGTGAGGCGGCGGCGCAGTTCGGCGGGGGTAACGGCGGCGAGGGTTTCGTCGGATTCGTCGAGCAGGCGGCGTTTGAGCTGCATGAAGCCGCTTTGGAAGCCGTCACGTTCGCGGTTTTTCAGCCACCAGCGCAGCAGCGGCAGCAGCGCCAAGCCCAGCGCGGCGGGGAGGAAGAGGAGCAGGGTTTTGAGGTTGAAACCGCCCAAGCCCATGCCGGCAAACAGGCTGTTTTGGCGGCTTTGGTCGTAGTTGACGACCCATTGCTGCCAGTAAAACTGCCCTGCGTCACGCCATTGGGATAAGGCGCTGCCGTCTGAAACCAGCGCCTGTTCGCTTTGCGGCAGGGCTTGGCTGATGCCTTGCGCGCGCGCGCCGGAAACGGCGGCGGTGGGGTCGATGCGCAGCCATGCCTGTTTGCTCGGCAGCCAGACTTCCGCCCACGCGTGGGCGTCTTTCGAACGGATCTGCCAGAAGCCCGCCTGCGCGTTGTATTCCGCGCCGAGATAGCCGGTCACAATCCGCGCGGGCAGGCCGGCGGCGCGCATCATGACGGTAAAACTCTGCGCGTAATGCTCGCAAAAGCCCTGTTTGGTGTCGAACATAAAGCGGTCGATGCTGTCGGTTCCCGCGGTCGGCGACGGTTGGAGGGTGTAGCGGAAACCCTTGCTGCGGAAGTGGTTCAACACGTTTTGAATGTATTCCGACTCGGTGTTGGCGGGCTTGGCGAGCACGGCGGCAAGGGCGCGGGTTTGCGGGTTGTTGTCGGGCAGGCGCGTGTAGCGGCGGTATTCGGCTTCGCTTAAGGCGTGAGGCAGGGTGTCGGTCAGTACGGCTTGTAGGTCGAGGCGGCGCAAACCCTCACGGCTGCGCCCGGCGCGGACGGTGTCGCCCAAACGCCTGTCCACGCCCTGCGGCAGCGCGCCCGCGGGATAGTCGAGCGTGGGCAGGGCGCCGTTTTGGTCGCGGATAATCATTTGATAGGAAACGGTTTGTCCGCGCGGCGGCTGTGCGCCGTCTCGGGCAAACGGCGGCGCGGCCAGCCAGCGCGTGCCGTCAAATTCATCCATTACGATGGCGCGCCAGTAAAGCTGGCCGGGCGCGGGCGTGAGGCCGTCTGAAAACGTGATGTTCGCCACCCATTCGTTGCTCTGCACCAGATTACTGATGCTGCCGGGCGAAAGCGTGTCGGAAAGCCCGGTCTTCGCCTGCGCCTGCGCGCTTTGCGGAATGCGCCACAACGGCTCGTCCATACGCGGCACGCCGACGAACAAAACCGCCGCCAGCGGCAGCGTCATCGCCAGCGAAACCAAGCTGAAGCGCAACGCCTCGCGCCTGTCCAAACCGTTTGACACGGCAAGACAGACGCTGACAAACAGCAGCGCAAACAGCAGCCACACGCCGACAAACAGGCTCTGGTCGAGCAAAACCGTCGAACCGATAAGAAACAGCATCGCCAATAGCAAAACGTTCCAATCGCGCCGCGAACCGCTTTCAAACGCCTTGATCACCACCATCAGCAGCAGAAAAGCCACCCCGCCTTCGCGTCCGAACACCGTGCCGAGCTGAGTCCAAACCAACGCGCCCGCCATCAGCGCCAAAGCCGCGTTCGGCAGCGCGGGCAGTTTGCCGATGCCCGCAAACAGCAACGCGCCGCGTATCAGCATCAGCGCGGCAAACAGCAGGGTAATCACGGGCGGCAGCGAGAAAAGCAGCGGCAGGGAGGCAAACAGCAGCGCCGCGAGCACCGTCAGCGCGGTTTTCGGCGGCGGGGGCTGGGTGAGGAAAGGGTAGGGGGACGGTTGGGGCATGACGGTAATGTGTTTTGGGTTTTTTTTAATGTTTTTTGGGGCGGTTTTTTTCAGACGGCCTGAGGCCTCTGCAAAATACTGAAAATTGCTTGAAGGCCGTCTGAAACGCTTATAAATCCGTCATTCCTGCGCATGCGGAGATGACGTCGGGGTGTTTGACGTTGCAGACGGTTTTCAAACAGTCTGGCTGCTTCCGAACCGTTCAGACGGTCTGAAAACAGCCTGCAAACTTACGCAGTTGACTATGCAGCACGGCATTTTACCGCGTTACCCTGTACCGGCATATGAAAAACACGTTTTTTCAGGCGTATCGGCGGGCGGGCGCAACAGATACAGTCAGGCCGTCTGAAACCTTCCGATGATTGGCAGGCTCAACCAAACCAAGCATCAGAATATTTCAGACGGCCTCAGCCAAACGTTTCAGCGCAGTTTCAACTGAAAAATCACTTTTTCGGTTTGACAGCAGAACAGCAGGTGCATTTTCAGCTCGAAGCCGCCGTCTGCCGGCGTGATGCTGCTGTCGATTTTGCAGGGTTCGCTTTCCACTTCGCGCGCTTTGGCGGTGTAGCGGGCGAGGGCTTCCTGCGCCAGCGCCTCGGTTTCGTAGGTCTGCACGATGTCGAGCGCGCAGTCTTCGCCGTCCAATACCGTGCCGACTTCGACCGAACAGTCGGGGCATTTGCCCACGCCTTTTTCTTCGGTTTCAAATGCTTTGGCGGATTTGTCCATGAGCTTCTCCGTTAATCAGTTAAAGACAGCTAAAAGTATAAACCCGCATCAGGCCGTCTGAAAACCGGGTCAGGTCAAATTGCTGCGTGTTGTAGCGGTATGAAGGCCGAAAATGTGTTATAAATTTCGTTCCGAAAATTTTCACCAAAGGAGCAGAAACATGGAATTGGTATTTATCCGTCACGGACAAAGCGAATGGAACGCGAAAAACCTGTTTACCGGCTGGCGCGACGTGAAGCTGAGCGAACAGGGCTTGGCGGAAGCCGCGGCGGCGGGCAAAAAGCTGAAAGAAAAAGGCTACGAATTCGACATTGCGTTCACTTCCGTATTAACCCGCGCGATTAAAACCTGCAACATCGTTTTGGAAGAAAGCGACCAGCTTTTCGTGCCTCAAATCAAAAGCTGGCGCCTGAACGAGCGCCATTACGGCCAGCTTCAGGGTTTGGACAAAAAACAGACCGCCGAAAAATACGGTGACGAGCAAGTCCGTATCTGGCGCCGCAGCTACGACGTCCTGCCGCCGCTGCTCGATCCGAAAGACGAATTTTCGGCACACAACGACCGCCGTTATGCGCACCTGCCCAGCGATGTCGTACCCGACGGCGAAAACCTGAAAGTCACCCTCGAGCGCGTTTTGCCTTTCTGGGAAGACCAAATCGCCCCCGCGATTTTGAGCGGCAAACGCGTTCTGGTCGCGGCACACGGCAATTCCCTGCGCGCGCTGGCGAAACACATCGAAGGCATTTCCGACGCCGACATCATGGGCTTGGAAATCCCGACCGGCCAGCCGCTGGTGTATAAATTGGACGATAATTTGAAAGTGTTGGAGAAATTCTATCTGTAAGGATGGAAGGTTTTTGAAACGCTTTACTTCAGGCCGTCTGAAATTCCTGCGGGAACTGCGCAGGGGTTTTCAGACGGCCTTCCCATTCAAAACTTGATCCCGCGCAATCCGCCGTGAAAACGCCCGTGCCGCCGTTTCCAATCACGGTATAATGTTGACAATTTCCACTCTCAGAAAATGGAACTGCCATGTCAAATCCCTTGAATTTTGTCATGATTTCCCCCCATTTCCCGACCAATTTTGAAACTTTTGCCGTGCGTTTGCGCGAAAACGGGTTCAATACGTTGGGCATTGCCGATGCGCCTTACGAATCGCTGAGCGGCACGCTGCGCAACTCGCTGACCGAATATTACCGCGTGGACAATATGTACGACTACGATCAGGTTTACCGTGCCGTTGCCTATTTTGCGCACAAATACGGCCGTATCGGCCGCATCGAATCGCACAACGAACACTGGCTCGAACTGGACGCCAAACTGCGCACCGATTTCAACGTCTTCGGCTACAAAAACGACGATATGCGCGCCATCAAAACCAAAGCGCAGATGAAGGAAGTGTTCCGAAACGCCGGCCTGAAAGTCGCGCAGGGACGCGTGTTCCACAGCGACGACGATGCGCGCGCGCTGGCCGCGGATTTGGGCTGCCCCGTGATTGTCAAACCCAATTCCGGCGTGGGCGCGAGCGATACCTACAAAATCAAATCGCCCGAAGAGCTGGAAGCCTTTTTCGGCTACCGCACGCCCGGCGTCGAATACATCATGGAAGAATTTATCGAGGGCGACATCGTCACCTTCGACGGCCTGACCGACCGCGACGGCAACATCGTGTTTTACGCGGGTTTGGAATATTCCGAAGCCGTTTTGGACACCGTATCGGCGGACAACGACATGTTTTATTATGTGCCGCGCGAAATTTCAGACGACCTTGTTACGCTTGGCGAACAATGCGTCGCCGCGTTTAACGTGCGCGAGCGGTTTTTCCACTTCGAATTCTTCCGCACCAAATCGGGCGAGCTTCTGCCGCTGGAAATCAACTGCCGCCCGCCCGGCGGCCTGACCGTCGATATGTGGAACTACGCCAACGATTTCGACGTGTTCCGCGAATACGCCAACGTGGTGAAAGACAATGCGTTCCGCACCTACATCACCCGCCCGTGGAACGTCGTCTATATCGCGCGCAAGGCCAACAAACATTATGTCAACCCGATTCAGGCCGTCTGCGAACGCTACGGCGCCAACATCATCAGCGTGCAACACGTCCCCGGTGTGTTTGCCAAAGTGATGGGCGAAGAAGGCATCCTCGCCCGCACCGAAACGCTGGAACAGATGCGCGAAATCGTGCAGTTTGCACAGGCGAAGTATTGAGGTTTCAGACGGCCTTTGAGTGCCCGAGGCCGTCTGAAACGCCGAATCCATCACAAACGCGCTCCCTCTCCCGCGGGAGAGGGCAAAGCGTCAGGCCGTCTGAAAAGTTTGTTCAAACCGCAGGCGGCAGAAGTTTCACAAATCCGAATGCCGGAAAGGTTTCAGACGGCCTTAAAACACTTGAGGCCGTCTGAAACCCCATCCCCGCCCAACCGTTTCAAACAAGGAACCCCCATGCACATCGAACACCGCAGCCATTGGAGCGGCGAACTCGGCCGCGAAATGTATTTCAACGTTTACGGCCACGCCGGCAAGCCCGTGGTTGTTTTCCCATCGTCCGGCGGCAACCAAAACGAATACGCCGCCTTCGGTATGATCGAAGCCTGCAAATCCTTTATCGAACGCGGCCTGCTGCGTTTTTACACCCCCGATTCCATTGACAAAGAATCCTGGCTCGCCAAGGGCAAAAGCGGGCACGATATGGCGCAGGCGCACAACGCCTACGACCGCTACATCATCAACGAACTCGTTCCCCTCATCCGCCACGAAGCGCAATGGGGCGGCGCAATGATGGCGACGGGTTGCAGCATGGGCGCGTTTCACACCATTAATTTCGCTCTGCGCCATCCCGACCTGTTCGACACCGCCATCGCCTTGAGCGGCGTGTACGACGCGCGTTTTTTCAGCGGCGAATTCCACGGCGACCAAGCCGTGTATTACAACTCGCCGATTGATTACCTTTGGAACCAAAACGACAATTGGTTTCTCGACCATTACCGCCGCAACCACTACATCGTCGCCGTCGGGCAGGGCGCGTGGGAAGAGCGGCACATCGCCGACACCGCCCGATTGCAAGACGCGTTCCGCGCCAAAGGCATCGAGGCATGGTTTGATTTCTGGGGACACGATGTCAATCACGACTGGGAATGGTGGCGCGTGATGATGCCGCACTTTTTGAGTAAGCTGGAAGAACAGGGGATGATTTGAAACGGTGCGGTTGGATTGGAAGCCGTTTTGAAGTTTGCAAAAGAGCAAAGGCCGTCTGAAAGTTTAGTTTTCAGACGGCCTTTGCTTTGTTTACGCCTCAAGCAGCGAAAAATGCAGAAATTCGGCGAAATGTTCCGCCCAGTAGCGTTCGTGATGGATTTCCCGCGCCATGATTTTCAGGCAGATGTTGTCGAGCGGGTGGCCGGTGCGCAGGAGCGCCTGATAGTAGCGCAGGGTGCAGTCGATGTAGGCCTGCGGCATGTCGGAAATGAATTTGGAATCGACGTCGTCGCCCTCGTTGGTGCCGACTTGGATAAACACGCGGCTTTCGGGGTTGAGCGCGTGGTGGTGGACGAAGGCTTGGAAGCCGGGTTCGCTGAACCACGAGGCCAGCGAGAATATGCCGAGCCGGCCGAACACTTCGGGATAGGCCGCGCCCATGTAAGCGGTGATGATGCCGCCCATCGAGCTGCCCGCGAGCAGGGTGTCGGCGCGGTCGGGGCGGGTGCGGTAATGGCTGTCGATAAAGGGTTTGACCGTTTCGACGACCCATCGCCCGTATTCCGCGCCCAGCCCGCCGACGGATTTGAACTCGTGCGAACCGGTATCGGTCTGCCACGGGCCGTATTCGTCAAGCCGCTGCGCGCCGGCGTTGTCGATGCCGACGATAATCAGGCCGGGCAGGTCGCGGTAGTGTTTGAGGGTGGGGATGATTTTCCAAGAATGGCCGGAGTAGGATTCGCGGCTGTAAAACACATTCTGCCCGTCGTGCATATAAACGGCGGGGTAGTGCGCATCGGTGCTGCGGTAGTCTTTGGGCAGCAGAACGCGCACGCGGCGCGTATGGTTGAAATAGGGAACGTAAAGAAAATGCTCCCGCATTTCCAGATAATCGGCTTCGTGGCGCATGGGAATCCCTTGTTTGGCGGAGTGCGGATTGCCGTACTGCTGAATATATAGAGTCTGCCCGTTTTCAGACGGCCTTGCCTGCGCCGCCCGGTACGGTATCCGTATGCCGTTGCGGGGCGGATACCGGGGCTTTTCCGAGCGGTTTCAAATCAAAACGTAAATCCTGTTTCCAATTCTTCGTCGCCGACCAGTTCGACCAAGAGCGCATAAAGCGGTGCCAGTTCGACGTAGCGGCGGGAGGCGCGGCGCAGGTAGTTGAGGAAGCGCGGGATTTCGGGGCGGTATTTGTCTTTGCCGTCGCGGTAGTAGAGGCGGGCGAAGATGCCGGCGACTTTCAGATGGCGTTGTACGCCCATCCATTCGAACCAGCGGTAGAATTCGTCGAACTGCTCGGGTACGGGCAGGCCGGCGGCGCGGGCTTGTTCCCAGTAGCGGATGACCAGATCCAAAACGAATTCTTCTTCCCATTCGATAAAGGCGTCGCGCAGCAGGGATACGAGGTCGTAGGATACGGGGCCGTAGAGCGCGTCTTGGAAATCCAACACGCCCGGGCGGCCGTTTTGCAGCATCAGGTTGCGCACGATGAAATCGCGGTGTACATACACTTTGGGCTGTTCCAACAGGGGCGGCAGCAGGGTATCGACGGTTTGCTGCCAGAGTTGGCGCTGTTTGTAGGTCAGTTCTTTGCCGAGCTCTTTGGCGACGAACCATTCGGGGAAGAGGTTGATTTCGCGCAGCATGACTTCGCGGTCGTATTCGGGCAGGTCGCCCGCGCGGCTGGCTTTCTGCAATTCGACGAGTTCGGCGACGGCTTCGAGCAGCAGGGCTTTGTGGGCGGCTTCGGAAGTTTCCTGATTCATGGCGGCGAGGAAGGTGGTGCTGCCCAAGTCGTTCAACACCATAAAGCCTTTGTTTTCGTCAACATGAAGCACTTGCGGAACGTTTACCATATTGAAAAGTTTTTGCACTTTTAGGTAAGGGGCGACGCTCATTTTTTCAGGCGGCGCGTCCATGCAGACGACGGTGCTGCCGTCTGAAAATGCCGCGCGGAAGTAGCGTCGGAAGTCGGCGTCGGCGGCGGCGAAGCTCAATGTAAAGGAGCGGTCGGGGTAAACGGTTTCCAGCCAGTCTTGTAATTCGGTTTGTCGTTGCATAGCGGTTTTTCAGATTTTCAGGTTAAAATAAACGCTATTCTAACTGGCAAAACCGATTTGAGGGGCAACTTTGGCTCGTTTATTTTCTCCCAAACCTTTGGTCTTCGCGCTGAGCGTTGCCTTCAGTACGGCGGCGGCTGCCCAGACTCCGGGCGGGTTTGTACCCGATCCTGCCGATTATGTGCCGATTGAAGCGCCGCCGCAGAATGCGGTAAAAAATTCAGACGGCCAAAGCGCGGAAGAATTGTCGCTGGGCAATACCTGCCTGTTTTGTACGGAAGAAAAACGCGCCGCCAGCCCCGCCGCCAAGCAGTTTGCGCCCGAAGTGCGCCGCAGCGGCGAAGACGCCGTTCCCGCCGACTATACCCGCCTGACCGCCGACAGCGTGGAAGGGCAGAACAAAGTCGGCGTCAAAGCGCGCGGCGATGTGGTGGTCGAGCGCAATCAGGATGTGCTCAATTCCGAATGGGCAATCTACGACCAGCAGGCCAATACCGTGACCGCGGGCGATAAGTTCATCCTATTCCGCGACGGCTCGTTTGCCGGCGGCGACAAAATCACCTACAACCTCACCGACCGCACGGGCACAACCGAAAACGTGCGCATGGCAACCGAGCGCGAAGGCCGCCGTTTGCAGAGCGTGAGCGAAAAGGCCGAGATGAAGGGCAGCGGCCTCTACAACCTCATCAATACCAAATTCAATACTTGCGAACCGGGCGATGCGAGCTGGTATATCAAAGCCAAAAGCATCGAGGCCGACGAAAATACCGGTATCGGCGTGGCCAAACACGCTTCGCTGGTGTTCGGCGGCGTCCCTGTTTTATACACGCCGTGGGCGGATTTCCCGATTAACGGCAACCGCAAAAGCGGCCTTTTGATGCCCAACATCGCCAGCGGTTCAGACGGCCTCGAATTAGACCTGCCGTATTATATGAACCTCGCGCCGAATTACGATGCCACGATTACGCCGGGTATCATCAGCGGACGCGGCGTACGCCTCAGCGGCCAGTTCCGCTACCTCCAGCCGAAATACAACGGCCAGGTCGAAGGCACTTGGATGCCGCACGACAAAAAAAGCGAAGAAAACAACCGCTATCACGCCAAATTCAAACACAACCAGCAGTTTACCGACAAACTCAGCGGCGGCATCGACTTCAACCAAGTTTCCGACGATGCCTACTACCGCGATTTCTACGGCCGTAACGACATCGCCGACAACGTCAACCTTAACCGCCAAGCCTGGCTGAACTACGGTAATAAGGTTTGGGGCGGCCGTTTCGACGGCGCACTCACGGCGCAGAAATACCAAACCCTCGCCAGCGAAAACGGCTACAAAGACGAGCCGTACGCCATTCTGCCGCGCTTAAGCGGCCGTTGGCAGAAAAACATCGGCAACGCCCAAGTCAACGTGTTCGGCCAGTTTACCCGCTTCGACCACGATGCCAAACAAAGCGGCAGCCGCACCATACTCTACCCCAGCGTAAAATGGGATTTCCACAACCAATGGGGTTACATCCGCCCGAAAATCGGCGTTCATGCCGCCCATTACAACCTCGACAGCTTCAACGGCCAAAACAGCCGCACCGCAGGCGTGACCCTGCCGATATTTAACGTCGATACCGGCATGACTTTCGAGCGCAACACCGGCCTGTTCGGGCGCGACTACATCCAAACCCTCGAGCCGCGCCTGTTTTACAACTACATCCCGACCAAGTCGCAAAACGACCTGCCCAACTTCGACACTTCCGAAAACAGCTTTACCTACGCCCAGCTTTTCCGCGAAAACCTGTTTTCCGGCAACGACCGCATCAATGCCGCCAACAGCCTTTCCACCGCGCTTCAGAGCCGCATCCTGAATCCGACCACCGGTAAAGAGCTGTTCCGCGCCGGCATCGGCCAGAAATTCTATTTCACCAATGACAGCGTCGCCCTCGACGGTACCGTCGGCAGCGAAAAACGCAGCAGTTCCGACTGGGTGGCATTCGCAAGCGGCAACATAACCGACAGCGTTTACACCGATTTCGACATCCACTACAACCAAAACCAAAACCGCGCCGAAAGCTACTCCGCCGGCATCCGCTACAATCCCGAGCCCGGCAAAGTCTTGAGCGCGCGCTACAAATACAACCGCAACACCCAAATCTACCTGCAGGACAACGGCCAATACCGCTACGACAAGCTCAACCAAATCGATCTTGCCGCCCAATGGCCGCTGACCAAAAACCTGTACGGCATCGCCCGTTACAACTACGAAATCGAAGCCCGCAAACCGCTCGAAATCCTTGCCGGCGTCGAATACAAAAGCGGCTGCGGCTGCTGGAGCGCCAGCGTCGTCGGCCAGCACTACGTTACCGGCGAAAACAGCAGTAAAAATGCGGTATTCTTCAATCTCCAGTTTAAAAACCTGAGCAATTTCGGTAAAAATCCGTATGAACAGCTCCGCCTGGGTATTCCGGGTTACAGCAAAACCAACGAGGTAGTCAAACCATGAATTTCAAACCCCTGATTCCCGCCGCCTTACTGGCCTTGTCGTTTAACCTCCAAGCCGCCGAGGTCAAACTTTCAGACGGCATCGCCGCCGTCGCCGGCAATGACGTCATCACCCTGCGCGAACTCTCCCGCGCCGTCGCCCAAGCCCGCAAAAGCGCCCCCAAAGGCACAAGCGAAGCCGAACTGCGCCGACAGGTACTCGGACAGCTCGTTAACCAATCCCTGATTATCCAAGCCGGCAAACGCCGCAACATCCAAGCCAGCGAAGCTGAAATCGACGCTGCCGTTGCTGCCAATCCCGCGCTGAAAAACGCCGGCAAAGCCGCCCGCCGCGAAGTTGCCGACGGCATCATCATGGCCAAAGTCCGCCAGCAGGCCATTTTGCAGAACAGCCAAGTCAGCGACGGCGAGATCGACAGTTTCATCGCCCGCGCCAAACAGCAGGGCGTCCAACTCCCCGCCGGCGAGCCGATCCGCCAATACAGCGCCCAACACATCCTGCTCAAAGCCGATAACGACAACGCTGCCAAAGCCGCCGAAAGCAGCATCCGCAAAATTCTCAAACAAGCCCGCGGCGGTACCGACTTCGCCGCTTTGGCACGCCGGTATTCGCAGGACGGCAGCGCAGCCAACGGCGGTGATTTGGGCTGGTTTTCAGACGGCATGATGGTTCCCCAATTTGAAGACGCCGTCCACAAACTCAAACCCGGCCAAATCAGCGCCCCCGTGCGCACCCAGTTCGGCTGGCACATCATTAAACTCAACAACGTGCGCGACGCGGGTATGCCCGAAGAGCGCCAACGCAATGCCGTGCGCCAATACATCGCCCAGCAGAAAGCCCAACAGGCCACAGGCAACCTCCTGCGCGAGCTGCATTCGGGCAGCTATGTAAACATCCGCTGACCGGCGTTTGCCGCAAGCAAAAGGCCGTCTGAAATATTCAGACGGCCTTTTCTTTTCCTGATTATTGTTGCTGCATTGCAGGCTTCTGCCCGGTTTTGCCGCCGTGCCACGGGGCGACTTTGAACAGCAGCAGCATTCCGGGAACACCCAGCGCGAAGCAGAGCCAGAAGAAATCGACGTAGCCCAGTTTTTCGATCAAAAAGCCGGTAGTGGCGTTGATGAAGGTGCGGGGAACGGCGGAGAGGCTGGTAAACAGCGCAAGCTGGGTGGCGGTAAATGCGGGGTTGGTTTCGCGCGCCATGTAGGCGACGAAAGCGGCTGTGCCCAAGCCGACGCCTATGGCTTCGGCGCCGATGACGACGGCGAGCAGCAGGCGTTCGTTGAGACCGACGGTGTCGAAATGGCCGTAGCTTGCGAGCCAGGCAAAGCCCAAAATGGTCGCCCATTGGACGAGGCCGAACAGCCACAGGGATTTGTTGATGCCGAGTTTGAGCATCCAGATGCCGCCGATGATGCCGAAGATGACGGCCGGCCAGAGACCGGCGTTTTTGGCAATCAGGCCGATGTCGGTTTTGCTGAAGCCCATGTCGAGGTAAAACGGCGTGGCCAGCGCGGTGGCCATGCTGTCGCCGAGTTTGTAGAAGAAAATAAACGCCAACACCATCAGCGCCTGCTTCACGCCTTTGCGGGTGAAAAATTCGTGAAACGGCTCGACGACGGTTTGGGCGAATGTGCGCGGGGCTTTGGACGGCAGTTCGGGTTCGCGGGCGAGGAACAGGGTCATCAGCAGGCCGGGAATCATGAACAGCGCGGTAATAAGGAAAACATTCTGCCAGGGCATGATGTCGGCGAGAATCAGGCTGAGCGAACCGGGCACGAGCGCGGCGACGCGGTAGGCGTTGACGTGGATGGCGTTGCCCAAACCGAGTTCGCTGTCGGGCAGGATTTCGCGGCGGAACGCATCAAGCACGATGTCTTGGCTGGCCGAGAAAAAGGCGACGACCAGCGACAAACCCATAATCACGGCCATGTGTTGGTGCGGATTGAGGAATGCGTAGGCCGCGAGCGAGGCCAAGAGGCCGATTTGGGTGACGAGCATCCAGCCGCGCCGCCGTCCGAGAAAGGGCAGGCGCACGGCGTCCATCACGGGCGACCAGACGAATTTCCAGGTAAACGGCAGGCCGATGAGGGCGAACAGGCCGATGGTTTTGAGGTCGATGTGTTCGCTGCGCAGCCACGCGGGAATGAGGTTGATGAGGAAATACAGCGGCAGGCCGGAAGTAAAACCGGTAAAGATGCAGATGAGCATCCGCCGTGAGAAGATTTGTTTGAATGTGCTGGTTTGGGTATCGGTCATGATGGGTTTCGTTTTGTTTTATTGTCGGTGCGGTGTGACAGGCCGTCTGAAAATTACCGTGTTATAGATGTTTGGGAAAAACGGGGTAAGCCGCTGTTTTCAGACGGCCTTTTGTGTGCCGCGAATTATCTGAAAACCAAGCCGTAGGTCGGGCACTTTTGCCCGGCATCGGCGGATATTCCGAATTACCGTTGGCGCATACCGGCAGTTTGTCGGGCAAAAGTGCCCGACCTACGGCAGGCTGCCGTTTCAGTTGTTTTACGACGGCCGAATATATAAAAAAGCAAAAGGCCGTCTGAAAACCGTCTGCATTCCGGCAAACCTTTTTCAGACGGCCTCAAGGTTCCAAGCCGCGCGGCGGTCAGTTGCGCAGTCCCAAAACGTCCTGCATATCGAATAAACCTTTTTTGCCCGCAGCCCACACGGCGGCGCGGACGGCGCCGGCGGCGAAAGTCATGCGGCTGGAGGCTTTGTGGGTGATTTCCACGCGCTCGCCGTCGGTGGCGAACAGCGCGGTGTGGTCGCCGACGATGTCGCCCGCCCGCACGGTGGCAAAACCGATGGTTTTCGGGTCGCGCGCGCCGGTGTGGCCTTCGCGGCCGTAAACGGCGCATTCTTTCAAATCGCGGCCGAGCGCGTCGGCAATCACTTCGCCCATGCGCAGCGCGGTGCCGCTGGGGGCATCGACTTTGTGGCGGTGGTGGCCTTCGATGATTTCGATGTCGTAACCTTCGTTCAATACGCGGGCAACGGTGTCGAGGATGTGGAACGTTAGGTTCACGCCGACGCTGAAATTGGCGGCGAAGACCACGCCGACTTTTTCGCCTGCGGCTTTAATCGCGGCTTTGCCCGCGTCGTCGAAACCGGTGGTGCCGATGATGATGTTGACGCTTTGTTCCACGCATTTTTGCAGGTGGTTCAGGGTCGGCTCGGGACGGGTAAAGTCAATCAATACGTCGCTTTGCGCCAAAACCGCATCCATATCGTCGCTGATGGCGACGCCTGTTTTCAAGCCCAACGCGAAGCCCGCATCCAAGCCCAGCGCGTCCGAACCCGAATGCTCGAGCGCACCGCTTAATACGGTGTCGGGATGTTGATCGATAGCCTGAACCAAAACGCGCCCCATGCGGCCGTTTGCGCCGGCGACGGCAATTTTCAATGCGCCCATTTTGTTTCCTCAATTATTTTTGGATTGGAACGTAAGCTGCGCCGGGTTGCGCCGGCTGAACCTGCGGCTGCTGCGCCTGTGCGGCTTTCAACATTTCGATGGCTTTGGCAATCGCATCGCCCTCGGCTTTGACCAGTTGGTTGTTTTGGAAATACAGCGTCAGGTTGCGCTGCTCTTTAATCACGCCGTTGCGGCCTGTATTAAATGTGTAGTCCCAACGGTCGGCGTGAAACGCATCGCGCAACAGCGGCGTACCCAGCAGAAGCTGCACTTGATCGCGGCTCATGCCCGGCTGCAAAGATACGACGGCGCGCGGATCCAATTCATTGCCCTGCACCACTTTCAGTTTATACGAAGGAAAAAGAGAAACGCGCTCGGCACTGCACGCAGCCAGCCCCAACAGGGCGGCAAGGGCGAAACATAGGGTTTTATTCACGGTTGGACCTTTCTTTGAGTGTGTCGAAGGCATCGTCGCTTGAATATCTTCGAAAAGCAAACGATAATCGTATCTTTAGAAATCATTTCAACCCGATTCTTTTCAGACGGCCTGAAACGGTTATAGAAAACCTTTATGGGCGCAGGTGGGCAATCGGGCGGAAAGTGCGTATTATAACGGTTATTACACCACAGGGGGTATTGAATACTATGGAAAAATTCAGCAATATTGCGCAACTGAAAGACAGCGGATTGAAAGTAACCGGCCCGCGTTTGAAAATTTTAGACCTGTTTGAAACCCATGCCGAAGAGCATCTGAGCGCGGAAGACGTTTACCGCATTCTGCTGGAGGAGGGTATCGAAATCGGCGTCGCCACCATCTACCGCGTGCTGACCCAGTTTGAACAGGCCGGCATTTTGCAGCGCCACCATTTCGAAACCGGCAAAGCGGTTTACGAACTCGACAAGGGCGACCACCACGACCACATCGTCTGCGTCAAATGCGGCACCGTGACCGAGTTTCACAACCCCGAAATCGAAGCGCTGCAAGACAAAATCGCCGAAGAAAACGGCTACCGTATCGTCGACCATGCCTTATATATGTACGGCATTTGCGCCGACTGCCAAGCGAAAAACAAGCGTTGATTGCGGGATTGACTTTTCAGACGGCCTCAGATGATTTGAGGCCGTCTGAAATTTTTTGGAAACAGGAAAAATGAACATTCCCTTTTTACCGCCGCAAGATTACCGTTTTCCCAATCCCGATTACGCGCTGGAACATTGCGACGGCTTGGTCGGCGTGAGCGCGGATTTGGACAGGGGGCGGTTGCTGTCGGCTTACCGCAGCGGCATTTTCCCGTGGTTTTCGCAAAACGGACTGTTTTACTGGTTTGCCACCGCGCCGCGCACGGTGTTGTTCCCCGAAAAACTGCATATCGGTAAATCGCTGGCGAAAACCTTGCGCAACAAGCCTTACCGCGTTACCGCCGACCAAACGTTCGGTAAAGTGATTGCCCATTGCGCCGCCGTACCGCGCCCCGGGCAGGACGGCACATGGATTGTGCCCGAATTTCAGACGGCCTATACGCGCCTGCACGAATCGGGTCATGCGCATTCGTTTGAATGTTGGTATCCCGACGAACAAGGCCGCCTGAAACTCGCAGGCGGCTTTTACGGCGTACAAATCGGCAGCGTGTTTTACGGCGAATCCATGTTCGCCCTCGCGCCCGACGCGAGCAAAATCGCGTTTGCCTGCGCTGTACCGTATCTGGCCGAACGCGGCGTACAACTGATTGACTGCCAGCAGGACACCGAACATTTGGCGCGTTTCGGTTCCGAACAGATGGATTTCCACGATTTTCAGACGGCCTTGCGGGATTTGAACGGCAGGCCGCTGTGTCGGAACATAGGCGGAACAGTATGCTGCAACTGTCTCCCCAACTGCGTCAGTTTCCGCTAAAATCAAGGCCGTCTGAAAATCGGCCGGTTGAAAAAATGCAAATGTCGAATAAATGGATAAAAAAGTTCCTGTGGCCGTACCTGCCGTATCGGGCGTGCTTTCATTGCTGTTGGGGGTGATTCCGCCCGAATACTGGACGCGGCAATATGACCATCTCGCCTCGCTGGTGTTCGGTTCCGCCATCGGCGGCGGTCTGCCGTGGATTAACAAAATCTGTAAAGGCTTGCTGGCAGGGGAGCACCGTTTCAGCCGCACCGAACGGCTGATGTTCGCCGTGGCGTTGTTTGTCGTCGGCAACGGTGTCGTCATCATTACCCGTCCGCAGGTATTCAATGAATTGACCGACAAAACCGCACTTTTGGCATTCGCCGTTACGTCATGGTTCTGCGCAATCTGCATCCGGGCGCAGGAGAGCGTTGCGCGGCAGGAGAAGACGGCGGTATTGGAAGCGCGGATTCGGTGTTTGGAAGAAGAAAACCGTAACCTCTGATCCGTTCGGACGGTAAGGCCGTCTGAAAATATGCAGGCTGTGGGATTGTCTGCGTAATCGTCTTAATAGCTGACGAAACCGTGTTTGCATGGCAGAATAACGGCTTATCCGTTTCAGTTTCAGATTTTCACACAGGCCGTCTGAAAAGGTTTCAGACGGCCCTAACCATTCAAAGGAATCACTATGTCTTTGCAAAAAATCATCGAAACCGCGTTTGAAAACCGCGCCGACATCACCCCGACCAGCGTCAGCCCCGAAGTTAAGGAAGCCGTTTGGGAAACGCTGCGCCAACTGGATTCGGGCGCATTGCGCGTGGCCGAACGTTTGGGCGTGGGCGAATGGAAGGTGAACGAATGGGTGAAAAAAGCCGTGTTGCTGTCGTTCCGCATCGCCGACAACGAGGTTTTGAACGACGGCGTGAACAAATATTTCGACAAGGTGCCGACCAAATTCGCCGATTGGAGCGAAGACGAGTTCAAATCCGCCGGTTTCCGCGCGGTGCCGGGTGCGGTGGCGCGCCGCGGCAGCTTTGTCGGTAAAAACGTGGTGCTGATGCCTTCTTATGTGAACATCGGCGCGTATGTGGACGAAGGCGCGATGGTGGACACTTGGGCGACCGTCGGCTCTTGTGCGCAAATCGGTAAAAACGTGCATTTATCAGGCGGCGTAGGCATCGGCGGCGTGTTGGAGCCTTTGCAGGCGGCGCCGACCATCATTGAAGACAACTGCTTCATCGGCGCGCGCAGTGAAATCGTCGAGGGCGTGATTGTGGAAGAAGGCAGCGTGATTTCGATGGGCGTGTTCATCGGCCAATCGACCAAAATCCTCGACCGAACCACCAGCGAAATCTATCAAGGCCGCGTGCCGGCGGGTTCGGTGGTCGTTTCGGGATCCATGCCGTCTAAAGACGGTTCGCACAGCCTCTACTGCGCGGTAATTGTGAAACGCGTCGATGCGCAAACCCGCGCGAAAACCAGCGTGAACGAGCTGTTGCGCGGGGTTTGAAATTTTGTTTGAAGTAATTTGAACAAAGGCCGTCTGAATTTTCAGACGGCCTTTTTGATTTTTGCAAAGATTGCTTGCTGATAAACCGGTATTTCAGACGGCATTTAATGCTCCGCAGAGGTTTTGTCCTTTTTGTCGGATTCTTGAATCCGACCTGCGGCTCCCCGCTGTAGGTCGGATATTTATAGTGAATTAAAATAAGAAATCTACAGCGTTGGCTGTGGCCGGGCTCAAAGAGGACGATTCACTAAGGCGCTGAAGCGCCAAGTTCATCTGTCCCGTACTAGTTGTACTGTCTTCGGCTTGCCGCCTTGTATCTTTCTTATTTTACTTCACTAGATATCCGACATTTTCAGACGACATTTTCGAGGCATGACCGTTTGGCATGAAAATTGCTCCGTTTATCTGTAAACGGATTGCGGCAGTTATTGTCCGGAGCCGCTGCGTTGCAGGTAATTTGCGACAAGCGGCAGTAAATCTGGCTAAACGGTACAAGCAAGCCGTGGTTGATTATCCGTATTTTTATAGTGATTGGCATGACAGTTTGCGTAACAAACTGACAAAAAATGTAATGTCATGATTTCCGGGTTGAACCGTCTTGTTACTTCTAGATAGAAAGATTTGAAAAATGAATAAGAATTTCCGCACCATTTGGAATGACTCATTGGGAGCATGGGTCGCTGTGTCTGAAATTGAAACCGCCAAAGGTAAACGTGCGCAGAGCGAATGCACGGACGGCACAACCGTTTCAGACGGCCTCTCCGCGACGAAGAAATTTATTTACAGCATTTTGGCAGCGAGCCTGTTAACGGTGGGCGGTCAGGCGTTTGCGGCAGCAATAAATGATGGTAATGGAAACTATAGCATTGCAATTTCGCCCGCAGGCAGTAGGGCAACGGCAAACGGAGAAGATACGATTGCAATCGGTCATAATGCCTCTACTGGCTCACCTGCCAATGCGCAGTCTGTTGCCATCGGTGCGCAAGCTAATGCCAGTGGAGACCAGTCGGTTGCTTTGGGTGGAAATGCGCAGGCGACAGGCAACTCCTCCATTGCCGTCGGCGGTGACGATTTGGATAAGGTGGCAAGTACAAATCCGATTTTATGGAATGCGGTTGCAACTGAAAAGGAAAGCCATAATCTTAATAACCAGGCTGCTGCAATCAAGTATAAAGATCTGACCGGCGACTATTTGGTCGATTTTACAAATCGGACCCGTAGTCGCTATGCGAAGACGATTGCCGGCGCAGGTGCGGTAGCTGTCGGTGTTCAGGCAGTTGCTGCCGATTTGTCAACTGCATTCGGTACGCGTGCACGCGCAACCGGCACCGCTTCGCTTGCGCTCGGCGTAGGCTCGACTTCAGATTTGGAAAACTCCGTTGCCATCGGTGCGGGCAGTAATGTGGGTACGGGCGCAACCCAAGTAAGCAATGCCGGCATTAAACAAATCGACGGCTCTACTTTATTCATTGCTTTTGCCGGCGGCAATAAGGTCGCTGCAGGCGACGTGGTGTCGTTCGGATCGGCCGGCTACGAACGCCAGTTGAAAAACGTGGCTCCGGGTGAGGTAAACGCCGCCAGTACGGATGCGGTTAACGGCAGCCAGCTTTATGCCGTGGCTTCCAATCTGCTACTGAATTCAGATCATTATTACAGTATTAAAAGTACCGAGCAGGGAGCGGGTTCGAACTATAACAACGACGGTGCGACAGGCGCGGACGCCATTGCTGCGGGTGTGAGGACGACCGCCGCAGGTGAGCGTGCAACCGCCATCGGCTCGGGTGCCAAAGCGACGGCTTTGGAATCCATCTCTATCGGTACTGACAATGTGGTCGGCGGTGATCGTTCGGGTGCGGTCGGCAAGCTGGGCAATATCAGCGGCAGCGGGTCATACGGCATCGGTAACAACAATACTGTTGCCAACAGTAATACTTTCGTATTGGGTAATGCTGTTACCAGCAGCCAAGACAACAGCGTGATTTTGGGCAACAGTTCCGCTGATAAAGCGGCGGAGGCGGTGTCTTCTATCGATATCGGCGGCAAAACCCATCAGTTTGCAGGTGTCGGCAGCGCAGCCAACGGTGTGGTCAGCGTGGGTGCGGCGGGTAAAGAGCGCCAAATCGTCAACGTTGCCGCAGGCCGTGTTGCAGGAGATTCGACCGATGCAATCAACGGCAGCCAGCTTTATGCCGTTGCTAACGCTGCCCAAGTGAAAAATACAGTGGCCAAAGGTACAAACATCGCAAGCATTACGGAAGCCACGAATACAAGCGGCGGTAAGGAATACACCATCAACGCCGAAGGCACGGTTGTCGAAACCGGCGACGGCCTGACTGTTTCGTCAAATAACGATGCGAAAACCAACGACACGACTTACACCGTAAGCCTGTCTGATACTGCCAAAGCCAGCCTGCAAAAAGCCGACAGCGCCGTGCAAACGCTGACCACCAGCGTTAACGGCACGCAGGCCGAAACGCTTAACCAAACTAACCGCGACATTAATTTCGTGAACGGTGCGGGCACAACTGCGCGCAGCGTAGGCGGCAACATCACGTTTGACGTGAACAAATCCGCCCTGATCACCAGTCCCTCAGGCCAAGTGAGCGCCGCTGCGGCGGGCGACAACTTTGCCACCGCCGAGCAGGTGGCGGGCGCGATTAATGCCGCCACAACCGCCACCGAAAAAACCACCACCGCCAAAAATACAGACGGCAACCTCAGTGTAGTGGGCACTGTAACCGGCAACAACACCGATTACGTCATTAACCTGAGCCGCAACATCAATGTGGACAAAGTAAGCGTCGGTACCGGCACGGTCAGCCTGTCTGAAAACGGCCTGAACAACGGCGGAAAAACCATCACCAACGTTGCCGCAGGCAGCGTCGCCGCGGGCAGTACCGATGCCGTCAACGGTGACCAGCTCTACCGCATGACCGAAGCAGGCAAAACGCATTACTTCAGTGTAGATTACGATAATGATGCTGATAAAGGCGGGAATTATGATAATGACGGTGCAACCGGATCATATGCAGTTGCCGTAGGCGTTGACGCCGAATCCGCAGGTTCCGGAGCGGTATCGCTTGGCTGGAAGGCCTCTGCCAAAGAAAACTATGATATTGCGATTGGCTCGGGTGCCAAGACCAACAGTAAGGCTAAAAACGCAGGGAACAGTGCCGGCGGTAGCGCATTGGCGTTCGGTACGAATGCAAAGGCAGACGGTAGTAATGCCGTCGGTATCGGTAACCAGGCTGAAGCAGAAGGCGATTCCGCCATTGCTTTGGGTGGTAAGGCGACAGGTGTCGGTGCTGTGAGCGTAGGTTATCAGGCGAAAGCACAGAATATTTCGGCCGTATCCGTCGGTTATGCCGCTAATTCGTCCGGGCAAAACGCAACGGCAGTCGGAACACAGGCCAATGCGACGGGAATTCAGTCGTTGGCAGCCGGTTCTTCTGCAAATGCATCGGGCTATAATGCGGCGGCGGTTGGCGCACAGGCTGTTGCATCGGCAACTTCTGCCGCTGCATTCGGTAACGACGCACAGGCAAGACACGAACATTCTGTTGCAATCGGTTCATCTTCGGTTACGGATGAGGTGCAGGCAACTTCCGATGCAAAAATCGGCAGTATTGCCTACGGCGGTTTTGCAGGTGCGAATCCGACGGCAACCGTCAGCATCGGCAAAAAAAATCAGGAACGTACGCTGACGAATCTTGCGGCCGGCCGTATTACTGCGGAGAGTACCGATGCCGTCAACGGCAGCCAGCTTTATGCAACCGATAATGTCATCAATACTTTGGGCAGCAGCGTGGGAGCCGTATTAGGCGGTACAGCCAAGATGGGCAGCGACGGTACTGTTACCATGACCGACATTGGTGGCACGGGCAAAAATACCGTGCATGAAGCCATTCGTGCCGGCAAAACCGAAGTGCAAAAAGGCACCAATATCGCCGACGTTATCGCAGGCAAAGGTTCGGATGGACAAACTGTCTACACCGTCAACGCCGAGGGTACGAATGTGGCAGGAAGTGATGCTGTAAGCGTTACCTCTGTCAAAGACAATGCGGCCAACGACACCAACTACACCATTGATCTGTCTGACGCCTCCAAGGCCAGTCTGCAAAAAGCCGACAGCGCACTGCAAAACGTGACTTCCAAAAACACCAACCTGACGGCAACCAAATCGGGTGACACCGTTACCCTCGACTTCTTGGATACTCCGACGTTTACCGGCGTAACCGCGCAAACATTTACCGCGGGTAACAACGTATTCGGTTCGGACGGCCTCAAGGCCGGCGATGTGAACATCAGCAAAGACGGCATCAACGCCGGCAACAAAGCCATAACCGGCGTAGCCAGCGGAGGAGACGTCGGCAGCAACGCCGCCAACATTGACGACGTGAAACGCTTGGCTGCCGCAGCCGATACCACCGCCAGCGTCGTGGCAGGCAACAACACCCGTGTTGAAGCCAATACCGCAGGCAGCAACACCGCCTACACCGTCCACGCCGAAAAAACCACCGTCAGCGCGGCTCAAGGTGCAGCGGTGAAAGTGACTGCGGGCGCGAAAGACGCAACCGACGTAACCGATTACGCCGTCGATCTGACCGATGCTGCCAAAGCCGACATCGCTAAAGGCGTCGTCGCGAAAACCGCCGTCGATACGCAAGGTCTGGCCTTCAACGGCGACAGCGGCAGCACGGGCGTGAAGAAACTCGGCGAAAGCGTAGCCTTCAAAGGCGATGAAAACCTGACCGCCACCGCAGACGCCGACGGCATTGCCTACACGCTGAAAGACGATTTGACGCTCAACAGCGTGAAAACAGGCAATACTGTATTAAATTCAGACGGCCTCAGCTTCGTTGATGCAGCAGGCGCAACCAAAGCCGACGCACCTAAGATTACTGCGGACGGCATCTTTGCAGGCGATAAGAAAATCACCGGCGTAGCCGCAGGCGATATTTCGACCGCCCTCAGCACCGACGCCGTCAACGGCGGCCAGCTGTTCGCCACCAACACCAACGTGGCAAACAACGCTGCCGGCATCAGCGCGCTGCAAAACCAGACGTTCAAACTGCAGGCCAACGGCGATACCTCATCCGCAGTAGCCGCTGCCGATACCGTACAGTTCCTTGACGGCACGAACATCGGCATTACCCGCAACGGCAACAACATCACCGTTGCCACCGCACCGCAGGTAACGTTTGACAAAGTCAGCGTCGGTGATGTTGTCATCGATAAAACTGATAACAAAATCACCGGTCTGACCAACGGCGAGGTTGCCAAAGGCAGCAAAGACGCTGTTACCGGCGACCAGCTGTTTGCCGTACAATCCGCCGCCAAAGCCGCACAATCCGTGGTGGAAGGCACGGGTTTTGCCAATGTTACTTCGAAAGTTGATGCTGGCACCGGCGCGACCACCTACACCGTGGACGTCGCCAAAGCAGCCGCCCCGACCATCGCACGCGGTAACGTGACCGTAGCCGACGCCGACAAAGACAAACTGCTGAGTGCAGGCGACGTGGCCGAAGCCATCAACGCCTCGGAAAAAACCTCGTCCGTCGCCAACGGCGCAGGCGTAACCGTGACCGCAGGTCAGGAAGACTCGCAGGGCAACACCCTCTACACCGTCGCCCTTGATGACACGACTAAGGCCAGTCTGCAAAAAGCCGACAGCGCACTGCAAAACGTGACTTCCAAAAACACCAACCTGACGGCAACCAAATCGGGTGACACCGTTACCCTCGACTTCTTGGATACTCCGACGTTTACCGGCGTAACCGCGCAAACATTTACCGCGGGTAACAACGTATTCGGTTCGGACGGCCTCAAGGCCGGCGATGTGAACATCAGCAAAGACGGCATCAACGCCGGCAACAAAGCCATAACCGGCGTAGCCAGCGGAGGAGACGTCGGCAGCAACGCCGCCAACATTGACGACGTGAAACGCTTGGCTGCCGCAGCCGATACCACCGCCAGCGTCGTGGCAGGCAACAACACCCGTGTTGAAGCCAATACCGCAGGCAGCAACACCGCCTACACCGTCCACGCCGAAAAAACCACCGTCAGCGCGGCTCAAGGTGCAGCGGTGAAAGTGACTGCGGGCGCGAAAGACGCAACCGACGTAACCGATTACGCCGTCGATCTGACCGATGCTGCCAAAGCCGACATCGCTAAAGGCGTCGTCGCGAAAACCGCCGTCGATACGCAAGGTCTGGCCTTCAACGGCGACAGCGGCAGCACGGGCGTGAAGAAACTCGGCGAAAGCGTAGCCTTCAAAGGCGATGAAAACCTGACCGCCACCGCAGACGCCGACGGCATTGCCTACACGCTGAAAGACGATTTGACGCTCAACAGCGTGAAAACAGGCAATACTGTATTAAATTCAGACGGCCTCAGCTTCGTTGATGCAGCAGGCGCAACCAAAGCCGACGCACCTAAGATTACTGCGGACGGCATCTTTGCAGGCGATAAGAAAATCACCGGCGTAGCCGCAGGCGATATTTCGACCGCCCTCAGCACCGACGCCGTCAACGGCGGCCAGCTGTTCGCCACCAACACCAACGTGGCAAACAACGCTGCCGGCATCAGCGCGCTGCAAAACCAGACGTTCAAACTGCAGGCCAACGGCGATACCTCATCCGCAGTAGCCGCTGCCGATACCGTACAGTTCCTTGACGGCACGAACATCGGCATTACCCGCAACGGCAACAACATCACCGTTGCCACCGCACCGCAGGTAACGTTTGACAAAGTCAGCGTCGGTGATGTTGTCATCGATAAAACTGATAACAAAATCACCGGTCTGACCAACGGCGAGGTTGCCAAAGGCAGCAAAGACGCTGTTACCGGCGACCAGCTGTTTGCCGTACAATCCGCCGCCAAAGCCGCACAATCCGTGGTGGAAGGCACGGGTTTTGCCAATGTTACTTCGAAAGTTGATGCTGGCACCGGCGCGACCACCTACACCGTGGACGTCGCCAAAGCAGCCGCCCCGACCATCGCACGCGGTAACGTGACCGTAGCCGACGCCGACAAAGACAAACTGCTGAGTGCAGGCGACGTGGCCGAAGCCATCAACGCCTCGGAAAAAACCTCGTCCGTCGCCAACGGCGCAGGCGTAACCGTGACCGCAGGTCAGGAAGACTCGCAGGGCAACACCCTCTACACCGTCGCCCTTGATGACACGACTAAGGCCAGTCTGCAAAAAGCCGACAGCGCACTGCAAAACGTGACTTCCAAAAACACCAACCTGACGGCAACCAAATCGGGTGACACCGTTACCCTCGACTTCTTGGATACTCCGACGTTTACCGGCGTAACCGCGCAAACATTTACCGCGGGTAACAACGTATTCGGTTCGGACGGCCTCAAGGCCGGCGATGTGAACATCAGCAAAGACGGCATCAACGCCGGCAACAAAGCCATAACCGGCGTAGCCAGCGGAGGAGACGTCGGCAGCAACGCCGCCAACATTGACGACGTGAAACGCTTGGCTGCCGCAGCCGATACCACCGCCAGCGTCGTGGCAGGCAACAACACCCGTGTTGAAGCCAATACCGCAGGCAGCAACACCGCCTACACCGTCCACGCCGAAAAAACCACCGTCAGCGCGGCTCAAGGTGCAGCGGTGAAAGTGACTGCGGGCGCGAAAGACGCAACCGACGTAACCGATTACGCCGTCGATCTGACCGATGCTGCCAAAGCCGACATCGCTAAAGGCGTCGTCGCGAAAACCGCCGTCGATACGCAAGGTCTGGCCTTCAACGGCGACAGCGGCAGCACGGGCGTGAAGAAACTCGGCGAAAGCGTAGCCTTCAAAGGCGATGAAAACCTGACCGCCACCGCAGACGCCGACGGCATTGCCTACACGCTGAAAGACGATTTGACGCTCAACAGCGTGAAAACAGGCAATACTGTATTAAATTCAGACGGCCTCAGCTTCGTTGATGCAGCAGGCGCAACCAAAGCCGACGCACCTAAGATTACTGCGGACGGCATCTTTGCAGGCGATAAGAAAATCACCGGCGTAGCCGCAGGCGATATTTCGACCGCCCTCAGCACCGACGCCGTCAACGGCGGCCAGCTGTTCGCCACCAACACCAACGTGGCAAACAACGCTGCCGGCATCAGCGCGCTGCAAAACCAGACGTTCAAACTGCAGGCCAACGGCGATACCTCATCCGCAGTAGCCGCTGCCGATACCGTACAGTTCCTTGACGGCACGAACATCGGCATTACCCGCAACGGCAACAACATCACCGTTGCCACCGCACCGCAGGTAACGTTTGACAAAGTCAGCGTCGGTGATGTTGTCATCGATAAAACTGATAACAAAATCACCGGTCTGACCAACGGCGAGGTTGCCAAAGGCAGCAAAGACGCTGTTACCGGCGACCAGCTGTTTGCCGTACAATCCGCCGCCAAAGCCGCACAATCCGTGGTGGAAGGCACGGGTTTTGCCAATGTTACTTCGAAAGTTGATGCTGGCACCGGCGCGACCACCTACACCGTGGACGTCGCCAAAGCAGCCGCCCCGACCATCGCACGCGGTAACGTGACCGTAGCCGACGCCGACAAAGACAAACTGCTGAGTGCAGGCGACGTGGCCGAAGCCATCAACGCCTCGGAAAAAACCTCGTCCGTCGCCAACGGCGCAGGCGTAACCGTGACCGCAGGTCAGGAAGACTCGCAGGGCAACACCCTCTACACCGTCGCCCTTGATGACACGACTAAGGCCAGTCTGCAAAAAGCCGACAGCGCACTGCAAAACGTGACTTCCAAAAACACCAACCTGACGGCAACCAAATCGGGTGACACCGTTACCCTCGACTTCTTGGATACTCCGACGTTTACCGGCGTAACCGCGCAAACATTTACCGCGGGTAACAACGTATTCGGTTCGGACGGCCTCAAGGCCGGCGATGTGAACATCAGCAAAGACGGCATCAACGCCGGCAACAAAGCCATAACCGGCGTAGCCAGCGGAGGAGACGTCGGCAGCAACGCCGCCAACATTGACGACGTGAAACGCTTGGCTGCCGCAGCCGATACCACCGCCAGCGTCGTGGCAGGCAACAACACCCGTGTTGAAGCCAATACCGCAGGCAGCAACACCGCCTACACCGTCCACGCCGAAAAAACCACCGTCAGCGCGGCTCAAGGTGCAGCGGTGAAAGTGACTGCGGGCGCGAAAGACGCAACCGACGTAACCGATTACGCCGTCGATCTGACCGATGCTGCCAAAGCCGACATCGCTAAAGGCGTCGTCGCGAAAACCGCCGTCGATACGCAAGGTCTGGCCTTCAACGGCGACAGCGGCAGCACGGGCGTGAAGAAACTCGGCGAAAGCGTAGCCTTCAAAGGCGATGAAAACATCACCACCGAAGCAGGTTCGGACGGCCTCAAAGTCAAGCTGAACAAAGCGCTGAACGTTACGAGCGTCACCGCAGGCGATACTGTTGTAAACAACGACGGCGTGAAAGTCGGCAGCGACATCGCCCTGACTTCAGACGGCCTCAGAGCAGGCGATGTGAACATCAGCAAAGACGGCATCAACGCCGGCAACAAAGCCATCAGCAACGTAGCCGATGCCGCGAAAGACGATGAAGCCGTCAACCTCAAGCAGCTCAAAGCCGCACAAGCCGCGTCCACCAACAAAGTGGCCGCAGGCGACAACATCGAGGTAACGCCTGAGCAAAACGACGACGGCAGCACCACCTACAAAGTGGCCACCGCCAAAAACCTGACCGTTGACAGCGTTACCGCAGGCGGTACCGTTCTGAATTCAGACGGCCTCAAAGCGGGTAACGTAGCCGTCAGCAAAGACGGCATCAACGCAGGCGGCAACAAAGTAAGCGGCGTTGCCGCAGGCAATATCGCCGCCGACAGCACCGACGCCGTCAACGGCGGCCAGCTGTTCAAAGCCGGCCAAAACGTCGCCAACGCCTTGGGCGGCGGCAGCACCGTTGACGCCGCAGGCAACGTGACCGCGCCGAGCTACACCCTTGTCAGCGGCAAACCTTCAGACGGCACCACCGCCGCCTACACCAACGTAGGCGACGCCCTGACCGCGCTGAACACCGCCGTGACCAGTCCGCTGACTTTTGCAGGCGACAGCGGTACAGCATCCGAGCGCAAGCTGGGCAGCACCGTAGCCGTTAAAGGCGGCGTAACCGACGCCGCGAAACTCGCCGACAACAACATCGGCGTGGTTTCAGACGGCAACGGCACGCTGAACGTGAAACTGGCGAAAGAGCTGCAAGGCTTGAACAGCGCCCAGTTCGCCGATGCGGCAGGCAACACCGCCACTGTCAACGGCAGCGGCATGAGCATCACGCCTGCCGACGGCGGCAACGCAGTAAGCCTGTCTGAAAAAGGTCTGAACAACGGCGGCAACGTGATTGCCAATATCGGCGAAGGCCAAGCCGGTACCGATGCGGTAAACGTGAATCAGCTGAACCGTGCCGCTGCGGCAGCCGCCAACAAAGTGGCTGCAGGAGACAACATCGTGGTAACGCCTGAGCAGAACAACGACGGCAGCACCACCTACAAAGTGGCCACCGCCAAAAACCTGACCGTTGACAGCGTTACCGCAGGCGATACCGTTGTGGACAACAGAGGCGTAAAAGTCGGCAACTACGTCGCACTTACTTCAGACGGCCTCAAGGCCGGTGATGTGAACATCGGCAAAGACGGCATCAACGCCGGCAACAAAGCCATAACCGGCGTAGCCAGCGGAGGAGACGTCGGCAGCAACGCCGCCAACATTGACGACGTGAAACGCTTGGCTGCCGCAGCCGATACCACCGCCAGCGTCGTGGCAGGCAACAACACCCGTGTTGACACCAATACCGCAGGCAGCAACACCGCCTACACCGTCCACGCCGAAAAAACCACCGTCAGCGCGGCCCAAGGCGCAGCGGTGAAAGTGACTGCGGGCGCGAAAGACGCAACCGACGTAACCGATTACGCCGTCGATCTGACCGATGCCGCCAAAGCCGACATCGCTAAAGGCGTCGCCGCGAAAACCGCCGTCGATACGCAAGGTCTGGCCTTCAACGGCGACAGCGGCAGCACGGGCGTGAAGAAACTCGGCGAAAGCGTAGCCTTCAAAGGCGATGAAAACATCACCACCGAAGCAGGTTCGGACGGCCTCAAAGTCAAGCTGAACAAAGCGCTGAACGTTACGAGCGTCACCGCAGGCGATACCGTTCTGAATTCAGACGGCATCAAAGCGGGTAACGTGGCCATCAGCAAAGACGGCATCAACGCAGGCGGCAACAAAGTAAGCGGCGTTGCCGCAGGCAATATCGCTGCCGACAGCACTGAAGCCGTTAACGGCGGACAACTGTTTGCCACCAATGCCAACGTGGCTGCCAATACTGCCAACATCAGCGCGCTGCAAAACGGCGGCGCAGGCGTGGTGCAGTACAGCAACGAAGAAGGCGCGTTGAACGGCGGTCAAGCTGCCAACGACGTAACCCTCGTCGGCAAAGATGCCCCCGTTGTCATCCACAACGTCGGTGCAGGCCGTGCTCCGACCGATGCGGTTAACGTCGGCCAGCTCCAAGCCGTCGGCAGTCATCTGACGCAACAAATCAACGGTGTCGAAACACGCGCCAACGCCGGTACAGCCGCTTCCATGGCCATCGCCGGCCTGCCGCAAGCCTACCTGCCCGGCAAGAGCATGATGGCGGTTGCAGGCAGCACCTACCGCGGCGAGAGCGGTTACGCAGTCGGCTTCTCCAGCATCTCCGACGGCGGCAACTGGGTGATCAAAGGCACTGCCTCCGGCAACTCGCGCGGTTACTACGGCGCAACCGCCGGTATCGGTTACCAGTGGTAAACCTTTTCAGACGGCACTGAGGCAGTTGTCAGGCCGTTTGAAAAAAACAGGCGAAACAAAAATACCCGCTTGAAGAGCGGGTATTTTCTTTTTTGGGGAAAAGGGCAGGGTAGGCCGGGACCTTTGCAAAAATAAGAAACGCCTGTCTGAATACCGTCTGAAACGGTTAATATCCCAACCGATGTCATTTCCGCCTGCGCAGGAATGCCGTCTGTAAAAGTTTCAGACGGCCATTCTGATTTTTGCAATGGTCTCAGGCCGTCTGAAATTCCTCCGTTTTTTCACTCATATCAAAACTGCTTTTCCGTGCAGCTTCTATAATCCGCGCCAACCAAAACAACAAAACCAACCTCAAATGAACCTACGCTACTGGCTTGCGGCGGCGCGTTTGCGCACACTGCCGCTGGCGCTTGCGGGCACGCTCGCGGGCAGTCTGGCTGCCGCCGTGCAGCATCGGGCGGATTTCGCCGTCGCTGTTTTGAGCACGGCAACAGCCGTTTCCTTGCAGATGTTCGCCAACTTCGCCAACGATTACGGCGACGGCTGCCGCGGTACTGACGGCGCATCGCGTCGGGGGCCGCAGCGCATGGTCGGCTCGGGGCGCATCGCCCGCCAAACCATGAAACGTGCACTTTGTCTGAGCGCGGCGGTCTGCTGCCTTCTCGGGTTGGCATTGCTGGCGGCGGCATTCGGGCGGACGGGCGGATTTTGGGCGCAGACATGGCCGTGGCTGGCAGCGGGCGCCTTGTCGCTGGCAGCGGCCTACGGCTACACGGCGGGACACAAACCCTACGGTTACGCGGGTTTTGGCGATTTGGCTGTCTTTGTATTTTTCGGTCTGCTGGCGGTGGCAGGGACGGCGTTTCTGCAAACAGGCCGTCTGAACGCCGTCACGCTGCTGCCCGCCTGCGCGGTGGGATTTTGGTGCGTGATGGTGCTGAACCTCAACAATATGCGCGACATCGAGGGCGATGCGGCTTCGGGTAAACGCACGCTCGCCGTGCGCTTGGGATTGGCGCGCGCCAAACGCTACCATACTGCGCTTGCGCTTACGGCTGCGATGTGCTGGGGAGTATGGCTGCTGCGCAGTTTCAGCGGCACAGGTTTGGCGGCATTGTGCGGCCTGCTGGGCGTGCTGACCGCCGCGCATCTGGTTATGGCGGGAAAAGCCCGAAACAGTGCGGATTTCGACAAGCTGCTGCCGCAATGGAGCATGGCGGTATCGGCCTGGGTGGCGGCATTGTGGGTGGCAGCGTTGCTTGGGGCGGTAGGTGGTTATTGATATGGTATGATTCGGTATCCCGCCATCCATGGGAAATACGGCTGTGAAGGCGTTTATCAATACGTTTGTCTGCTATTTTTTAGGCAATTTGGCTTTCTCTATCGCTTATTGGGCTTATGATGACGGCGGCTACTCCTTTGGAGATCGGATAAAATGATCGGCCGTTTTTGCGTTGGCCGCTATGCTAATCAGCGTGCTTTTGGAAATATAAACCCCGCAGGCCGGCAGCTGCGGGGGTATTTTTATACCTAAAAACGGTTGTATTTATTCGTCATAGCAATCATGAAAATCCATAAAAGGCAGATCCACATAACGATATAGCCGGCGGTAAAAAGAAAATTCTCGAATGCGGTCATGGGCGTACGGGGCAGTATCTGAAGCATTCTACGGGTACGCCGAAAAGCATATATACAAATTCATTGACCGCCAAAACAAGCAGCGGTTTTTTGTATCTTTTCAGGATTTTTCGGAGAGATGCCCACATGTTACGGCCTTTTTTTCCATCGGTCATGCCGTACGGCAATTCCCAATGCAAGCGGCAGCAGGAATCTGGCATACGGGTAAAGCGGACCATTTATATGTCAGTAACCATGAGTCCTGCTGCGTTCGCCCGTGTCCGGAAAAAATTAATCCAAACAGTGATGACGATCACAAGAGTAATATCGTAATTTTTTTGAAAAAACCGAACATGTCATTAACCGATGAGAAAATTACAGCCCCAATAGAGCAATTTCAAATTTTGAGCGCCAACGGACTTGGGCTGTAACAATACAGACTTTAAGCCGACGGTCTTTAGCGGTATAAGCCAGCCAGCTTTTGTAAAAAGCCTTCAGCACTTTTGCTACACTATTGATTCTACTATTTTTTAGTAAATTAAAGGTTTCATCCTGCCCTTTACTTTGCAAATATTTCAGAAAATCATCATTTCCAAAGATTAATTTCAGTTCGTCAGGTATCAGTTCGGTAATTGAACGGGCAATCCCGTCAGCCAAAATCGCAAGCGGTCTGATCCGTTCATGGCAGGTACCGATTTCGGCAAACATTGCATCAGCCATTTCAACCACTTCTTCCGTAATTTGATCAGGACGGGGTGATACGACACCGTCAAATAATGCGCAGATGATTCCGACATGGGCTTCTTGAACTTTTTATCCATTTTATTTCTCCTAAAATTTTATAGACTTGGCGTTTACGGCTGTGCAGAGGCAGTCGCGGAAGTTTGAGGGTTGTCCGATTGGAAGCGGACATCGCCCTCGGTTTTGAATGAGGCACACCCTGCTGCTGCGGCCAGAATGGCGGCAGGCAGTCCGACGGCTGTCGGGAGATGCGCTTTGAACTTTGGTTTCATCATTGTTTCTCCTATGGTTGGTTTTGAAATATCCGCCGGACAGTTTGCATTGCCTGTCTGATTCGGATGAATAAATTATACTAATGATAAATTTATTGGCAAGAATAAATTTATCAAATTTTAATATATTTCTATATCACTTTGTTCTGCATCGGAATTTTTTGTCTTGTGCTTTTTAGCCGTTTCAGATGGCATCCTGTCTAAAAGGATATCGTGCAAAAAAACCAAACGGGATAAACCGCTTGGCCTTTTTAATTCTGCGCGTCAGTCCAATACCGACCACCAAAACACCCTGCCGATGATTTCGACGGCTTCTCCGTTGACAATTTCGTCGGGATAAAAGCTGTTTTCGCTTTTGATTCTGATTTTTCCGCCCGGCAGGCGGTAGAGGTATTTGACGCGGTAGAGATCGTCGTGACGGAAGGCATAGATTTTGCCGTCTTTGATTTGGGTTGCACCCTTGTCGACGGCCAATGTCGTGCCGTCGGGAATTTTGCTCTCCATGCTGTCGCCGTCGAGCGTGCAACAGAACACATTCTCTTTACTGATGCCCTTGCGCCAGAGCGTGGCTTTTCCGAACGGCAACTGCAATCCGCCGTCGTCGGACTGTTCGAATGTTCCCGTTCCGCCTGCGAATCCGATTTGTTTGTAAAACGGGACAAATGCGTAGTCGTCCTGAGGCAGCGGGTCGTTGGCCGCCCAAAAGCGCAGCGGCGGAGCCGGGGAAATTTCGCTGCTTTTCGCTGCGGTTTCCTGCACATCGTCATCCAGCCAACCTGCGGGCAGACCCAACGCTTTTTCGATATGGGCGGCCAGTCCGTCGCCGATGTTGCGATGGCCTTTGAGCCATTGGTTGACTTGGGCGGGCTGTTTGCCGACGGCTTCGGCAAAGTTTTTCTGTCGTCCGCCGAAATGTTTGTTTATCAGCAGGCGTACTTTTTCGGGGCGTGTCATGAGGCGGCTTCTGATGGTTTTGATTGATTTGAATATATCAAAATAAATCTATCATTTCAATGGTTACACTTGCTGTCCTCTCTCTCTCAACATGCCGTCTGAAAAAATTAACCGTAAAACGCTAAAACCGATGCCGTCTGAAACATGATTTTTCAGACGGCATGGTTTGTTTGGAAGATGGTTTTGGTAATTTTGCGGACGGCGCAGGATTGTTGCGCGGGATTGGCGGAAAAAGGCGGCGGCGGTTTGCGCAACGGGGGAAAGCGGGGTAAAAGACGGAAGATTTGCCGTTTCAGACGGCCTTTAGCGACAACAGCATTTGCATCAGCATAAAGGAGCAGAAGATGCAGTTTTTAGCCAAGCTCAGCAGCCAGCTGACCCGTTTTACCGCCGCCATCATTATTTTTGCGGCGGTCATTGCCATGATCGAGCCTGCCACGTTTGCGTGGGTCAAGGGAGATGTGCAGATTTGGGTGTTGGGCATCATTATGCTGGGGATGGGGATTACGCTGGGCAAGCGCGATTATGTGGTTTTGGCGCAGCGGCCGCTGGATATTTTTATCGGCGCGCTGGCGCAATATACGATTATGCCGCTTCTGGCGGTTGGGATTGCGAAGGCACTCGGCCTTTCAGACGGCCTGACGCTGGGGCTGGTGTTGGTCGGAACCTGTCCGGGCGGGGTATCGTCGAATATTATGAGTTTTCTGGCGAAGGGCGATGTGGCGTTTTCGGTGGGGATGACGACGGTTTCGACGGTTTTGGCACCGGTGGTAACGCCGCTTTGGATGACGGTTTTGGTCGGGCAGACGGTGGAGATGGACGGCTGGGCGATGTTTGAATTCATGCTGCTGGTGACGCTGTTGCCGGTGGTGGTCGGCTCGGGGGCGAACATTCTGCTTCAGGGGCGGCGCTGGTTTGACGATGTGCGCGCGGCGATGCCGGGCGTGGCAGTGTTGGCGTTTGCCTGTATCGTCGGCGGGGTGGCGGCGGTACACGGCCACCGTTTTATGGATTCTGCGGCGGTGATGCTGGCGGCGATTGCGGCGCACAATATTTTGGGTTATGTGCTGGGCTATTACGCGGGCGCGGCGGTCGGGATGGATACGGCGAAAAAGCGCACGCTTGCGATTGAGGTGGGCGTGCAGAACGCGGGTTTGGCAACGGGTTTGAGCGCGAAGTTTTTCCCGGCCAGCGCGGAATCTGCAGTGGCGACGGCGGTGGCCTGCGTGTGGCATTCCGTGTCGGGTACGGTGCTGGGCAACCTGTTTGCGTGGTGGAGTAAGCGAAAAGGGCAGGGCGGTTGAGCGTTTCAACGACCTCTCAATCGAAAAGGCCGTCTGAATTTTTTCAGACGGCCTTCTTTTTAGTGGCGTTCAAAATCAGAACACAGCCTGCAACACCAGATAGCACGCCACCGACAACACCGCGGCGGCGGGCAGGGTAATCACCCAAGCCAGGCCGATGGGTTTCATCAGCGACCAGTTGGCGTCGAGGTTGACCAGGCCGATGCCTAAAACGGCGCCGACGAGGATGTGGGTACTCGACACGGGCAAGCCCATCAGCGACGCACCCATCACGACGGCGGCGGCGGAAAGCTCGGCGGAGAAGCCGGAAGAGGGGTGCATTTTTGCCAAATCCGAGCCGACGGTTTTAATCACGTCCTTGCCGATAAACCACAGGCCGACAATCAGGGCGATGCCGAAGGTCAGCATGGCGACGGGCGGAACGGCGTTTTGCTCGGTGATGTTGCCCGAACGCAAAACGTCCATAATCGCGGCAAACGGGCCGATGGCATTGGCAATGTCGTTGGCGCCGTGGCTGAAGGCGAAACCGCAGGCGGTAAAGACCTGCATCCAGCTGAACATCTGAAATGTGGATTTGCCCAAATCTTTGCGTTTGAGGTTTTTGGCGAACACGAATGTTCCCATCCAAACGCCCGCGCCGATCATGAAAATGGTCAGGAAGCTGTTGACGTTGCTCAGCCCCAAATGCAGGTTTTTCAGGCCTTTGAAAATCAGCATCGACGACACCATCATCGCGCCGACCGAGGCAATCACAGGTACCCACGAATGCAGCGCGCGGTAGGAGTCGACACCCTCTTTCCGCACGTCCAATTCATACAGACCACGGTAATAATCGGATTGCAGCTCGTCGGGATCGAAATCCGCTTCGTCGTAAATCTGCGCGTCGTGCGAGAGTTTGGTGGCGTAATCGGCTTTGCCGGCGTCGTCGAGACCCTCGAAAAATTCGTTGTGGCGCGCTTTGTAGGCACGGCGTTCCTGCTTGATTTCGGCCAGCGTTTTGTCTGCCCAGGCGTTGTAGTCCAACACATATTTTTTAACCAGGCCGAACACGACAAACGACACTGCGCCGCCCAATACCGGCGACAACACCCACGAAACCGCAATCTCGCCGAGTTTGCCCCATTTAATCAGGCCGCCCGCCTCAACATGGCTCATAAACGCCAGACACAGCGCGCTGCCGACGATGCCGCCGATAATTGCGTGCGTCGTCGAAACCGGCAGCCCTTTTTTGGTGGCAAACAACAGCCACAGCGCCGCCGCCAACAGCGCCGACATCATGATATAGACAAACTGCATCGGCTCGAGGCTCATCGCGTTCAAATCGATAATCCCTTTGCGGATGGTATCCGTTACCTCGCCACCGGCAATCACCGCGCCGCTGACCTCAAACACCGCCGCAATCAAAAGCGCCTGCGGAATCGTCAGCGTACCCGAACCGACGGAAGTTCCGAACGAGTTGGCAATATCGTTGCCGCCCACGTTAAACGCCATAAACACGCCGAACATCGTCGCCAGAATAAATAAAACGGCATGATTGCTATGCGTATAATCCAAGCCCCAAACGATAAAATAGCCGACCATGCCCACAAGCATAGCGGCGAAAAAGGCATTAATCAGCTTCAGGTTTGATCCCGGTTGAGCCTGATTCATGAATGTCTTCCTTGCAAATAATTGGAACGCCCGCAAAAGCGGAAATTTTTTCAAGCGGCGATCTTGCCGACATTGGGCATTGTAACCCGTAATCCGCGTTCTGCCACCTCTTTCAACAAGAAATTTGCGCTGCCTCATCAACTGCGCAAAATCAGTTAAAATAAGCCTTTCCCCCCGAATTTCCCACCATCATGAACAGCCAATACTACATCGGCCTGATGTCCGGCACCAGCATGGACGGTGCCGACGCCGTCCTCATCAAAATGAACGGCTGCCAATGGCAGGGCGCGCTCGCCCACAGCTTCGTTCCCTTTTCAGGCGGCCTCAAAGCACAACTCCTCGATCTGCAAAACGAAGGCCGCAACGAACTCCACCGCAGCCGCATCCTCGCCCAAAACCTCAGCGTCCTCTACGCCCGCGCCGTTGCCGACCTCCTCTCCGCACAAAACCTCAGGCCGTCTGAAATCACCGCCATCGGCTGCCACGGCCAAACCATACGCCACGCCCCCGAACACGGATACAGCATCCAAATCGCCGACCTGCCCCTCCTCGCCGAACTCACCGGCATCTTTACCGTCGGCGACTTCCGCAGCCGCGACCTCGCCGCCGGCGGACAAGGCGCCCCCCTCGTCCCCGCCTTCCACCAAGCTCTGTTCCAAAGCCCCGACGAAACCCGCGTCGTCCTCAACATCGGCGGCATTTCCAACATCAGCGTCCTCCCCCCCGAGGAAGCCGCCTTCGGCTTCGACACCGGCCCCGGCAACATGCTCATGGATGCCTGGACACAACACATCTGGCAGCTCCCCTACGACAAAAACGGCGAAAAAGCCGCACAAGGCCGTCTCCTCCCCGACCTCCTCAACCGCCTGCTCGACCACCCCTACTTCGCCCACCCCCACCCCAAAAGCACAGGCCGCGAACTCTTCTCCCTCGACTGGCTCAGAGGCCGTCTGAAAGGCGGCGAAGCTCCCGAAGACGTTCTCAAAACCCTGCTTCACTACACCGCCCAAACCATCTGCGACGCCACCCACCGCGCCGCCCCAGACGTGCGCAACCTCTACATCTGCGGCGGCGGCATCCGCAACACTACCCTCATCCAAACCCTGCACGACCTCTTTACCGTGCGCAACACCATGCTCCACAGCACCCAAACCCTCAACCTCGACCCCCAATGGGTCGAAGCCGCCGCCTTCGCCTGGCTCGCCGCCTGCTGGATCAACCGAATCCCCGGCAACCCCGAGCGCGCCACCGGCGCAAAAAAGCCCTGCATCTTAGGTGCAGGGCATTATGCTTGAGCGGTAGGGATAACGGCCGGCTGTTTGCGGTTCGGCGGTTGCGGAATATTTCCAACCGCCGGTTTGGAGGCCGCTGTTTACTGCTGCGGGGCAGTTGCGGGTTTGACCGGCTCGAATGCGGGCGGAGCATCGGTCTGCGGGGCTTCAGGATGCTGATCTGCTTCGGGTGTTTCAGGGCGCGGTTTGCGGCGTTCCGCTTTGTCCGCCGCACGCTGTTTGCGCTGTTCCAGCCATTGCTGCTGCTGTTTGGGCGTCAATACCTGGAACATGGCGTGGAAGTTTTTCAGACGGCGCAGTTGTGCGGCTTCGTGCTGCGGTTTGTGTTCGGCGCGATCGGCGTTCATATCGGCAATCATGCGGTCGGATTCGGCTTCCTCTTCGCCGATCAGACGGCGGGCGGCAGCCTCGTCGAATTTTTTACCGCTGATTAATTTATCGACGGCTGCCTGACGTTCGGCTTCTTTTTTTATCCGTTCCTCGTGCTGCGCTTCCAAGCTGGCAAATTTGGCTTTCATTTTTTCCTCGTGCGCACTGCGTTCGGCCTGACGTTCCCGGCGCTCGTTTTCGAGAATTTTCCGGATTTTGGCTTTTTGGCGGCTGCTTAAATCCAAGCGGTCGAAACCGTGCGGCAGGTGCTCGGAACGCGTGCAGTCGCGGGAGCAGTCGTAGGCGGGTTTGTCTTTGGGCGGCTGGGCGGCGCAGGCGGTAGCGGAAAGGGTCAGCGCGGCAGTAGCGGCGGCGAGGTATTTTTTCATGATTATTATCCTGGTTGGGGAGTGTCTGTGAAAACCGACGGTATCGGCTTAATTTATGATAGTAAAGGGAATGGTTAAGATGTGTAGGGATTATGAAAACTTACCCGACAAGACATAATTTCAGACGGCATTAAAAACAGCGCACCTCCACGGATACGCTGTTTTTAATGCCGTCTGAACGGTTACTCTATATATTTAATGGTAAATGCCCAAAACTTCCGCCGTACTGCTGAGAATTTCCTCCGCCAATGCGGGGTTGTCGTTGAGCTTCACGCCATAAGCGGGTACGAGTTCTTTCAGACGGCCTGACCAGCGTTCGGCGCGGTCGGGGAAGCATTGGTTGACGAGTTTGATCATCAGCGGAACAGAGGTGGAGGCGCCGGGCGAGGCGCCCAAGAGCGCGGCCAGCGAGCCGTCGGCGTGGGCGACGAGTTCGGTGCCGAACTGCAATACGCCGCCTTTTTGGTTGTCTTTTTTAATGACTTGAACGCGCTGTCCGGCGGTAATCAGTTCCCACTCGTCGGGATTGGCCTGCGGGTAGTATTCCAGCAGCGAGGCGATGCGTTCGTCTTTGGTTTTGCGCAATTCGCCGAGCAGGTATTTGGTCAGAGGCATGTTGTCCAAACCCGCGCGCAGCATGGGATAGAGGTTGTCGAAGTGGATGGACGTCGGTAAATCCATCAGCGAACCCTGTTTGAGGAAGTTGGGTTTGAAGCCGGCGTAAGGGCCGAACATCAGGAAACGTTTGCCGCCGATGTTGCGGGTGTCGAGATGGGGAACCGACATCGGCGGGGCGCCGACTGAGGCTTGTCCGTAAACTTTGGCGTTGTGCTGCTGCGCGGTCGCTTCGTTTTTGTTGTGCAGAAACAGGCCGGAAACGGGGAAGCCGCCGTAGCCTTTGCCTTCGGGAATGCCGGATTTCTGCAACAGCGGCAGCGCGCCGCCGCCTGCGCCCAAAAAAACAAAACGGCTGCGGAACGTCAGCTGCTGCGCGGGGTCGGCGGTGGCGACGGTTTTCACCACCCAAGCGCCGTCGGCCTCGCGGGTAATGTCTTCGACGTGGCGGTTGGTTTGCAGCTTCACGCCGTTTTGGGTCAGATAATGAATCATCTGGCGGGTCAGGTTGCCGAAATCGACGTCGGTGCCCTCGGCGGAATAAGTGGCGGCCAGCGGTTGCGCTTCGTCGCGGCCGTCCACCGTCAGCGGCGCCCATTCGCGGATTTTGCTGCGGTCGGTCGAAAATTCCATTTTTTCAAACAGCTTCTGCGGTTTGAAGGCGTCGTAACGCTTTTGCAGATAATCGCAATGGTCGGCCGTCATCACCAGCGACATGTGCGGCACGGTATTGATAAACGAGTTGTCGGCCAGACGGCCTTCTTTCACCAGCGACGCCCAAAACTGGCGGCTGATCTGAAACTGCTCGGCAATGCCCAGCGCACGTGCGGGATCGACTTTGCCGTCCGAACCCCGCGGCGCATAGTTCAGCTCGCACAAGGCCGAATGCCCCGTACCCGCGTTGTTCAACGCATCGGACGATTCCAGCGCCACATCGCCCAGCCGCTCGATAATCGTAATCTCCCAATCAGGCTCCAGCTCTTTCAGCAACACACCGAGCGTGGCGCTCATAATCCCGCCTCCCACCAATACCACATCAGTCGCGTCAGCCATGGTTTGACTCCTTGAAAACAGGCGTTGCCGCCTTTGCCGCCGTTTGAAGCCGAATTTATTAAGATATTCGGGCCGTTTCCGGCTGTTTGATTATATGTTTATATGCCGAATCCGCGTGCACGGATTGTTGACAACCTGTCCGGCAGAATTTATTAGATTTTTCGGATAAAAGCAAAGATTTTGTGCAACAGACGGTTAAATTATAAAAATCAAGGCCGTCTGAAACATTCAGACGGCCTTGATTCATCGGCAAAAGCGCGGGAATGTTTGATAGATTGTTAATTTATTAAATTTTTCGGATTTTTGTAGTTTACTGTAGTTTATGTAGGTTGAGGCCGTCTGAAAAACTCATTTTTGAAGTAAAAAATCCCTTTTTCCGACACGAAACCGCCCAACGGAATATCGTGCGCCTCGCGCGGCAAAACGCCGACCATCTGGCAATCGAAACCTACGCCCAGCGTTTTGAGCGGCAAACGGTGGCGCAAAGCCGCCAGCGAGACATCGTAAAATCCGCCTGCCTGCCCCAAACGGTAGCCCTGCGCGTCGATGCCGACCACGGGCACCAACAGCAAATCCAAATCGTGCGCACGGATTTTGCGCCCCGCAAACTGCGGAATATAAAGTTTGCTCCGCCCGCGTTTGCGTTCCGGCGCCGCACCGTCCGAGTGATACGGCGTAAACCAGAGCCGTTTTTCGCGCGGCTCGATATAGGGTAGGAAAAGCCGCGCGCCGCGCTTTAAGGCCGTCTGAAAAAACAGGTTTAATTCAAGTTCCTTACCCATCGGCCAATACGCCCCGATCCGCGCCCCGCGCTTGGCAAAACGCTTGAGCAGGCGGTTGGCCGCCAGCGTCGCCGCGGCGCGCTCTTCACGGCTCATCGCGCTGCAGGCGCGGCGCAGTTGGCGGCGCAGTTCGGTTTTCTCCTGATTTTTCACGGTACGGCCTTTGCTGTTAGAATCGGTCGGATTTATTATAAGACGGTGGCGGCAGGCTGCAAACCGCGCTTTGCGGGCATGAGGCCGTCTGAAAAAAACAGGAAACCGAACCATGTGGCACATCGTCGTCATCGGCTATCTTTTTGTTGCCGTTATGTTTTCCCTTGCCCAGCCGAGTATCGTGCGGGCGCTGGTTTATCTCGCATTTTTGGCGGTTTCCCCGACCGTTTTGCTGATGTGGATTGCACTCGTGCGCCACCGCAACCGCAGGTTGAAACAGGAAGCGCAGGCCGAATCCGCCGAGGCGCAAAACCACGCGCAAAGGCCGTCTGAAAGCGCAAAACCCCCGTGGCCGCCCTTTTCAGACGGCCTCAAATCCTATATAATCCGCAGGCTTTCGTTTTTGAAAGCCTCGTTTTTTTTCAAACTACGCCCACTTTCGCCGAAGGGTGCTTGATGAAATCAAGTTCTATGCGATTGAATGTGTGCTCCTAACCCTTTCAATTTTAAGGAATATTATGTCTCAAATTACCATGCGTCAGATGATTGAAGCCGGTGTCCACTTTGGTCACCAAACCCGTTTCTGGAATCCGAAAATGGAACAATACATTTTCGGCGCGCGCAACAAAATTCACATCGTCAACCTGGAAAAAACCCTGCCGCTGTTCCAAGAGGCTCAAGAAGCTGTACGCCGTCTGGTTGCCAACAAAGGCACTGTACTGTTTGTCGGTACCAAACGCCAAGCGCGCGAAATCATCAAAGAAGAAGCTGTCCGCGCCGGTATGCCCTACGTTGACTACCGTTGGTTGGGCGGTATGCTGACCAACTACAAAACCGTTAAGCAGTCCATCAAACGTCTGGAAGAAAAATCAGTCGCTCTGGAAAACGCTGCCGAAAGCGGTTTTAACAAAAAAGAAATCCTCGAAATGCAGCGCGACGTTGAAAAACTTGAGCGTTCGCTCGGCGGCATCAAAAACATGAAAGGCCTGCCCGACGCGATTTTCGTGATTGATACCGGCTACCAAAAAGGCGCGCTGGTCGAAGCCGAAAAATTGGGCATTCCTGTGATTGCCGTTGTCGATACCAACAACAGCCCCGACGGCGTGAAATACGTTATCCCGGGCAACGACGACTCTGCCAAAGCCATCCGCCTCTACTGCCGCGGCATCGCCGATGCAGTTTTGGAAGGCAAAAACCAAGCCTTGCAGGAAACCGTCGCTGCGGCGCAAGCCGCTGCCGAGTAAGGCAGATTGGAAAGAGGGGCTTCTTGCCCCTTTTTTAAAAAACCGTTTGACTGCCGTCTGAAACATTCAGACGGCCCGAATCGAATTTCCCGCATACGGGGTTTTGACCGTATGTTTCCCAAAATTCAAGGAGTGTGAACATGGCAGAAATTACTGCAAAAATGGTTGCCGACCTGCGCGCCGCCACCGGCCTGGGCATGATGGAATGCAAAAAAGCGCTGGTTGAAGCCGAAGGCAACATGGAAAAAGCCGAAGAAATCCTGCGCATCAAATCCGGCGCGAAAGCAGGCAAACTGGCCGGCCGTACCGCTGCCGAAGGCGTTTTGGCCGTTGCCGTCGAAGGCAATACCGGTGCATTGGTCGAAGTAAACTGCGAAACCGACTTCGTCGCCAAAGACGCAGGCTTCGTCGCATTTGCCAATTCCGTTGCCAAAACCGCTGCTGCTAAAAAACCGGCAACCGTCGAAGAATTGAGCGCATTGGTTGAAGAAGAGCGCAAAGCCATCATCGCCAAACTGGGCGAAAACATGTCTGTCCGCCGTTTCCAAATCATCGAAACCCCGAACAGCCTCGTTGCCTATATCCACGGCGCATTGGCGACCGAAGGCGTATTGGTCGAATACAAAGGCTCCGAAGAAGCCGCCCGCAAAGTCGGTATGCACATCGTTGCCGCCAAACCGCAATGCGTGTCCGAAGCCGAAGTTGATGCAGATCTGGTTGAAAAAGAACGCCACATCTACACCGAACAAGCCATCGCATCCGGTAAACCCGCCGACATCGCCGCTAAAATGGTTGAAGGCCGCATCAAAAAATACCTCGCCGAAGTTACCCTCAACGGCCAGGCATTTGTAATGAACCCCGACCAAACCGTTGCCCAATTCCTGAAAGAAAACGGCTCCGAAGTGGTTTCATTCGTACGCTACAAAGTTGGCGACGGTATCGAAAAAGCCGTGGTGGACTACGCTGCCGAAGTGGCCGCCGCCGCCAAGGTTTAATATGCAGCATTAAGAAAAGCACCCGGCTTCATTCGGAATCGGGTGCTTTTTTTGGAAGGCGGGTTTTGAAAAACAGATGGTTCGGGCGGAAGGTTTTTGGGCAAACCGTTTTAAGGCCGTCTGAAAACCGTTTCAGACGGCCTTCTATCAACGGCCGGACTTCCACTTTTTGATAAAGTCAAAAAAAGTAGCGAAAGCTGCCAAAAAGAGCAGCATGATAACCGTATTCTTATCAAGAAAAATACTGACGGCGGCTTCCCGGCCGAAATAAATGCCGAACATAATGCAGAAAGCCACCGACATGCCAATGTAATAATACAAAAACTTAAAAAAGAGATATGTTTTGAGATATTGCATCATCAATACATTCCTTATATTTTTAGTAGCCCGCACGTATCTGATAGTTAGGCAGCTATTTCTTCAATTTAGCCAAAGCTTTGCATTCTGGGCTGTTGCTGGCCGCGAGAGCTCCCCCAGCTATAGCGCCTATCCCTGTGAAATAAGGGCTTTTCGTGAACAGCGCTCCTGCGGTTGCACCCATGGTAAACCCATTATTTATATCATCACGGCATTCTTTTTCCAGTGCGATGATATCGTCGCAATCTTTGCAACCGGATGCGCCGCCACTGACGAGAATATATTCATAACGGTATAATGGCTTCATTTTGAAACTCCTTTAGGTTGTACGTCAAGGTTAAAAGATTATTTGTAACAAAACATCTGATAAGCGCTTATTGGCGGTAATGATAGTTTGTATCATTTTTATTGTTAACCTAATTTGTTTTATAACCACTTGAAATATAACCATATTGTATAAAACGAGATGTTGCGGAATGCCTGCGGGCGTAACCGAGCCAAGTGTGCGGCTTGCCCTGCGCGGGCACCTTTAATGCTTTGAAAAACAAAAATAGAAGCACTACAATCACTGCGGTTGCAGAAAACGTTTGTCCAATCTATCGAGAGGCCGTCTGAAAACATTTCAAACGGCCGATAGCCAACCCGAAGAAAGCAAGGTATCCCATGACACAGCAAACAAAATACAAACGCGTTTTATTGAAACTTTCCGGCGAAGCCCTGATGGGCAAAGACGCATTCGGCATCAACCGCGACACCATCATGCAGATTGTCGGCCAAGTCAAAGAAATCGTTGATTTGGGCGTACAGGTCGGCGTAGTGGTCGGCGGCGGCAACATCTTCCGCGGCGTCTCCGCCCAAGCCGGCAGCATGGACCGCGCCACCGCAGACTACATGGGCATGATGGCCACCGTCATGAACGCCCTCGCCCTCAAAGACGCCTTCGAATCACTCGGTCTCAAAGCCCGCGTCCAATCCGCCCTCTCCATGCAGCAGATTGCCGAAACCTACGCCCGCCCCAAAGCCATTCAGTATCTCGAAGAAGGCAAAGTCGTCATCTTCGCCGCCGGCACCGGCAACCCCTTCTTCACCACCGACACCGCCGCCGCCCTGCGCGGCGCGGAAATGAACTGCGACGTGATGCTCAAAGCCACCAACGTCGACGGCATGTACACTGCCGACCCGAAAAAAGACCCGTCGGCCACCCGCTACGAAACCATTACCTTTGACGAAGCCATCGAGAAAAACCTCAAAGTGATGGACGCCACCGCCTTTACCCTCTGCCGCGAACGCAAACTCAACATCGTCGTGTTCGGCATCGCCAAAGAAGGCGCCCTCAAGCGCGTGGTTTCGGGCGAAGACGAAGGCACATTGGTTCATTGCTGATTTTTTAGGCTGGAAAACGGTAAAGGCCGTCTGAAGATTTTCAGACGGCCTGTTTTTATCTGGAAGCACTAAGATGTTGTAGGTTGGATTCTTGAATCCGACAAAACAACCTTGTGATGGTTCAGCGGTATATCACATGAGGGGGAATCCATCGAAATCCAGCCCCTTGCATACAGGCGATAAGCATTCGCCTCTCCCTCTCGGGTGTTACTTTGCTATTTGTTCCAACTGAGTATATGCATTTCTCGTGAAATGTTTGTGTGTCGGTTCTTGTAACGCCTTCACGATACCAACGACCTGGTACTTGTACGGAGGAGGAACACCCTGCGATCAGCAACAAAGTAGCTATAGTTAATGTGTTTTTTCTCATTTGTTTGCTTTTATCTTTTACTTTTAGGTTCATTACCACGGCCTTTGCCTGAAGGGTTTCCGGTTTTGCTTGGATAATTGGGATTGAGAGGGGTTGGTCTACCTGTTTTACTCGGAAAGTTAGGGTTTGTTGCCATAATGTTGATCCTTTGAAAAATCCTTAGAAATTTGCCAAGAAACGGCAAGCGGGATAATATCCTGTTAAATTGATGTTTCTCAATCTGGAAAAACGGTTTTTAAGACCGATTTTCGGTTTAAAATCCCGAATATTTACAAGGAATTAAAATGGCAGTCAACGACAAAATCCGTGCCTTGCGCGAGTTGAACAACTGGTCGCAGGAGGATATGGCGGAGCGCATGAATATTTCCAAAAGCAGCTATTCCCGCCTTGAGCGCGATGAGAGTAAATTGGAATTTGTCAAAATTGGAAAAACTGGCTGCTATTTTTAAGATTGATATTGCGGAATTGATAACATCTGATGACAAAGGATTGTTTTTGCTGATTGGTGCAAACAGCGGAGACAATACCAATTATTACGGCAATCCCGAAATAGCGGTTGAATTGGAAAAACTGAAATTAAGTCTGAAACATACGCAGGAGTTGCTGCTGATAAAAGATGAAATGTTGGCACAGAAAAACAATGAAATCGAAGCGCTAAAATCGTTGCTGGCTGTGTTGCAGAAATAGGCAAAGGCCGTCTGAAAAGAAAGTTCTTTTCAGACGGCCTTTGGTTTTGGGGGTAAACAGGTTCGGATATTTTTCAGACGGCCTGATGCCGGTTGCGCGACAAAAGGCCGTCTGAAAAACGGCAGAAACGCCGTCCTCCGCCATATTGTGGCAAATCGGCAATGTTTGCCCGTTTTTACATAAAACGCATAGGCGGCGGGTGTTCCCGTTGCAGCGGGCTTAGACGGCGGGCAGGTTGTGAGGCTGGGTTTTTGTGTAAAATATTTTTGCGTTTCAGACGGCCTGACGGATTGAATAGCCAAGATTTGCACGGTAAACTTACGCAATTAAAAATTTTTATGAATTACTCACAAAATGAAACCCGCTTTTGACGTAAAGTCAGCCCGTCTGGATGTGCTGGCTGTTCATCTGCATACCGCAGATCTAACCGAATTAGAAGATTTTCTAAGCCGCCGCGCAGGGCAGCTGCGCGAATTGGAATATATGCCGCTGGTGTTGGATGTTCAGGATTTCGAGTATCCCGAATCGCTGAATCTGGCGGCGGTGATTTCGCTGTTTGCCCGCTACGGGATGCAGATTTTGGGGCTGCGTCACGAGAGCGAGGTGTGGGCGCCTTATGCGGCGCGGTTCCATTTGGTGTTCAACCGCAGCGATAAAAACGGCGAAACGTCGCAGGCGGCCGCTACGGTTGCGGCTGCGCCAGTACCCGCGCCGGTTCAGGCGACCGTTATCAGCAATCCGACCGTATTGATCAGTACGCCCGTGCGCACCGGTCAGCAGGTTTATGCGGAAAACGGCGATTTGATCGTTACCGGAAATGTGAGCCAGGGCGCGGAACTTATCGCCGACGGCAATATCCATATTTATGCGCCGATGCGCGGCCGTGCGCTGGCCGGTGCGAAAGGCAATAAAGACGCACGCATCTTTATCCATTCCATGCAGGCGGAGCTTGTGTCCGTCGCGGGGATTTACCGCAATTTCGAGCAGGATCTGCCCGCTCATCTGCATAAAAAACCCGTACAGGTTTCGTTGCAGGATAACCGTTTGGTCATCGCTGCAATCGACGCCAAATAACTATTCTTAAGTATCTGAAAAAAGGAAATATCGTGGCAAAAATCATCGTAGTGACTTCCGGTAAAGGCGGCGTGGGCAAAACCACGACCAGCGCCAGTATTGCATCAGGTTTGGCCTTGCGCGGTCACAAAACCGCGGTTATCGACTTCGACGTCGGCTTGCGCAACCTCGACCTGATTATGGGTTGCGAACGCCGCGTCGTCTATGACTTGATCAACGTCATTCAGGGCGAAGCCACGCTCAACCAAGCGTTGATTAAAGACAAAAACTGCGAAAACCTCTATATTCTGCCCGCGTCGCAAACCCGCGACAAAGACGCACTTTCCCGTGACGGCGTCGAAAAAGTGATGAACGAGTTGACTGGCGAAATGGGTTTTGAATATGTAATCTGCGATTCGCCCGCAGGTATCGAAACAGGCGCCCTTATGGCACTTTATTTTGCCGACGAAGCCATCATTACCACCAACCCCGAAGTTTCCAGCGTGCGCGACTCCGACCGCATCTTGGGCATTCTGCAAAGCAAATCGCGCAAAGCAGAGCAGGGCGGTACGGTGAAAGAACACCTGCTGATTACCCGCTACTCTCCTGAGCGCGTTGCCAAAGGCGAAATGCTGTCGGTTCAGGATATTTGCGACATTCTGCGCATTCCGCTTATCGGCGTGATTCCCGAATCGCAAAACGTGTTGCAGGCATCTAACGCCGGCGAACCGGTAATCCACCAGCAAGACGCCGTTGCCGCCGAAGCCTATAAAGACGTGATTGCCCGCCTGCTCGGCGAAAACCGCGAAATGCGTTTCCTCGACGCCGAGAAAAAAGGCTTCTTCAAACGACTGTTCGGAGGTTAAGCTATGTCGTTGATTGATATGCTTTTTGGCAGAAAGCCCAAAACCGCCAATGTCGCCCGCGACCGTCTGCAAATCATCATTGCGCAGGAGCGCGCGCAGGAAGAAGCGCCCGACTACCTGCCGACTTTGCGCAAAGAATTGCTGGAAGTCTTGTCGAAATACGTTCACGCCTCTTTAGATGATATCCGTATTTCGCAGGAAAAACACAACGGTATGGACGTTCTCGAACTCAACATCACGCTGCCGGAACAAAAAAAGGTTTGATTCATGACGCTGACCGAACTGCGTTACATCGTTGCCGTCGCGCAGGAGCGCCATTTCGGCCGCGCCGCGCGCCGCTGCTTTGTCAGCCAGCCCACCCTTTCCATCGCCATCAAAAAGCTGGAAGAAGAGCTGTCGGTATCGCTGTTTGACCGCAGCAGCAACGACATCATCACTACCGACGCGGGCGAGCGCATCGTCGCCCAAGCCCGCCGCGTATTGGAAGAGGCCGATTTAATCAAACATTTGGCCAACGAAGAGCAAAACGAGCTCGAAGGCTCGTTCAAACTCGGCCTCATCTTCACCGTTGCCCCCTATCTTCTGCCCAAGCTGATTGTATCGTTGCGCGAAGTCGCTCCCAAAATGCCGCTGATGCTCGAAGAAAACTACACCCACATCCTGACCGAATCGCTCAAGCGCGGCGATGTGGATGCCATCGTCGTCGCCGAGCCGTTTCACGAAACCGGCATCGTGACCGAACCCCTATACGACGAACCTTTCTTCGTCATCGTTCCCAAAGGCCACCACTTTGAAGAACTCGATTCCGTCACTCCGCACCTCTTGGCTCAAGAACAGGTTTTGCTGCTGACCGAAGGCAACTGTATGCGCGACCAGATTTTATCAAGCTGTTCCGAGCTGGCCGCCAAACAGAAAATCCAAGGCTTGACCAACACCCTGCAAGGCAGCTCGATCAACACCATCCGCCACATGGTTGCCAGCGGCCTCGCCATCAGCGTCATGCCCGCCACCGCGCTGACCGAAAATGACCACCTGCTGTTCAGCATCATCCCGTTTGAAGCGCCCGCCCCGCAGCGCCGCGTCGTCTTGGCCTACCGCCGCAACTTCGTGCGCCCCAAAGCCCTGACCGCCCTGCACAGCGCCATTTTAGGCTCGCATCTCAACGGCGTGAGTTTCGTAAAAGAATAGCCGTTTGGCGGATTTGGCAGACTAAAGATGCCGTCTGATACTTCGGTTACTGAGCGTAGCCGAAGTATCAGACGGCATCTTACTTTTCCTACCCGCCAAAAAACAGCCAAACGCTTGACACACACACCAAACACCTGTATAGTTCAAATCTCCTGCCGCGGGGTGGAGCAGCATGGTAGCTCGTCGGGCTCATAACCCGAAGGTCGTAGGTTCGAATCCTGCCCCCGCAACCAAATACAGAAAGGCCATCTGAAAACAGATGGCCTTTTTTCCATCCGATGCTTTCCCCTTGCCTGCAAATACTCGATGTATTAACATCAATACATCAAACAGCCGAAAGGAGCATCACCATGCACACATACAGCAGCCGCGAATTCAACCAACGCACCAGCCAAGCCCAAAAAGCTGCGCACAGCGGGCCCGTTTTCATTACCAACCGCGGCAAACCCGATTTGGTATTAATCAGTCATGAAGAGTATTTACGGCTTTCGGGGAAATTCCAATCCGCGCTCGACGTTTTAACCAATATCGAACCCGATGCCAGCGAAATCGAGCTCGAAATTCCCCCGCGCAGCAGAGCGCAGCGCCGTCCCGTGGAGTTTGACTGATGTATCTGCTCGACACCAACGCAATCAGCGAAATGCGCAAAGCCAAGCGCGGCAAGGCTGATGAAGGATTTACCGAATGGCTGTCCAAAGCAGACAAAACATTTTTCTACACCAGCGCCGTCGTCATGATGGAACTCGAGTGCGGCGTCTTGAGCATGGAGCGCAAAGACAAAGCGCAAGGCGCGGTATTGCGCGCATGGTTGGAAGCCGTTAAGGCCGACTTATTCTACTGCCGCATCCTGCCCATCGACGAAACCACCGCCGAAATCTGCGCCACCCTGCACATCCCCGACAAAAGTCCCGAAAACGACTCATGGATCGCCGCCACCGCCAAACAACACCGCCTGATCCTGATTACCCGCAACGAAACCGATTTCGAGCGCACGGGCGTGAAGCTGTTTAACCCGTTTAGCGGCTGATTTTTCAAAGCCGCCGTAGGTACGCTTAGCCGCCCCAAGCGGCGTAACCGTACAAACCCTGCCAGCCATACGGTATAACCCGCCACCCGCCGCTTTTTTCAGACGGCATCTTCTTCCAAACGGCGTTGCGTACGGTTACGGCGTACCGCCTAACCGTACCTACGCTCAGCCACCGGCAGGTTTTGGCAGCACTCGTAGGTCGTGTTAGCCCTCGGTTTTCGCGGGCGCAACACAACAAAGCGGATGCGCGATTTAACCAAAAGTGCTTAATGCCGTCTGAAAAAAAGCGGGTGCTTGTCGGGTTTGAGCATTGCAGCTTCGTGTCACGCCCGTTCCCCACTGGCACGGCCTACTCTTAAATGCTTTCAAATGCAAAACATCTGTTTTACAATTACACCACAATAAACCGCAGGAGAGCAGACATGGCTTCCACCAATTTCAACATCCGGCTCGAGCAAAGCCTGAAAGACCGCGCATTTCCCGTTATCGAAAGCTACGGCCTGACGCCCGCGCAGGCATTCAAGCTGTTTCTAAACCAAGTTGCCGAAACCAACACCCTGCCGCTTTCTTTCGATTACCGCAAAAACAGACTGACTCCGCAGGCAGAGGCCAGATTGCGCCAATCCGCAGAAGAAATGGCAGACGGCAGTTTTACAGAAAGCAGCTTTGAAGAATGGATAGGGCAATCCAAAGATGCGTAAAATCAAAAAGTCCCGTTCGTTTGACAAAGATTTCAAAAAACACGGCTTGAGTGAAAACCTGATTGAAGCCCTATACCACCTGATTCATGAACAACCCCTGCCTGAAAAATACCGTGACCATGCGTTGGCCGGTAATTTCAAAGGCTACCGCGACTGCCATATCAGACCCGATTTAGTATTGATTTACCGTCTGACCGACGATGCAGTAGAGCTGCATATGCTCGATTCACATTCAGAAATCTTCGGCTGATTTTTCAAAACCGCCAAAGGCCGTCTGAAAACACCCAAAGCCGTAGGTACGGTTAGCCGCCCCAAGCGGCGTTGCGTACGGTTACGGCGTACCGCCTAACCGTACCTACGACCCTCCTACCGTTCATCAAAGCCATTTCCACATTATCAAAATGCCATGCCGCATGACAAAAACCGTCATATGGCATAAAACGTATCCCCATATGACGGCAAAAATACAAATCTGACGAAAAACGGCACCATGCAAAAGGCATTTTGTGCGGGCATTTCGGTCTGATTTGCGCCTGAAAGGTTAAATTTCAAAATAAATCAATTTAAAAACAATGAATCAAAAAATAATCCGCAAAAAATTCCAAAGTTGGCACAAGCGTTGCTGGATACATCATGTCCGGTGAGGTTAGACAAAACACCGAATAACCGAACCGAATAGCTGTATATTCCTTCTTTTTGATGGTTTTACCAATTAAAACAAGTGCCAAGCACATTACGGATTATTTTTTAACCCGGGCGCAAGCCCAAAACAACAAGCGGGCGCAAGCCCGAAAAACCAAAAACTTTTTTCACTTTTTAAACTGGAGTATTTAACATGAAAGCAATCCAAAAAGGTTTCACCCTGATCGAGTTGATGATCGTTGTCGCGATTATCGGTATTTTGGCCGCCATCGCTCTGCCGGCTTACCAAGACTACACTGCCCGCGCGCAGATTTCTGAAGCTGTAAGCTTGGCTGACGGTCAAAAAGCAGCGGTAACCGAATACTATGCCGATAAAGGTCAATTCCCGACAAGTAATAAGGAAGCCGGTATCGCTTCATCCTCTACCATTACCGGTAAATATGTAAAAAATGTGACTGTTAAGGCTGACGGTGTGATTACTGCACTGATGAAAAGTTCAGGTGTGGCTTCAGGTGTTACCGGTGCCTCCATCGTTCTGACTCCGAAAGCTAACAATGGTTCTGTTTCTTGGACATGTGATGCTAAAAAAGGTACTGCTGATTTGGAAGACAAATACATTCCTGCTGCCTGCCGTTAATTATAAATCAATAGAAAAGGCGTATCTCTTGCGTAAGGGGTACGCTTTTTTAAACTTTAAAATTTTCTATATCTGTATGATATATTTTTGGGGGGGATCATGCTAAAACTCATACAGCGCGGGTTTACGCTTATCGAGCTGATGGTCGTGATGGCCGTTATCGGCATTTTGGCGGCGATTGCGCTGCCGATGTACCACCAATATGCAGCGCGCGCGCAGATTTCGGAGGCGTTGATTTTTGCCAGCAGCGTTAAGGCAGACATCAGTACGGCTTATTTCGGGCAGGGGTGGACGACCATGGTCAATTACAGCGGCTCAAACAGCCCGCACGGGCGCTATTTGAAAAGCATCGAGGTCAGCAATACGGGGATAATCAAGATGACGATGAATAATCAGGCTAACGAGGTTATTCGGAATAAAACGCTGACGCTGGTGCCGAAAGTCAATGCAAATGGTGTGGCGGAAAATGTTATCGAATGGGAATGCGATTCTTCGGCGGCGGATGCGATTCCGAAGAATTTTCTGCCTTCTCCCTGCCGTTAATCTTTAAAACAGAGTGATTGAAATGTCTGTATATGCGATGCTACATAAAGAATATGCGCTGCCTAAATTCTCGTTTCGCCTGCTGGTAATGGCGTTGCTGCTGGTTTTGCTGCCGAATGTTGCTTTTCTTTCAGCTGCCTACTTTACCAATACAGCCCGCCCGTTGCTGAATTTGGATTATTTTTGGGCAGCGCTGCTGTTTGTTTTGCCGTGGCGTTTCGCAAAATTTACCGGCTTATTGCTGTTTTGGCTTGCAGCGCTGTTTGATACGTTGATGATGGTCATGCAGCTTTTCCCGTTTATGGATTTGCTGGGGGCGATTTACCTTGCGCCGTTTATTATGAAGGCCCCTTTCCTGTATCAGGCGTTGACGGTATTTTTGCTGGGCTATCTGTTTCTTATTCCTATGTTTTTAGGGAAAATTGCGGGTAAAACGAATATTTACCATGTTTTATACGTGTGCGTTCCGCTGTTTGTTGCAGCATATTTTACGGGGCATCTGCAATACCATCATCGGAGTAATGTGGCCATTCTGTTTGGCGGCAATAATTTCTATTATGCAAAAAGTCAATATGCGCTTTATCGGGAAAATCAGGATTTCGATTTTTTAAAAGCGGCAGACAACGAGCCGGTTTTGCTTGAGGAAAGCCGCGAACGAGCAAGCTTACGGCTTTCAAAGCCGACGGCAAAAAAAATACTGTTTATCGTCAATGAATCTTGGGGACAGCCGAAAAACAGCAAACTCCAAGACGCGGTATTGGAAAAGATTTATGCGGAAAAATCACTTTTTTCCCAAGTAGAGACGGGATATTTCCGCGCTATCGGGGCAACTGTCGAAGGGGAATTGAGGGAATTGTGCGGTTTTGGCGGGGCGAGGGGCTTTTCGTTCCGACGGACTCCTGCCGAGAAATTTTCCAAATGTATGCCGAATATATTGCAAAAACAGGGCTATAAAACCATCGCGCTGCATGGTGCGAGCGGACAGCTTTACGACCGCTATGCTTGGTATCCTAAAGCGGGATTCAACAAGATTCAGACGGCGGAATATATGATGGGCAAGCCGACCTGCGAAGCATTTGGCGGGGTTTGCGACCGTGTCTTGTATGATGAAGTCAAACAGGGATTCCGCCAAAACGATAAATTATTTTTCTACTGGCTGACGCTGAGCACCCATGCCGACTATTCTGAAAAAGATTTATATAACCAAAGATTGAAATGCGAAGATTTCCAATTACCGAGCGATACCCTGCTTTGTCGGAATTTCCGTCTCCAAGCCCAGTTTTTCGACGGATTGGCAGCTTTGTTGAAACAGCCGGAAATGAAGGGGGCTGAAGTGATTGTGGTAGGCGACCACTCTCCGCCAGTCATTAATATCGGCGAGGTATTTAAATACCTTGAAGAGGGAGATGTCGCTTGGCTGCATTTGAAAGTTAAGGAATAAAATCGCTGCTTTCGGCCGTCTGAAAATGCCTGTCTGAAATTTTCAGACAGCCCGCGTAGGTACGGTTAGCTGCCCGAAAGGCGGCGTAACCGTACGAAACGGTGCTTGGGTACGGATGCTGCTGATGCCGTCTAAAAAAGATGGGGTGGTTTTCGGGATGCTCGGGTGGTTTATGCGGTTTGTACGGTTACGCCGCTTAAGGCGGCTAACCGTACCTACTGTATTGATGCCGATTGAAAATTGTCCTGCAATTTTGGCAGCGGATTCAATCTGGCAGATTTTCTAAAAATATACGTCTTTGTAGTATAATTTTATGTACACGATTATTGAAACGCCGATTTTTACCCGTTTATGCGATGATATTTTGGATGAGGAGGAGCGGGGCGAGTTGGCGGTTTATTTGGCGGAACATCCGTTGTCCGGTGATGTTGTGCCGAAAAGCGGCGGTTGCCGGAAATTGCGCTGGCAGCGTCGTGGGTTGGGTAAGCGTGGCGGCGCGAGGATTATTTATTTCAACCGTTTGGAAAACGGGGAAATCCATCTTTTGCTGATTTATGCGAAAGCCAAAAATGAGAATATTCCTGCGCACATTTTGCTCAAATTGAGAGAGGAGTTGTTATGAATCTGAAAGATGTTGATGCTGCAGAGCATGAGTTTACGGGTGCGGAGCTTGGGGAATTGCTGCTGGAATCCGTGCGGCAGATGAAAGCGGGCGAGGTCAGCAGGGTTTGTCATGTGGCGGTAAGCGAGGCTGTGAAGGCCAGACATAAAACGGGTATGAGCCAAAGTGAATTTGCGAAGGTGTTGGGCGTGTCGGTCAGAACGCTGCAAGGCTGGGAGCAGGGTAGGCGCCAGCCGAGCGGAGCTGCGGCGACGTTGCTGAAAATTGCCAGCAGACATCCGGAGGCTTTGTTGGAGCTGCGTTGAGGAAATGGATATGAGGCCGTCTGAAAAGTTTGTTTTTCAGGCGGCCTTACTCCGCCGTTTCCTGTAAATCCGCGCCCAATGTGCGCAGGCGGGCGAGAGCGTCTGCCCAGGCGTCGTCGAGTTGTCGGCAGGCGCTGCCTTCGGCTTTGATGCCGAAGTCGATGTGCGGCGGGACGGTGCGGCCGTCTGAAAGTGTCCGGCCGACGCTGGGCAGGCTGAAGGCGGCGATGCCGGGGTAGGCAGTCTGAATGTGTTCCATGACGGGCGTGATGCGTGATTCGGGTTGGCCGAAGATGTAGATGCTGCGCTGTCCGCGTTCGGTTTGGTGGAAGCGGTCGGCGTAATGTGTTTCCAAAACCCATTCGGCCATCGGGTGCGCCATGACGGGGAAGCCGGGGAAGAAATAGTGTCGGGCAATGGAAAATCCGGCGATGTTGTTGAACGGATTGGGAACGATTTCCGCGCCTTGCGGGAAGTCGGCCATTTTCAGGCGCTGGCAGTGTTCGGGCGTGTCCGTCGGTTCGCCGCGCTTGAGGGTAACGCCGTCGATCAGCGCGGCGGCTTCGGGATGGCGGACGATGGGAACGCCCAATGCGGCGGCTGCGGCCTGGCGCGTGTGGTCGTCGGGCGTGGCGCCGATGCCGCCGGTAACAAACGTCGGCAGTCCGTCTGAAAAGCTGCGCTGTAGTTGTTTGATTAATAATCCGGGTTCGTCGGGCAGGTATTGGACTTGGTTCAATTTGAGGCCGTGGCTTTCGAGCAGGTTTTTGAAAAACGCGAAATGTTTGTCTTGGCGGCTGCCGTGTAGGATTTCGTCGCCGATGATGATGAGGTTGAAGCGGTCGGGCATGGGGTTTCCTTAGGATGTGCGGGAGTTTTCAGACGGCCTTCGGATTGTTGGCAAGACCTGACAAACAGGCCGTCTGAAGGCATAATAATACTTTTCCCGCCGAATTTCTAAGGATTCTCCCATGAGCCAAAACCACACCATTCTGCAATCCCTCCCCGTCGGCCAAAAAGTCGGTATCGCATTTTCAGGCGGCTTGGATACTTCCGCCGCCCTGTTATGGATGAAACTGAAAGGCGCGCTGCCTTACGCCTACACCGCCAACCTCGGCCAGCCCGACGAAGACGATTACAACGCCATTCCGCAAAAAGCGATGGAATACGGTGCGGAAAACGCGCGCTTAATCGACTGCCGCGCGCAGTTGGCGCACGAGGGCATCGCGGCGATCCAATGCGGCGCGTTCCACGTTTCCACCGGCGGCATCGCCTATTTCAACACCACGCCTTTAGGCCGCGCAGTAACCGGCACCATGCTGGTGTCGGCGATGAAGGAAGACGACGTGAACATCTGGGGCGACGGCTCGACCTACAAAGGCAACGACATTGAGCGTTTCTACCGCTACGGCTTGATCACCAACCCCGCGCTGCGCATCTACAAACCCTGGCTCGACCAGCAGTTCATCGACGAACTCGGCGGCCGCCACGAAATGAGCGAATTTCTGATTGCTAACGGTTTCAACTACAAAATGTCGGTCGAAAAAGCCTATTCCACCGACTCCAACATGCTCGGCGCGACCCACGAAGCCAAAGATTTGGAATTTTTAAATTCAGGCATCAAAATCGTGAAACCGATTATGGGCGTGGCGTTCTGGGACGAAAACGTCGAAGTGAAGCCCGAAGAAGTGAGCGTGCGCTTTGAAGAAGGCGTGCCGGTTGCGCTGAACGGCAAAGAGTTTGCCGACCCCGTGGAATTGTTCTTGGAAGCCAACCGCATCGGCGGCCGCCACGGTTTGGGCATGAGCGACCAAATCGAAAACCGTATCATCGAAGCCAAATCGCGCGGCATTTACGAAGCCCCCGGCATGGCGCTGTTCCATATTGCCTACGAGCGTCTCGTTACCGGCATCCACAACGAAGACACCATCGAACAATACCGCATCAACGGCCTGCGCTTGGGCCGACTGCTCTATCAAGGCCGCTGGTTTGACAGCCAGGCGCTGATGCTGCGCGAAACCGCCCAACGCTGGGTGGCCAAAGCCGTTACCGGCGAAGTTACGCTGGAACTGCGCCGCGGCAACGACTATTCGATTCTGAACACCGAATCGCCGAACCTGACCTACCAGCCGGAACGCCTGAGCATGGAAAAAGTCGAAGGCGCCGCATTCACCCCGCTCGACCGCATCGGACAGCTCACCATGCGCAACCTCGACATCACCGACACCCGCGCCAAACTGGGCATTTATTCGCAAAGCGGTCTGCTGCAACCGGGCGAAGGCTCGGTTTTGCCGCAACTGGGTGACAAAAAATAAACGCCTGAGCCGCGTTTGGATTGAAACGTAACGGCAAGGCCGTCTGAAAAAGCAGAAATGTTTTTCAGACGGCCTTTGGCTTGGACGGCAGGCTTGGGAACGGATTTCCCGGCGCGGTTTGAGGTCTGAAAAAACAAAGAGCCGTAGGTCGGATTCTTGAATCCGACGGAAAGGGTAAAACCTCAGCGGAGTGTAAAAGCCGTCTGAAAATGTCGGATATAAATATCCATCCGACCTGCGGGAGGACGCGTTTTCAGACGGCCTCAAGCAAAAACCGCTTTGATTTTGCAATCAAAGCGGTTTTCATATTTGGTCGGAATGAGAGGATTCGAACCTCCGACCCCTTCGTCCCGAACGAAGTGCGCTACCGGGCTGCGCTACATTCCGAATAATTGTGTATTATAGCAACACGGGTTTGTCGTTGGCAAGGTATTTGTTTGGGGAGAGGCCGTCTGAAAACAGGCGGATTTTTCAGACGGCCTTTCAGCGGTACACAAATTCCGTGCCTAAATATTCGGCCAACGCGGAAACGTGCGAACGCTGCGGTGTTGTTTTTCCAATGTCAAAAGATGCGCGATGGCGCGCTGTTGCGCTTCGCCCTGCAATTCTTCGTGGTAGCGGGTAGCGAAACCGCTGAAATTCTGTTCGGGATCTTCGTGATACCGGCGCCGCAGCGCTGTGCTTGGTGTGATGTCTTTCAGCCATTCGGCGGCGGCGAATTTTTCTTTGGTCACGCCGCGCGGGTAGAGGCGGTCGATAAAGACGGCGGGGTTGCCGTCGGGCCGGTAATCGTAAATGCGTTGGACGGTAAACATGGGTATTCCTTTGTTTGGTTAGGCCGTCTGAAAAAGTAAAAAAAAACGACTTACTCTTTTTCAGGTAGCCTTTTCCGGAGGAGATGCATCGAATTTGGATTCAAAAAGATCAGGGTATAGCTTTTTAAGTTTCTCTTTCGCTAGATGAGTATGATGCCCTAGCACAAGAGTATTAATTACTGCAAATATAAATATAATTATCAAAATGGTAAAGGCTGTGTAAGCTATTGAAGTATTTTGAGTTTTACTGCTTGGTTCTATTGCTGTATTCCAATATAAAACAGCCTGAGACCAAAGTTTAGTAATACTATCTATCATTAAGGCTAATGCTGCACATATCAGGATTAAAAGTATTGTCCCTCTCAATTTTGCATCAACAACGCCTTCGATAAATATTTGCTTGTTGTTATCCCATGAAATGGAAGCTACCCCGCCTTTTGCGAAAACAAAAATTAGGATGCTTGATAAATCAACTTTATTTTTAATCAGAAAATCTAACTCCGCCAACGAAAGCTCTTTCAGATAAGGTGTTTTCAGATGTTCGGTCTGAAGTTTGAGCAGATTTGAGTAATCGTTTTCAATGGTATTTTGTATATCTGTTGATAAAAGCTGGCGGAGAAAACGCCACATTTGTGTCAGTTCTTCATCAGTCGGTTCAAATTCGCCTGAAAGGTATTTTTTAACGTTTTTACGATTGAATATTAAGGAAAAACTGGTGCGGAAAAGTTCGATAATTTGACCCATTAAGTTTCCTTTCTCTTCTAGAATCTGAGGTTAATTCATACGGCAGTTTGTTTCATAGAAAAGAGTGTTAGCAAAAAATAACCGCTGTTTTTCAGACGGCCCCAATCCCTAAAATACATCCCTCATTCCTTCCACCCCAACGCCAAGTCATACAGCGCTTTTTTGCTCTCGCCCGTAATCTTCGCGGTCAGGGCGGCGGCTTGTTTGGTGGGGAGTTCTTCGGCGAGGATTTTCATGATGTTGCGGGCGGATTCGGGCAGGTCGCTGTGTTTTTGCGGCGGGGCGGGGTGGAGGATGAGCACCATTTCGCCGCGGCTTTGGTTATTGTCGGTTTGCAAGGCCGTCTGAATGTCGGTGATGCTGCCGCTGAGGAAGGTTTCGAAGGTTTTGGTAATTTCGCGGGCAAGGGTGAGGCGGCGTTCGGGGAAAGCGGCGGCCATGTCGGCGAGGGCGGCTTCGATGCGGTGCGGGGTTTCGAACATGATTATGGGGTAGTCGGCTGCCGCCCATTGGGCGAAGAGTTTCTGCCGTTCGCCGGATTTGGGCGGGAGGAAGCCGTTGAAATGGAAGTTTGGTTCGGCGACACCGGCGACGCTCAATGCGCCCATGACGGCGCTGGCGCCGACGATGGGGACGACGGCAAATCCGGCTTCGCGTACGCGTTCGGCGAGTTTGGCGCCGGGGTCGCAGACGGCGGGGGTGCCGGCGTCGGAGACTTGGGCGACGGTGAGGCCGTCTGAAAGGAAGGCGATGATTTTGTCGGCCATCTGCTGCTCGTTGTGTTCGCGCACGCTGACGAGTTTGGCCTGTATGCCGTAGGCGGCGAGCAGTTGGGCGGTGACGCGGGTGTCTTCGGCGCAGACGACGTCGGCGTTGGCTAAGACGGCGAGCGCGCGCAGGGTAATGTCGGCCAAATTGCCGATGGGCGTGGCGACAACGTATAATGTCTGCGCGGCAAGGCTGTCGCAGGCTTTTTGATAGTGTTTTTGAAACATGATGCTAGGGCCGTCTGAAAAATAGAATGAACCACATTATAGAGAAATAAAATAAGAAAGATACAAGGCGGCAAGGCGCAGACAGTACAGGTAGTACGACAAGCCGCAGCCAACGAAGTAGATTTTTTATTTTAATGCACTAAATATAACGGGGATTGTGATGCGTTTGAACCATGCTCAGGGTGCGGCGGGCGAGGATGCCGCGCTGGCTTTTTTGGAATCCGAAGGATGCCGGCTGCTGGCGCGCAACTGGCATTGCGCGTTTGGCGAGATTGATTTGATTGTTGAGAATGACGGTATGATTTTGTTTGTTGAAGTAAAATACCGCAAAAACAGCCGTTTCGGCGGGGCTGCATACAGCATTTCGCCGTCTAAATTATTGAAACTCCAGCGAAGTGTAGAGTATTATCTGCAACGGCACGGATTGGGCGGCAAGCCCTGCCGTTTGGATGCCGTTTTAATCGAGGGAAACGCCGCACCCGTTTGGGTGCAGAACATTACAGGATGACAGAAATGACAACATTACAGGCGCGCGTGGCCGCGCATTTTGCCGAGAGCATCGAAGCCAAACGTCAGGCGGCGGAAGTTTTGGCCGGGCCGACCGCGCAGGCGGCGGAACTGATGCTGCAATGTCTGATGAACGACGGCAAAATCCTGATTTGCGGCAACGGCGGTTCGGCTGCCGACGCGCAGCATTTCGCCGCCGAAATGACGGGGCGTTTTGAAAAAGAGCGAATGGAACTCGCCGCCGTGGCGCTGACCACCGATACGTCCGCGCTGACCGCCATCGGCAACGACTACGGTTTCGACCATATTTTCAGCAAACAGGTGCGCGCATTGGGGCGCGCGGGCGACGTGTTGGTCGGTATTTCCACTTCGGGCAATTCCGCCAACGTCATCGAAGCCGTTAAAGCGGCGCACGAGCGTGATATGCACGTTGTCGCCATGACCGGCCGCGACGGCGGCAAAATCGCCGCCATGCTGAAAGACAGCGACGTGTTGCTCAATGTGCCGCACCCGCGTACCGCCCGCATTCAGGAAAACCATATCCTGCTGATTCATGCCATGTGCGACTGCATCGATTCTTCGCTGCTCGACGGAATGTAATGTTTTCAGACGGCCTGTTTGAACTTTTTCAACTTCAGGCCGTCTGAAAACCGTTTTATGACCATTAAAGGACGCTGACAAACATGAAGCAAACCGCCAAACTGATTCTCACTGCCGCCACCGCCAGCGTGATGCTGGCCGGCTGTCTGCCCGCCATCGTCGGCGGCGCCGCTGTCGGCACCAAATCCGTCGTTGACCGCCGCTCTTCCGGCGCACAGGCCGACGACAACGTAATGGCCGTGCGCGTGGCGCAGTCCGCCCGCAGCTATCTGCGCCAAAACAACCCGACCATCGGCTACAAACCGAAAATCAGCGTCGTCAGCTACAACCGCAATCTGCTGCTGTTGGGGCAGGTTTCCAACGAAAGCGAAAAGCAGGCCGTCGAGCAAATCGCCCGCAATGAGCGCGCCGCCGCCAATGTGTACAACTACATTACCGTTTCCCCCGATGCGCGCACGTTTGATAATGTTGCCACCGACTCTTGGGGCACTTCCAAAGTCCGCACCGCGCTCTTGGGTCTGCCAGCATCCACACAGGCGCGCGTGAAAATCGTGACCTACGGCAATGTGACTTATGTGATGGGCATCCTCACGCCCACCGAGCAGGCTGCCGTTACCCAGCGCGTCAGCACCACCATCGGCGTGCAGAAAGTCGTGACCCTGTATCAGGAATATAACGGCATCAACGGCAGCGCATCCGCGCCTGCCGCCCCAGTATCCCCCGCCGCTGCACAGCCGTAACCATCAGGCCGTCTGAAAACTTTTCGCATACGCGGTTGGGGTTTTCAGACGGCCTCAAATCCAATTAAATCTATAAGAATAATTTTTCCGATTTGCGGAACGACGACATATGCAGAAAAACCGACCACAAAAATTCCGGCTTACCCCGCAGATTCTGATCCGCGCCACGTTCGGCGTGTGCATATTGGCGATTATCGGCGTCATCCTCGGCGTTATCGGCACGTTTAACAGCGGGAAAAAGCAAACCGAAACCGCCGCGCCGCAGCCGCCGGCCGGCAGCGAACGCGTGGAAGTTTGGAAACCGAACGGCAGCGAAGGCGGCGGCGCGGTTGTTTTGAATCCCGACGTAATGAACCAAACCGACGGTGCCCAGGCCGAATTGTTGAAAAACGAAGCCGAACAGGCCGAGCGCAATCCGTTTCTGACCCGCCAAAACAGCGGCGAACGCCCGCGCGCGCGCCCGATGGAACAGCAAAACCGCGCCGTGCCAAACGGGGAATTGCAGCCGAGCATGGTCAATACGCCGTCTGAAACTGCCGTCCCGCCGGTTCTCCAAACTGAGCCGCAACCCGCGCCACAGCCCGAACCCGAAACACACCAGCCCGCGCCTGCGCCGCAGCCGGAACCTAAACCTGCGCCGCAAGCCGAGCAGCCCGAGCCGAAGCCGGAGCAACCGTCCAAGCAGGGGCAGGAAATGGATAATCTGTTTTAAAAACAGCGGGGTGTTGCGAAAAGCAGAAAGGTCGGGTCTTTTACAAAAATCTCAAAATACCGTTTGAAGGTCGTCTGAAACGCCGGACTTGTCATTCCCGCGCAGGCGGAAATCTAGGTGTTTGAGATGAGTCATACTTTTAAAGCAAACAGTTGTGCGGGTTTAGTCTTCTGGATTCCCGCCTGCGCGGGAATGACGTCGGGTAAAGGATTAACTGTTTCAGACGGCCTTCCGGCAGTTTCCCCGCTTACCGCTAAAATTCAGCCTCAGCCGTTCGATTAAACCCACCATTTCAATCCCACCATTTTTCAGACGGCATCAGGCCGTCTGAAACCATTTCATACAAAGGAAATCCGCATGGATGCAGTAACCATCAAAACGCCTGAAGAAATCGAAAAAATGCGCGAGCTGGGCAGGCTGGTCGCCGAGGCGCTGGACTATATCGGCCAGTTCGTCAAACCGGGCGTGACCACCAACGAAATCGACAAGCTGGTGTACGACTATCATGTCAACGTGCAGGGCGGGTTTCCTGCACCGTTAAATTACGGCAATCCGCCGTATCCGAAATCCTGCTGCACTTCGGTCAACCATGTCATCTGTCACGGCATTCCAGACGACAAACCTTTGAAAGAAGGCGATATTCTCAACATCGACCTGACGATTAAAAAAGACGGGTTCCACGGCGATTCGAGCCGTATGTTTGCCGTCGGCGAAATCAAGCCTGTGGCGCAGCGGCTGATTGACGTTACCCACGAATCTATGATGGCGGGCATCGAAGCGGTCAAACCGGGCGCGACTTTGGGCGACATCGGCTATGCCTGCCAGCAGATTGCGGAAAATGCGGGCTATTCGGTGGTGCAGGAGTTTTGCGGGCACGGCATCGGCCGCAAATTCCACGAAGCGCCGCAGGTTTTGCACTACGGCCGCAAAGGGCAGGGGCTGGTGTTGGAGCCGGGTATGATTTTTACCATCGAGCCGATGATCAATCAGGGTAAACGCCATCTGCGCATTCTGCCCGACGGTTGGACGGTTGTGACCAAAGACCGTATGCTCTCGGCACAATGGGAACACGAGGTGTTGGTGACTGACACTGGGTATGAAATTTTGACCGTTAGTCCGATGACGGGTAGGCCGTGATATGCAGTTTGGTATAATGCCGACGGCGTTTTTCAGCAGAAAACAACGTTTACATTCAAGAATATGCCTGTTTTTAGTGTTTTTTTGTGTAAAATTTTTATAAGAGCAGCTGGAGGGCTGAATTTTATATTTTTGATTTTTATGTAGTTTTCCGTTTGGACTATTTAACCTAGAAATATTTATCCAGATTATGATGTTTTCGATAAAACTTCTTTCGAATATCCTGTCTAATAATCTGTATGAGGTATGGAATAGGGCTTGCGCTTTCACAGCGGGCAATCTGTAAAGTTTTATCCCTCTGCTTGCTGAAAACCAATCTGAAAGAAGGAAACCAAATGAAATCGTTTGAGAAAATTGAAAACATCCGCGACATCCGTAAAAAACTCGGTTTGAACCAAATGGACTTCTGGAGCCGCATCGGCGTGACCCAGTCCGGCGGTTCGCGTTACGAGTCAGGCCGCAATATGCCCAAACCGGTTCGTGAGCTGCTGCGCTTGGTGCACATCGAGCGCGTTGACCTGGCAAAAGTAAACCGCGAAGATTTGGCGGTGGCTTCCCTGCTGAAAAACCGTGACCCGGAGCTTTACGCATCGCTGAAAAAAGAAGCGAAATCCGACAAAAACAAATAATCTTCCCGATTGTTTGGAAAGGCCGTCTGAAACTTTCAGACGGCCTTTTGCGTTATAATTCCAAAAATCAGTTTCCGCATTCTGCCGCAGCGTTTTGGGCAGATGTTTTCAATTTTTTCACGACAGAATTTACCATGCTAGACAAATACAACCCCGCCGAAATCGAAACCAAACATTACGCGAACTGGCAAGCGAAAGGCTATTTCCAGCCGCATATGGACGCTTCGCAAGAGTCGTTTTCCATCCAGCTTCCGCCGCCCAACGTAACGGGCACGCTGCACATGGGGCATGCGTTCAACCAGACGGTTATGGACGGCTTGACGCGCTATTACCGCATGAAAGGCCGCAACACCTGCTGGATTCCAGGCACCGACCACGCGGGGATTGCCACGCAGATTGTGGTGGAACGCCAGCTCGCCGAGCAGGGCGTGTCGCGCCATGATTTGGGGCGTGGGAAGTTTTTGGAAAAGGTTTGGGAATGGAAAGAGCAGTCGGGCGGCACGATTACGCAGCAGATGCGCCGTGTGGGCTGTTCGGCCGATTGGACGCGCGAGTATTTCACGATGGACGACACGCGCGCGGGGATTGTGACCGAGGTGTTCGTGCGCCTGTATGAGCAGGGGCTGATTTACCGCGGCCAGCGTTTGGGCAACTGGGATCCGGTTTTGGGCACGGCGATTTCGGATTTGGAAGTGGAAAATGTGGAAGAACAGGGCTCGATGTGGCACATCTGCTATCCGCTGGCTGACAATCTTTCAGACGGCCTGACCGTAGCGACCACGCGGCCGGAAACGCTGTTGGGTGACGTGGCGGTTGCGGTGCATCCCGACGATGGACGCTACGCGCATTTGATCGGCAAGGAATTGGTGCTGCCGCTGACGGGGCGCACGATTCCGGTGATTGCCGACGAATATGTGGACAAGGATTTCGGCACCGGCTGCGTGAAAATCACGCCCGCGCACGATTTCAACGACTACGAAGTGGGCAAACGTCACAATACGCCGCTGATTAACGTGTTGAGCCTAAAGGCGGAAATTCTGGCCGAAGCGGAAGTATTCGACTACAAAGGCGAAGTTCAGACAGGCATTAAGCTTCCTGAAAAATACGCCGGCCTTGACCGCTTCGCTGCGCGCAAACAAATCGTGGCCGACTTGGAAGCAGAAGGCCATCTGAAAGAGGTAAAACCGCACACGCTGATGACGCCCAAAGGTGACCGCACGGGTTCGGTAATCGAGCCGATGCTGACGCGCCAATGGTTTGTCGCCATGAGCGCAAAGCCCGAGGGCGGTGAGCCGGAAAGCGAATTTAAGGGACTAAGCCTGTCTGAAAAAGCCAAAAAAGCGGTGGACAGCGGCGCGGTAAAATTCTTCCCGGAAAACTGGGTGAACACCTACAACCAATGGATGAACAACATCCAAGACTGGTGCATCTCGCGCCAGCTCTGGTGGGGGCACCAAATCCCCGCTTGGTACGATTCAGACGGCAATGTTTACGTTGCCCGCAGCGAAGCGGAAGCGGAAAAATTGGCCGGCAAAAGCGGGCTTACCCGCGAAGAAGACGTTTTGGATACCTGGTTTTCCTCTGCGCTGGTGCCGTTTTCCACGCTCGGCTGGCCGTCTGAAACCGAAGAGTTGAAAGCCTTCCTGCCCAGCAACGTGTTGGTAACGGGCTACGAAATCATCTTTTTCTGGGTCGCCCGCATGATCATGATGACCACGCATTTTACCGGCAAAGTGCCGTTTAAAGACGTGTACATCCACGGCATGGTGCGCGACCACGAAGGCAAAAAAATGTCCAAATCCGAGGGCAACGTCATCGACCCCGTGGATTTGATCGACGGCATCGATTTGGAACAGCTTCTGGTCAAACGCACTACCGGCCTGCGCCGCCCCGAAAAAGCGCCGCAAGTGATTGAAGCGACGAAAAAACTGTTCCCCGAAGGCATTCCCGTGTTCGGCGCCGACGCGCTGCGTTTTACCATGGCCAGCTATGCCAGCCTCGGCCGCAGCATCAATTTCGACTTCAAACGCGCCGAGGGCTACCGCAATTTCTGCAACAAATTGTGGAACGCGACCAATTTCGTGTTGATGAACGTGGAAGACAAAGACTGCGGCCAAGACGAAACCCAGCCGCTGGCCTATACCTTTGTCGACCAGTGGATTGTCGGCCGTCTGCAACAGGTTGAGGCCGCCGCCGCCGAAGCCTACGACACCTACCGTTTCGACCTCGCCGCGCAAACCCTGTATGAATTTGTGTGGAACGACTTCTGCGACTGGTATATCGAGCTGGCCAAAGTCCAACTGCAAACCGGCTGCCCGACGACCCGGCGCACCACCCGCCGCACCCTCGTGCGCGTGCTCGAAGTCATCCTGCGCCTACTGCACCCGATTATGCCCTTCATCACCGAAGAGCTGTGGCAGACCGTTGCCCCGCTGGCCAACGCCAAAACCGCCGACAGTATCATGATTGCCAAATGGCCGGAGCCGGACGCCGAAAAAATCGTCCCCGCCGCGTTCGAGCAAACCGCCGCCCTGCAAGACCTCATCGGCGCCGTGCGCAACCTGCGCGGCGAAATGAGCATCGCGCCGAACGTCAAAGCCCCGCTGTTTGTCGAAGGCGGCGAAGGCGTGGACAAACTGCTGAAATACCTGCCTTCCATGACCCGCCTCACCGAAGCCAACATCGTGGACAAACTGCCCGAAAACGAAGACGCGCCCGTGGCCGTCTGCAACGGCGCGCGCCTGATGCTGAAAGTCGAAATCGACAAAGCCGCCGAAACCGCGCGTCTGACCAAAGAAGCCGAAAAACTGCAAAAAGCCTTGGACAAACTCAACGGCAAACTCTCCAAACCCGGCTACACCGAAAAAGCCCCCGCGCATCTGGTGGAGAAGGACAAAGCCGAACTGGCCGAGTTGGAAGACAAGATGGCCAAGGTGCAGGGGCAATTGGCGAAGTTGAAAGATTGATTTTAGATTTAATGCAATGATTTAAATTGAAATCAAGGTAAAGGCCGTCTGAAAGTGTTTGATACTTTCAGACGGCATTTTTTGTTAAATAAAATAGGATTTTACGTCATACCCCGCTTGTCTAATGTTCTGCTTTATTTTCAGTAAAGCCCTCCAGTCACTCGGTGAAGTAGAGATGAAAATTTTTACACTCTTGACCGGCTCTATCAAAACGCCATGCTTCCTGCGCTTCTGAAACTGCCAACCATGTTTTATCAGCGCACAAATAAATTGGTGAACGTCTTTATTGGAACTGTACTTCATGGAACGCTTTCGTGAATGATTAAACATGTGCGGATTATGAAGAAGTAGTATTTTTTCTGACAGGACTTTTGGCATACATATCACTTCAGATGCAAAAGAATGATGTACGTTAAAAGTCCGTGAGCAAATTCTGTTACCTATGTTATATTCATGACAATCTTTGAATACTGCTAAGGAGGAAAGAATGGCTACTTTGCCCACCTTTGAAAAAATCTTGTTAGAAGTGCATCAATCTTTAGGCATTTATCAAAAACAAACTAATCAAAAAAATCGGTTTGCAGAACATTTGAATACCTTAAATAAGTATGAGCAGATGTTAGAAATCATAGTTGATGAGATTTGTGCAGCTACTGAAATTGATGATTTAGATGAGAAAGCGCGGTTTGATTTCATTCAAAATTTATGTGATACAGCTTTTTGCTATACCGAGCTATATAGCAAAATATACACTTTCAATGCAAACAAGCGGAATATTATTTGGCATTTATTAGGTTTTTACTTTGCTCCTTCATTAGCTCGCCGAGCTGCTTTTTGGAATTTCCCACAATTAGATAAAGGTATGCCTCGTGGTCGATTTTGGTATCTGCCTGACTGGCATATGCCAAAAAAACAGGGAGAATTGTATTTGCCTATTCCGCAAGTCATGGATTGGTTTTTTGACTTATGGGGAAAAAGCCCAAGGGAATATGCCGAATTTTATGATAGTAAATTTAATAAACATAAGGCAGATTCAGTAGAAAGAATGTTCAATAAATGGCAAAACGGCGTAACACCAGAAGTCGCAACGATTCGAGAATATTTCCGTGATGATTTGAAATTGGAGTTTTCTGGCTGTTTTGAATTGGAAGATTCTTTATCACTTCAGGAACAGTATCAAGCAGCAAAAGCATTTATGAATAAGAAAAATTTGAATGCCAAAGAGCTATATGCTGAATTACTGCTAAATCAAATACCTGATGAAGAGAGCGAAGATTGGGAAAAAGCATACTTTGTGAAATGGGTTGCAGAAAGATACCAAAAACCGGCCAATAAAATTGTCCGCCACCGTTTTTTAATGGCTCGTATGTTTCAAGATGGCTATATCCGGTTATTGAAATTTCTTTTTCCTGAAGTATCCCCTTTATGTGCAGAACCTTCTACCAATAAAATATTACAAATAATTGATATTTATCATGCTATTTACAACTTGACTGTTGAGGCTAATGTGGAGGTTGGAGATAAAGACTACTTTTCCGAATTCAGAGAAAATAAATATTTTGAGAAAGAGTTGCAAAAATATCAGTTGGATTATTTAACTCTTTTTTCAGGTATTTTGCCATCTGATGTATATGAAAATCGAGCAATAGCCGAATTAAGCCAAGTATTAACGCAATATTTTGATTGGGCGGAAGATGACCTTCCTGATTTTCTTTCCTACCCTGAGTACCCTAAAAGCCTTAAAGCAGTTGAATATAAATTGAAATACATTACTTACTATGGCGAACTTATACACGACATTGAACGTATTAGGGGTTTATTGAACAATTCTCAAGCTCTAGAGCAAGAAAACAATTTTGAGGCACTTCGTCATGTGTATAAAGATTTGAATCGTTCACGACAAAAATCATTTATGAAATATTTGGAAAAAAATGCTAAAACAGATAGGGAAAAGATGTGTGTAATTTTAGAAAAATTACATAACAAATTAAACCTATCAATTCGCCAAGCAGATGATTGTGTTCAAGTTACAAACTTACTGAAACAAGCAGAAAGCAATACTGAAACAAGCAGAAAGCAATACTGAAAGTGAATTATGGAATGTTCCTATTCTGAAATATAAAGCACGTCATGCGCTTTATCAGAATAAGTTTGACGAAGCATTAGAATTATTTCAACAGGCATTAGAAGCAGGAAAAAGTAGACATTTTGGTATCCAATTATCTGAAATTGCATGTGATTGCCTTGCATTAGCGGCCTCAATGAAAAAGATAGACCGTAAAACACAAGAAAAATTTTATAGAACTGCCGTAAACGGCGGAGTCTTGCAATATAACCATAGCAACCTGGGAATATACAGCTTATTTCTCAAACCGCCTGTTAGTTTTGAGGACTATGCCCAATACTGCTGTAAATACTTTTTAGAAAATTTATACAAACCTTACTCGGGGTACAAATATGAACAACCAAGAACTCACAATTAATTGGCACATTGCCGAAGCCTGTAATTACGTCTGCCGTTATTGCTTTGCCAAATGGGAAAAAAGCGGCAGAGAACTGCTGCATTTTTCAGACGGCATTGCAGCTATGATAACGGAAATTGCCAAGCTACCAGTTTTGTTTAATCAGCAAAAAGGCACGTCGTTCGACAGCGTACGTTTGAATCTGGTTGGTGGAGAACCGCTGCTATACAAAGCACAGACCATGCAGATTATCCGCGCGGCGCGCGAGCAAGGGCTGGCTTTGTCTATGGTTACCAACGGTAGTTTGTTGGATGATGAATGGTGCGAAGTGATTGCCCGTGATTTTAAGGGTATCGGTATCAGTATTGATTCAGTGAGTGGACAAACCAATCTAGACATCGGCCGCCATGCGAAAAATCAACTTATGCCGTCTGAACAGGTTGTGCGGCGGATTCAGGCCATCCGTGCTGGCAATCCGAATATCGGCATTAAAATCAATACAGTAGTGAATCAGTTGAATTATCGGGAAAATATGGCTGATTTTATTGCCGAGGTCGCGCCCGACAAATGGAAAATCTTCAAAATGCTGCCCATGATTACCGAAGATTTATCAATTGACGACACGCAGTTTCAGCAGTTTTTGGACAGACATCAAGAGTTCCATCATCTGATTTGTTCGGAAAACAACAATGAAATGGTAGATTCTTATGTGATGATTGATCCGTTGGGCAGATTTTTCCGAAACAGTTTACAGGTTTGCGGCGGCTACCGTTACAGCCAGCCGATTTACCAAGTCGGTGCAGAACGTGCACTTACGGAAATGTATGTGGATACGGAGAAATATCGGCAGCGATATATTACGATTAAGCAGAGAAAAGCTGCTTGAAAAAAGTTCCAGGCCGTCTGAAAGTTTTGATACTTTCAGACGGCCTGGAATTTTAATTTGCTTTTCTTGGAAAGGTTCTGACCTGAAATTTTGCAGGAATCAATTAAAGGGGCCGTCTGAAACGGATAATCTGGTTCGGACAGCCTTTTTCACTTGGCTTGCCTACCGTTCCTGACAATCCCGATAGAAGCGGATTAGGCCGTTGGTAGAACTGTCGTGCTTGGGTTCGTGCCCGAGGTTGAGTTCGGGCTCGATGGTTTTGGCGAGCATTTTGCCGTATTCGACGCCCCATTGGTCGAAGGGGTTGATGTTCCAGATGGTGCCTTGTACGAAGATTTTGTGTTCGTAGGCGGCCAGCAGCATGCCGAGGTTGAAGGGGCTGATTTTGTCGATGAGGAAGCTGTTGCTCGGGCGGTTGCCGGGGAAGGTTTTCTGCGGGGCGAGGGCGGTGCATTCGGCTTCGGACTGGTTGGCGAGTTCGGCTTCCGCTTCGGTTTGGGTTTTGCCGCGCATCAGGGCTTCGGCTTGGGCGAAGGCGTTGGCGACGGTAAAGCGGTGCTGGTGGCCGACGCGGTGCGGCGTGGTCATGGGAACGATGAAGTCGCAGGGGATGAGGCGTGTACCCTGATGGAGGAGTTGGAAGTAGGCGTGTTGGCAGTTGACGCCTTCTTCGCCGAAGACAATGCCGCCGGTGGAAACGGCGACGGGCTGCCCTCCGGCGGTGCGGCTTTTGCCGCAGCTTTCCATGTCGAGCTGGTTGAGCCAGCTTGGGAAGCGGCGCATGTCGTGGCTGTAGGGGACGACGGTGTGGCCGTCTGAAAGGTGGAAGTTGTTGTACCAGACGTGCAGGAGCGCCATCAAAACGGGGATGTTGCGGCGGAACGGGGTGTTGAAGAAGTGTTCGTCCATGGCGTGTGCGCCGCGCAGCAGCTCGCGGAAGCGGGTTTCGCCGACGGCGACCATGACGGGCAGGCCGATGGCCGACCAGACGGAGTAGCGTCCGCCGACCCAGTCAAACATGGCAAACACGCGGTCGGCGGGGATGCCGAAATTGCGGGCGGTATCGACGTTGCTGGAAATGGCACAGAAATGGCGGGAAATGCCGGATTCGGGCAGACCGGCGTCGCGGTACCAGTTGCGGGCGGCGTGGGCGTTGAGCAGAGTTTCGGGTGTGCCGAACGATTTGCTGGCGATGCAGAACACGGTGGTTTCGGGGTCGAGCACGGCGAGGGTGCGGGCGATTTCGGCGTCGTCGGCGTTGCTGACGAAATGGACAGCCACGTTTTTGCGGTAGGCTTTGAGCGATTGCACGCAAACCTGCGGGCCTAAATCGGAGCCGCCGATGCCGATGTGGACGAAGTCGGTAATGCGTTTGCCCGTGGTGCCGGTGTGCACGCCGTTGATGATGCTTTCGGCAAAGGCGAGCGCGCGGTCGAGCTCGAGGTGGATTTTGGGCAGGATGTTTTCACCATCTACCAATACGGGTTCGGCGTTTTCGGGCAGGCGCAGGGCAGTGTGGAGCGCGGCGCGGTTTTCGCCGGTGTTGATTTTGGCGCCGTTTTTCATGGCCTGCATTTGGCTGCCCAGCCCGATTTCTTCAGCTAAATTACACAGTAGGGTCAGGGTTTCTTCGGAAATCCGGTTTTTGCTGTAATCAAATAACAGGCCGTGCAGCGTTTCATGCATGGTGTCGAAACGCTGCGGATCGGCGGCAAACAGCTCGCGCATATGGATATTTGCCGTTGCTTGATAATGTGCAGTGAGCGCCTGCCAGGCGGCGGTGGAGGTCGGCATAGGATTTCCTTTGAAAAAAACGGTTTGGGTTGATTCTTTTTGAAAACAATAAGATGCTTCTAAATTCCTGCTTTTTTCATGCCGTCTGAAATTTTTCAGACGGCAATAATAGCTTTTAATCCTATACCAGGCCCGCCGGCGTTGCGGATGCTTTTTCGATATTCGCCAGTATCTGCTTCGATTTTATGGTTTAGCGCAATTTTTTGTGTTTGAAAAACAGATTATGGAAAAGAAATTTTAAACATTGTACCGTGATTTACTTTTCAGACGGCAAAGTTAAATTTCGTTTGCATATTGCGTTTTGATGCTTGATTTTCATCAAGGAAGTGTTAAAAAATCAGTATGCCACCGATGTCAGTTGTGCTATATTGTGTAACATTATTGAAACAGGCAAAGCAGAAACCGTAATATGGCTACAATTTATGACGTTGCCGCCCGCGCAGGCGTGTCGCCGAAAACGGTCAGCCGCGTTATCAACGGCGATGCGCCGGTCAGCGAGGCGACGCGCGCCAAAGTCGAGACTGCCATTGCTGCTTTGGGCTATATCCCGTCGCTGGCGGCGCGCAATATGCGTTCCCACCGCTCGGGGCTGGTCGGCCTGATTACCGGCGCCATCTCGCGCACGGGCGACAACGGCGTTCACGGCCTGCCCGATATGTTTCTGATAAAAGGCATCCAGCAGCAGGTGAGGGCGGGCGGCAAAACGCTGATGATTGCCGACAGCGACAGCCGCGCCGAACACATCGGGCCGTTAATCCGCACCTTTATGGAACACCGCGTCGAGGGTATTCTGTATGTGGCCGAATACCACTGCGAAATCGTGCTGCCCGAAATGGTCAACGTCTGCCCGATTGTGTTGGTGAACTGTTTTGACGCCGCAGGCACGCCCTCGGTAATTCCCGATGACGGGCAGGGGCAATACGATTTGGTGCGCGAGATCGCCCGCCACGGTCACCGCCGCATCGCCTATCTAAGCCTTCAGCCGGGCATCGAAGCCACGCGGCTCAGAATCGCCGGCTACCGCCGTGCGTTGGAAGACGCCAATATCGGCTTTGACAAAGATTTGGTGCAGACGGGTTATCCCGACGCCCGCAACGACAGCGGGCCGCTTCTGTCCGCCGTCGTCCGCCTGCTTTCGCTGCCGCAGCCGCCGACCGTGATTTGCTGCGGCAACGACGAAATGGCGGTCAGGGTATACGGCATTCTGCGCACACGCGGCGTGCGCGTGCCTGAGCAGATGTCGGTTGCGGGCTACGACAACCACAGCGCGATTGCCGAAACGCTGTTCCCGCCGCTGACCAGCACCGAGCTTCCCTACCTGAGCATGGGCGCACTGGCGGCGGATATGCTGTTTCAGGAAGCCGAAGAAAAGGGCAGCGCGCCGGATATGCCGGTAAAAGTCGCCGGCGGAACTGTTTGGCGGCAGTCGGTAACGACTTTGGGTTGATGCTTGGTTTTCAGACGGCCTGTTGTTATGGATATTAATCAAAAGGTCGGGACTTTTGTAAAAAACGCGAATGCCGGTTAAATGCCGTCTGAAAAAACGGCCGCCCAAATCCGCCGCCCATACCGGTTTGTAAAAAAACAATCTCAAAATAAATTTCAGACGGCCTGATGCGCTTCAGAAAAAACACAGGCCGTCTGAAAAAAAAAGAATTCGTAGTTTTATACCTCGAATCAGCCGCCGACCCCGCAGCGGCTTTGTCTGCAAAGCAGCGTTTTGCTGTTTACGGGAAACCCTATTTATTTTAATCAACGGGAGTAGAGTTCAATGAAAATATCCCCCAAAGTCGCGATGACACTTCGTCAGATTATGCTGATGAACTTCGGTTTCTTCGGTATCCAATACAGCTTCGGTCTGCAACAGACCGCCATCAACCCGATTTTCAGTTTCCTCAACGCCGACCCCGGCCAACTGCCGATTTTAAACATGGCAGGCCCGATTACCGGCCTGTTGGTGCAGCCGCTTATCGGCGCCATGAGCGACCGGACGTGGATTCCGGGCTTGGGTCGCCGCCGTCCGTATTTCCTGATCGGCGCAATTGGTTGCAGCTTGTGTCTGTTTATCTATCCGCACGTTACCGCGCTGTGGGTTGCCGTGCTGCTGCTGTGGCTCTTGGACATCTCCAACAACACCGCGATGGAACCCTACCGCGCCTTTATTGCCGACAAAGTGCCGGAACACCAACAATCCACAGGCTTCCTGATGCAGTCGGTGTTTACCGGCTTGGGTATTACGCTGGCCAACGTGTCGCTCTATATCTTCCAGCAGATCGGCTGGCTGACGCAGACTTCCGAAGCAGGCATTCCCTACTGGGTGTTCGGATCGTTCTACATCGGCGCCGTCTGCTCGATCGGTTCGGTTTTGGTAACCGTGATGTCCACTCCCGAAGACGAGCCTACGCCTGAAGAAATGGCCGAAATCCAAGCCAAACCGCGCGGCTTCATTCCCGCCATTGCCGAAATCGGCACCGCCATCAAAGAAATGCCGACCGCCCTTTGGCAGCTCGCGCTGGTGTACCTCTTCCAGTGGTACGCGCTCTTCATCTACTGGCAATACATTTCCCACAGCATCGTGCAATCCGTATGGCACGCGACTTCCGCCGACAAACACGCCTACGAACAGGCCGTTGCCTGGACTGGTTTGGTCAACGGTTTCTACAACGTCGTGACATTCGTCTCCGCGTTCGGCCTGATGGTTTTGGCACGCAAATACGCCGCCAAATACGTTCACGCTTTTGCCGTTACCCTCGCCGCGCTGGCGCTGCTTTCCATCCCGCACATCAGCGACAAATACCTGATGTTCGCCCCGATGATCGGCTTCGGTATCGGCTGGGCAAGCATGATGGGCGTACCGTTTATGATTGTCGTGCACTCCATTCCCAAAGAACGTTACGGCGTTTACATGGGTATCGTCAACATGATGATCGTTATCCCGATGCTGATCCAAACCGTTACTTTCGGCAAAACATTCCTGTTTGACGGCATCTACAACGTCTTCTTAGGCTCGAATCCCGCCAACGCCATGAACTTCGCCGGCGTATTCCTCCTGATCGCCGCCGTGTTGACGCTGATGATTAAAACCAGCAACAAACCCGCAGGCGCAGAATAAACCGCATCCTGACAAACCAAAAGGCCGTCTGAAAATTTTCAGACGGCCTTTTGGTTTGTCATCAGCTTATCAACGGCAAGCCGAGCCTATTTCGCTTTCTGCGTATCGTCTTTCAATACATCGTTTACCGTCTGCGCCACAGGATTAATGTCCGCTTGCTCGCGCACAATTCGTTTCTGCTCTTCAGTCAACGGCGCATTAACCTCCGTCGCCTCCTGCTCGCGCCTGGCTTCGGTTTCCTCAAAGCTTTCATAAGGCTGCGGCTTGATTTTGCGCACATCCACTTTTTTGTCATCGTCGGACAATCCCATCTTGTTCTCCTCAATAGCCTGATTAAACACAAAAAAACAAACTGTAAAGGCACGGAGCGGATGTGTCAAACCGTCGGACAGCGTAACAGGGGGCCTGTCTGAAAACAAAACCGGACTTCGTTCCGCCCGCCGCCGGCACGAAAAACATTATCTGCCAGCCCAAACCGCTTCTTCATAATGCCCGATTATTCGTACCCTTAAAGCCACGCGGCACAACCGGCCAAACACATCAAAATGCCTGTCTGAAAAACCGGTTTTCAGACAGGCACACACCAGCCGGACGCGTCAAATTTCAATCTTCGCCCCCAGCAGGCCTGCAAACTGCCGCAACCAGGCCGGATGGGCGGGCCAGGCCGGCGCCGTTACCAAATGACCGCTGGTTACCGCCTCGTCCAGCCCGATTTCCGCATATTCCCCGCCCGCCGCGCGCACATCGGGCGCACAGGCCGGATAGGCCGAACAGCGGCGTCCGCGCAACACATCGGCCGCCGCCAGCAGCTGCGCACCGTGGCAAACCGCCGCAATCGGTTTTTCCGCGCGGTCAAACGCCTGCACAATCTCAAGCACCCGCGGATTCAGGCGCAGGTATTCCGGCGCCCTCCCGCCCGGCACCACCAGCCCCGCGTAATCCGCCGGATTCACCTCATTGAAATCATAATTGACAGCAAAATTATGGCCGCGCTTCTCGCTGTACGTCTGTTCACCTTCGAAATCGTGTACCGCGGTCGCCACCGTATCCCCCGCTTTTTTGTCCGGACACACCGCGTGTACGGTATAACCCAGACCCAGCAAAAACTGGAACGGCACCATCGTTTCATAATCCTCGGCATAATCGCCGGCCAACAGCAGAATTTTTTTGCTCATCGCCAACTCCTTATCAATTAACAACATTCGTGCACGCGCACAATGCGATGGTACACCGATTACCGCCCGCCGGCACAGCGGTTTACACACAGCAATGCCTGTCTGAAAACTTTCAGACAGGCATCCGCTTCATCCGCAAACTTGATTTCCGGCCAAACCGCACCATTTGTATCGCAAGCATTAACAAGGAAACACAAAATGGCCAAACTCATCAAACTGCACCGCTCCCGCAACTACCGCATCATCGCCGGCGTGATGGGTGGCATCGCCGAATACCTTGGCTGGTCGCCCTTCCTTACCCGCCTGCTGTTTGTCATCCTTTCCTGCGCCAGCGTCGCCGTGCCGGGAATACTAGTCTATATCGTATTGTGGATCATGATGCCGAACGCCACGGCGGAATCGTACCGGTAGAAATGTCGGATAACAGGGCCGTCTGAAAAATGGTTGAGACGGCCTCAGTGTAAAACTTGGACATTTTTGTTGGATGGCACCTGCGGCAACCCAACCTACGCTGTTCAAACAAGCCGAACCAGATTCCGAACGCAGAATAATTAAAGACAAAGGCCGTCTGAAAATTTTCAGACGGCCTTTATGACTGGTAGGGTGGGTGTAAACCCACCGTTTTGTTTTGAAATTTTGGAATGGTGGGTTTACACCCACCCTATATATTTCAGACGGCCTTCGAATTACAGCCTGCGGATTTTCGCAAACGGTTTGCAACGCAAAGGCTACCGTCCGACCGGATTAATCGGCAGGGACGAATGCGATACTTTGATGTTCAGATTTTTCCGTTTCAGCAGATGGCGGAACACTTCCACTTTCAATCCCGCATCCGTGCGTTCGTAGTTGGTGCCCAAAACCACCTCGTCCAACCTGCCGCAAATATCGCCGTATTCCAAAAAGGTGGTGTTGGTGGCGGGGCAGTATTGTACTTTGTCTGAACCGGACGCTTCGATTTACAGCAGGCGGAATTCTTCTTCATCGCGGAAGGCGTAGTCTTTAAACAGATAGCGGATGTATTCCAAAGCCGCTTTGTTTTCTTGGGATTTTTCTTTGTCTTAAACAGCACCTTGGAGATATTCGCGTAAATCGTTTGAGGCCGTCTGAAAACTTTTTCAGACGGCCTCAACCTAGGTTAGATTAGGCGACTTGAATTTAAAAATCATAATTCAACAACATGTGAAACCTTGGAAACGCAACTGTTGTGCTGCCGTTTTGTTGGGTTACGCTTACAGCTAATCCAACCTACTCTTGCTAAAACCATGGTGGATACTAGTTTTGGCAACCCAACCTGAGCGTTACATTCCATACAAACTACGGCTTGTTGGTACGGAATTATTGTCAAATTTCCAGTTCGTTCCGATATAGTTGTTTGGTATGGGTTGTAGGAATTGGGTGTTGATTACTAAACATTTCTCGGATAGTTCGGATAGTTTTTTATGTTCGTTTTCTTTTTTAGAAATATTACTTACCGTAGAGGGGCAAAAAACTTTTGTATTGCCCAAGTTCCAAGCCATGTAACCAAATAAGGCATTATTTCTATAGTCAAGCCGAGAGCAAGTATTTTCTGATTTTGGGTGTTTGAACACTTGCTTCAGGCGTTGTAAATCGTTAGGCTCGATTCCGCTACTCTCTTGTGAGCCGTCATTTTTTTGAAAGTTATTATGTAATAAATACCAAGAAGCATTTTGGGGCAATTCAGTAAATCTAACTACATTCAGTATGCGTGTCGAAAAGTTACTATGATCTGATGTGAAGTATGGTGTCAGTATAAATAAAAATAATGTAAAAAATGCCGGAATGATTAAATATTTGTGTTTGTCTTTTTTTGTATAAGTGGTTGCGAAAGTTGTAATTAAGAATAGGTCTGCTAATAATAAAATCCCAACAAGGTAGAGATACAAAAATTGTAAGTTTCCTTCTGGGAGCCAAGTTGCTATCGAGAGATAGATGAGTATGGGGTAGGATGACATGAAAAAAGAAATAAAAAATAGTATTCCCATAAGAAATAACCAGTTTTTCTTTTGATTCCACAAGTTTTTAAGAGATTTTGAAATGAATTTGTTCCAAAAAAATAAAGAAAATGGTATCGGTAATAATATTGTTACATAGAATAAAATTGTTAGACCATCTTTGGGGAGGCTGTCACAGTTTTGAATTAAAAATACAAAGACTAAATAGAAGATTATAGGCCATATGAGCGAAAAAAACGACAATGGGATTGTATTTTTGATTAGTTTGGTTTTTATAAAATCTAATATTAGCGGGAATTCCTTAAAGTCGGATAGGAAGCTAAAGATAAAACAAGGTGCTGAAAAACTTGTAAATATCATGAATGTAATCAACCCAAATACCAAAAGAATGGTGATTAAACTGGACGGTTGATTGATAACTTCTGGGAAAATGCTGGGTAATCCTATATTTTGTAAATAGATAAATGAAAGAATGCCACCTAATACCATACCAAAAATTGAGCTTAAGGAAACTATATGAATGGTACTACCTAGTATCTTTTTATCTTCTTTTTTGTGGAAATTGTTAGCTACTTTTTGGTGATGAGCTGTTTTTTTGGTTTTAAAAAGATTTTGTGAAATATGCTTTTTTAATTTTTCCATTGATTTTCCTTTATAGTGATTCATTGTTGACTCATTACTGATGACATAATTTTTATGTATGTCATCGCGTATCTACAATTTTACCTGTTTTCAGAAAGCCTTCCTTTCAATGCGCCCCTTCCCAATCTTCCCCACTCCCCACTTCCGCCACCAGCGGTACATCCAGCATCCCCCCGTCCACTTTCGCCATAATCTCGGGCAGTTTTCCGCGCACCAAATCCAGTTCCGTTTCAACCACTTCCAACACCAATTCGTCATGCACCTGCATAATCAGTTTGCTTTGCAGGCCGTCTGAAACCAGCCAGTTGCGCACGTCGATCATGGCGCGTTTGATGAGGTCGGACGCAGTGCCCTGCATGGGGGCGTTGATGGCGGCGCGTTCGGCGCCTGCGCGGGCATTTGCGTTGGCGGCGCGGATGTCGGGCAGGTAGAGGCGGCGGCCAAACAGGGTTTCGACGTAGCCGAGTGCGGCGGCCTGTTCTTTGGTGCGCTGCATGTAGTCGGCCACGCCGGGGTAGCGGGCGAAGTAGCGGTCGATGAAGTTTTTGGCGGAGAGGTTGTCGATGCCCAGCGATTTGGCGAGGCCGTATTGCCCCATGCCGTAAATCAGGCCGAAGTTGATGGTTTTGGCGTAGCGGCGCTGTTCGGAGCCGACGTTTTCGGGCGGCACGCCGAACACTTCGGCGGCTGTGCGGCGGTGGATGTCTTCGCCGTTTTTAAAGGCTTCGAGCAGGGTTTTGTCGCCGCTCAAATGCGCCATGATGCGCAGCTCGATTTGGGAGTAGTCGGCGGAGACAATCAGGCTGCCTGAAGGCGCAGTAAAGGCACGGCGCACGCGGCGGCCTTCGGCGGTGCGGATGGGGATGTTTTGCAGGTTGGGGTTGCTGCTGGCCAGCCGCCCCGTAATGGCGACGGCCTGCGCGTAGGTGGTGTGCACTCGGCCGGTGCGCGGGTTGATCATCTCGGGCAGTTTATCGGTGTAGGTGGATTTCAGTTTCGCCAAGCTGCGGTTTTGCAAGATGATTTTCGGCAGCGGATAGTCGGGCGCGAGGGTTTCGAGCACGGCTTCGTTGGTGGAAATGCCGCCCGAGGCGGTTTTTTTCAGGCCTTTGGTGGGAATGCCCATTTTGTCGAACAGGATTTCCTGAAGCTGTTTGGGCGAGTTGAGGTTGAACGGCTGGCCGGCGGTTTCGTAGGCCTGTTTTTCCAGTTCAATCAACTGGTTGCCGAGTTCGTGGCTTTGGCGGTCGAGTTCGGCCTTGTCGATCTGCACGCCCGTGCGTTCCATTTCAAACAGAACCTGCGCCACGGGAAGCTCCATTTTTTCATACATTTCAAGCTGTTGCGCCGTCATACGCGCTTTGAGCCAGCTTTCGATGCGCAGCGCGAAATCCGCGTCTTGGCAGGCGTATTCTGTGGCTTGGCCGATGGCGACGTCGGCAAACGAAATCTGCTTCGCGCCCTTGCCGCACAAATCTTCGTATTTCACCGTCTGCAAACCCAGCCAGCGTTCGGACAATTCGTCCAAACCGTGCCCCAGATGGCTTTCGAGAATGTAGGACGCAAGCATCCCGTCGCCCGCGATGCCGTTCAGCGCGATGCCGTAATTGGCGAAAACGTGCTGGTCGTATTTCAGGTTCTGGCCGATTTTTTTCAGACAGGCATTTTCCAGATGGGGTTTCAGACGGCCTAATACGTCTGACAAATCAAGCTGCTGCGGCGCGGCGGCGGGGGTATGGCCGAGCGGAATATACACGGCTTCGCCGGCTTGGAACGCAATGCTGATGCCGACCAGCTTGGCGGTCATGGCGTCGAGCGAAGTGGTTTCGGTGTCGAGACCGATGGCTTCGGCAGCGGCGAGTTTGTCCAACAGCGCGGCGAACTGCGCTTCGGTGGTAACGGCTTGATAATCCAGCGTTTCCGGTGCGGCCGGGCGTTCGAATGCTTTTTCAGACAGCATGGTTTCCGTCGCCAGCGCGGCCTGTTCGCCGATGTATTCGCTGCCGAACAAATCGGTGTTTGCCGTTTCCTGCATCTGCGTTTCCGCCTCTTTCAGCCAGGTGCGGAAGCCGTAGCGTTTGAATTCGGCAACCAGCTGCGACCAGCGCGGCGTTTGGCGGTGCAGGCTGTGCAGGCCGTCTGAAAGCTCGCTGTGCAGATCCACATCGGTTTTAATCGTGACCAATTCGTAAGACAGCGGCAGCTGCGGCAGGGCTGCCTGAAGATACTCGCCGACCTTGCCTTTGATGTCTGCTGCGTGCGCCATCACTTCCGTGAGCGTGCCGTATTCCGCCAGCCATTTCGCCGCCGTTTTCGGCCCGCATTTTTCCACTCCCGGCACGTTGTCCACCTTGTCGCCCATCAGCGCCAGATAATCGCGGATCTGCTCGGGGCGCACGCCGAATTTGGCCTGCACGCCCGCAATGTCCAGCGTTTCGCCGCTCATGGTGTTCACCAGCGTCACCCGCGCGCTCACGAGCTGCGCCATATCCTTATCGCCCGTGGAAATCACCACGTCCCAACCCTCGGCCTCGCCCTCTTTGGCGAGCGTGCCGATCACATCGTCCGCCTCGACATCGGGCACGACCAGCACCGGCCAGCCCATCAGCCACACCAACTCGGGCAGCGCCTCGGCCTGCGGGCGCAAATCGTCCGGCATCGGCGGGCGCGTGGCTTTGTAGTCGGGGAACATTGCGTGGCGGAAGTTTTTCCCTTTTGCGTCAAATACCACCGCGCAATGGCTGTGCGCATAATCCGCCCGCAGGCGGCGCAGCATGTTCAACACGCCGTAAAGCGCGCCCGTGGGCGTACCGTCGGGCGCGGAAAGATTCTGCCTCATCGCGTGATAGGCGCGGTAGAGGTAGGAAGAGCCGTCAACGAGGAGGAGGGTTTGGGTGGTCATGATTTAAGGCCGTCTGAAAAATTGAAGATGAGGGGGATTATATAGTGAAGTCAATTCACACGGATACAAGGCAGCAGGTCGCAGGCAGTACATCAAGTACGACAAGACGCAGCAACGCGGTAGCCGTTTGAATTCACTTCTCAAAAAGGAACAGGCCGTCTGAATTTCAGACGGCCTGTTTGTTTGCAGAAGGTTACGGTTTGCGGTGGGTGCGGCGCATGGCGGGTGCGGCGGCACCGATAAGGAGGGAGCGTTCGGCTACGGGCACTTGCGGTGTGGCGGCGGGCGTGGCTTTTTTCAGCGAAGGGATGTCGGGAAAATTGACTTGGCTGTAAAAGCTGCCGTTAATCTGAGTGATGTTGATGTGGTACATCCGGTAGGCGTGGAACAGCGCGGCATCGGGCGCGGTGGGGTGGCGCCAGAAATCGCCGAGACTGTTTTGGCAGGTCAGGCCGGGGATGTCGTAGTGGGCGCGTCCCAAGACTTTGACGGGCATATTGTGGATCAGGGCGGAGAGGCCGCTGGTACTGTTGATTGTGACCATGCCGAGGCCGTGGCGCAGGAAGACGGGCAGGGGCACGTCGTGTACATAAAAAATGCGGCCTTTGAGCTTGGGATGCTTTTTGACGAACGCTTTGATGTCGCGGCGGTAGTCGATAAAGCCGCGGTCCATCGGGTGGTGTTTGACGATGAGGTTGACGTCGTCGGGTGCATGGGCGGCAAACGAGGTCAAAACGTGCAGCAGGAAACTTTTTACCGATGAAAAGTCGCAATGGATGCGCACCTGGCTGTCGTTGAACACTTGCAGCGGTACGATGAAAAATTTGCCGAAACGGCCGGCTTCGACTTTTTTGGCAAAGCTGGCGTCTTCAATCCAATAGTTGAGGCGCTTGAATGCGGAGCGCGACCAGAGGTTGAGGTAGTGCCCTAAATTGAACGCGCGGTGGTGGACGTAATCCGGGTATTTGCGGCGGTTTTTCGCGGCTTCCCAGTAATAGCGCACGGCGCTTTTCGCCATTGGGGCGAAACCGCCGGGAACGGCGGGCGGCGCTTGGTATTCCTTCTGTTCGAGTTTGGGAAACGCGTCGGCGAAAAAACCGGCATTGTGCGGCAGGTCGGAGTAGGCGTTGACACCGCTTTTTTCCAATGTGATGAAAAACGGGCGGAAATATCCTTCTTCAAATGCCCAAAACGATACATTGCATTGCGCGGCGGTGGCGCGGGCGAGCAGGTGGTAAGTGCGTGTGTCGCCGAAACAGACGACGGCTTGGATGCGGTGCTGTCTGATGTAGGCGGCGAGAAATTCGGGAAAGGCGTCGTAAGTGCCGGTGTAGGCGGTGGTGTGTGCGGCGGTTTCGGGGTAGAAATATTCGTCGCCGGCGTTGAAATTGAATTTGTGTACGGTTTTGCCGTGTTCGCCGGAGAGCCAGCGGGAGAAGGTTTGGAAAAACGCGCCGATGGGGCCTTGCAGCAGCAGGATATTGTCGGCGGAGTTAACCAATTCGTAGAGGTTGCTTTTGAGTGAGTTCATCGTCGCAATGCTGTCAAGATATTTTTATGAAATGGATAAACGGTTGGATAACGCATTTAAACGGTAGTGCTAAGCATACGATGGATTGCTGTGTGGGTAAAGCTGAAAATGCCGTCTGAAAATATGCTTTACGTATGAAAAATTTGGGAATTTTCAGCTTTTATAGTAATGAGCGGTATAGTTGGACCAGTTTTCCCCATTGTTTTTTTAATGCGCTCCTCTGTAAATTTGTGTTGTTTTTTTGCAATTCCTTCTGCATTTTCAACACGCCGACCGCCGTTGCCGCGTCAATGAGCTGCCGCGTTTCGGGGTGGACGTAGCCCGGGTAGTAAACCAGCGTACCCGCAATCAGTTCGGCCAATTTCAGACGGCGTGTACGGCGGGGGAGCGGCAGCAGATCGTCGGTCAGCCCCCAGCCTGCGTAAAAGGGCAGGCCGTAGCAGCTGACTTTTTTGCCGCGTAGGAGCGCCTCGAAGCCGGTGAGCGAAGTCATGGTATGCACTTCGTCGGCGTGCTGCAGGCAGGTGAGGATGTCGGTTTCGGCGGCGACTTGGTCGGCGTAACGCGCGGTATCTGCGGGCGCAATTTGGCCGATGCGGTTGCCGCTGACCACGTCGGGATGCGGTTTGTAAATAATGTAGGCATCGGGATTTCTGGCGCGCACGGCCTTGAGCAAGTCCAAATTACTGCGGATTTCGGGCGAACCGTGGCGGACGGAGGCATCGTCTTCCACCTGCCCGGGCACGAGAATCACGGTTTTGTCGGTTTGCGGCGGGGTAAAGTTTTGGCTGCCGACGTTGTATTTGCTGATGTGGTTTTCGGTCAGTGCTTTTTGCAGCAGCAAGGCCGTCTGGACATCGCGTTCGGTAAAGATTTGATTTTGCAGAATCAGCTCAAGCCGTGACGGCGTTTCGGGATTGAAATAAATGCCCGTGTCGTCCACCACCAGCGAAAGCGGCGGCACGAGGTTGGAACCCAGCCCGACCGAGCGGATAAAGCCGTCTTCCATGCGCAACAGCGGCAGATTGCGGCGCGCGGCAAACGCCGTTACCGCCTCTTTGCCGTTGCCCCACGCCAGCAGGCGCGCGTCGGGCGGGAGCAAGGCGTGTTCGAGCCGTTCCACCGATTTCACAAATTTCAGACGGCATGAAGGCAGCCTGAAAAACGGCTTGGCCACCGCGCGTTTCCACAGCGACATCCCTACGCAGTACACCTCGCCGCGCAGCCTTTCATTGGCACGGCGCGCGGCGGCAAGGTAGTCAATGACGTCGAAAATATCCCCCGCTTCGCCCGTGTTCGGATTGATGTAACGGCTGTATTGCAGATAGGCCGCGGCGAAAAGCTGCATCAGCGAACGCGGGGCGCGCCGCCCCTCAGCCCGCAACGCCGCCGCCTGCGGATGACGGTCGTCGCTCATGCCCCAGCCCGCGTACCACGGCAGACCGAACGTCACCACAGGCTTGCCGCACAGCAGCGCTTCAAAACCCATCTGCGACGTGACGCAGTAAACCTTGTCGGCCAAACGCAGCAGCGACGTGGGATTCATGTCTTCCGCCATCAGTTTCACCCGCCCCGATTGCAGCGACGGCGCAGTCAGATAGCCGCGCTTCTTGCCGCTCAACACATCGGGATGGGTTTTCACCCAAATCTGCGCCTCGGGATTTTCCCTTAAGGCCGTCTGAAACATCGCCTCAAACGCCGCCTCATCCGCCCTGCCGTACTGCACCGCCATATCGCCGAAAGTTTGGTCGATAACGAGGACGACAGCTTGTTCAGACGGCCTCTGCGCCTTGAGGCCGCCTGAACAGTCGGGCGCGTGGTTGTATTTCGACAGGCCGTGCGCCAAGATCAATTCCGCCGCCCGCCGCGCCGTTTCCAGCATTTCAGACGGCATGGTATCCGCGTTCAAAATCAACTGTTCCAAACGCGACGGGCGGGTGGTGTCGTAATAAATCCCCATATCATCGACCACAACCGAAAACGGCGGATAACCCGCCACCCCCAGCCCGACCGAGCGCAGAAATCCGTCTTCCAGCGCAGTAAACGGCAGCCCCTTCGCCGCCGCAAACGCCCGCGCCTTGCGGGTTGTCGGGCGCAAACCCCAACCGATGACCCCCGCCGCAGCGGTAAAACGCGCGGTAAACGGGCGGACAAATTTCAGACGGCATTCAGGCAGGAAGGCTTGCAGATGCGGAATCTTGGCGATACCGTGCGAGAAAATCAGAGAGGGTTTCATGACGGAGGAGAATGTGGAAAGACGTTTGTTGTGTGAGGCGTTATTGTACCGTGATTTATTGTTGGGCAGACAAAGGCCGTCTGAAAAATTTCAGACGGCCTTGATGATTTTCGCAAAAGGTTGAACCTCAAAACGTTACCGCTTCACCCAGCGGTTTCCCCGCCAAGTCTTTGGTCGAGAGGCTGGGTTCGCCGGCGAGCGGCCAGTCGATGCCGACGGCGGGGTCGTTCCAAATCAGCGAGTGTTCGGCTTTGGGGTTGTAGTAGTCGGTGCATTTATAGACAAACTCGGCTTCGTCGCTCAACACATAAAAGCCGTGCGCAAAGCCTTCGGGTACCCAGAGCTGGCGTTTGTTGTCGGCGGAGAGGATTTCGCCTGCCCATTGGCCGAACGTGGGGGAGGTTTTGCGCATATCGACGGCAACGTCAAACACTTCGCCGACGACGACGCGCACGAGTTTGCCTTGTGTGTTTTCGGTTTGGTAGTGCAGGCCGCGCAAGACGCCTTTGCCGGATTTGGAGTGGTTTTCCTGAACAAAGGTGCGCTCGGCGACGTTGGCTTTAAACCATTCGTCGCGGAAGGTTTCCATGAAAAAACCGCGTGCGTCGCCAAAGACTTGCGGTTCTAATAATTTGACGTCGGGAATGCGGGTGTCGATGATTTTCATGTTTTGGGTTCCTGTGGGTTTTTCGGACGGCCTTTGGCATTTGAAAGATGGGTAGGCTGGGCTTCAGCCCGGCATTTGTGAGTGGTTTTTGCTGGGCTGAGGCCCAGCCTACGCGGATTTGAAGTTTTTTCAGACAGCCTGTGCCGTCTGAAAAAACTATTTGCCCGCCAACCGCAGCAGATACTGCCCGTATTCGTTTTTCGCCATCGGCGCGGCGAGGCTGGCGAGTTTTTCGGTGGAGAGCCAGCCGTTGCGCCAGGCGATTTCTTCCAAACAGGCGACTTGCAGGTTTTGGATGTGTTCGATGGTTTCGACAAAAGAGGCGGCCTCGAGGAGGCTGTCGTGCGTACCCGTGTCGAGCCAGGCGAAGCCGCGGCCGAGCAGTTGCACGTTGAGGCTGCCGTCGTCGAGATACATTTGGTTGAGCGAGGTGATTTCCAGCTCGCCGCGTGCGGACGGTTTGACCTGTTTGGCAAATTCAACCACGCGGTTGTCGTAGAAATACAGGCCCGTTACCGCCCAATCGGATTTGGGCTGCTGCGGTTTTTCTTCGATGGAAACGGCTTTGAAATCTTCGTCGAATTCGACCACGCCGAAGCGTTCGGGATCTTTGACCTGATAGCCGAACACGGTGGCGCCGTGTTGGCGCGCAGCGGCTTCTCTCAGGGTTTGGCTGAAGTGTTGGCCGTAGAAAATATTGTCGCCCAACACCAAACAAACGCTGTCGCCGCCGATAAATTCTTCACCGATGAGAAACGCCTGCGCGAGGCCGTCGGGGCTGGGCTGGACGGCGTAGGAGAGGTTGATGCCGAAATCCGAGCCGTTGCCCAAAAGGCGGCGAAAGGCGGCGTTGTCTTCAGGCGTGGTAATGACCAGAATATCGCGGATGCCCGCCAGCATCAGGACAGAGAGCGGGTAGTAAACCATCGGTTTGTTATACACGGGCAAAAGCTGCTTGGATACGCCGCGGGTAATCGGATAAAGGCGCGTACCGCTGCCGCCTGCGAGAATGATGCCTTTCATTGTTACTCCTTTATTTATTATGCGTTTTCAGACGGTATCCGATGCCGTCTGAAAATATAGTCTTGTGCAGGTACGGTTAGCCGCCACAAGCGGCGTAACCGTACGAACGCTTCTGTACTGTATCGGGATTTGCGTACGGTTACGCGTAAAAACCACGCTAACCGTACCTACTGCTATCATTTCACGCCCAAACGTTCGCGGTTGTAGCTGCCGTCCAGCACGCGGCTCCACCAGGTTTTGTTGTCCAAATACCATTGCACCGTTTTGCGCAGGCCGCTTTCAAAGGTTTCCTGCGGTTTCCAGCCCAGTTCGCGGCCGATTTTCGCCGCGTCGATGGCGTAGCGCACGTCGTGGCCGGGGCGGTCTTTGACGAAGGTAATCAAATCTTCGTATTTCGCTACGCCGACGGGTTTGGCGGGGCGCAATTCTTCCAGCAGCGCGCAGATGGTTTTGACCACTTCGATATTGGCTTTTTCATTGTGGCCGCCGATGTTGTAGGTTTCTCCGACTTTACCTTCGGTCACGACTTGATAAAGTGCGCGGGCGTGGTCTTCGACAAACAGCCAGTCGCGGATCTGCATGCCGTCGCCGTAAACCGGCAGCGGCTTGCCGTCGAGCGCATTCAAAATCATCAGCGGAATCAGTTTTTCGGGAAAGTGATACGGGCCGTAATTATTGGAGCAATTGGTCACAATCGTCGGCAGGCCGTAGGTACGCAGCCACGCGCGCACGAGATGGTCGCTGGCGGCTTTGGACGCGGAATAAGGGCTGGAAGGTGCGTAAGGCGTGGTTTCGGTAAACAAATCGTCCGTGCCGTGCAAATCGCCGTACACTTCGTCGGTGGAAATATGGTGGAAACGGAACGCTGCTTTTTTTTCAGACGGCATAGTGTGCCAATACGCACGCGCGGCTTCCAAAAGGGTGTAAGTGCCGACGATATTGGTGTCGATAAACGCCGCAGGGCCGTCAATCGAGCGGTCGACATGACTTTCCGCCGCCAAGTGCATTACCGCGTCGGGACGGTGTTCGGCAAAGACGCGGTCAAGCGCGGCGCGGTCGCAAATGTCCACTTTTTCAAACGCATAACGCGGATTGGCGGACACGCTTTCCAACGATTCCAAATTGCCTGCATAAGTGAGCTTGTCGAGATTGATGACAGAATCTTGCGTGTTTTCAATGATATGGCGGACAACCGCCGAGCCGATAAAGCCCGCGCCGCCGGTGACGAGGATTTTTTTCATGGTTTTGAAAGGGTGGGTGATTAGGTAAACAGAGGAACTATACTATACAGTGGCTGTTACGGCTATATGCGTCGATTAAGAAAATGCCGTCTGAAAAAGTTTTCAGACGGCATCGGGGGGATTTATTTTGTCCGAACCCGTAGGTACGGTTAGCGCGGTTTTTTGTGCGTAACCGTACGAAACTGCCATAGAGATACGGAAGCGTCCGTACGGTTACGCCGCTTGGGGCGGTTAACCGTACCTACTGTTGCTGCCTGAAACATTATTATCATGATATTTCATCGGCTAGGCCACGCTTTCACCCACGGCTTTTAAGCCGGCAAAATGAATGACCGAATCGATTTGGTTTTCAGCAAAAATACGGCGCAAAATCTCACGGTCGCGAATATCGCCTTGATAAAACGGAATGTTTTGACCGGTAATCGCTTTTAAACGCGGCAGAATATTGATGCTGGATTTGCACAGATTATCCAAAATCACAACCTGATGGCCGTTTTCCAATAGCGATACAACCGTGTGCGAACCGATAAAGCCAGTGCCGCCGGTAACGAGGATTTTTTTCATAAATTTAAAATTAGTTAACTGTTAAAAAACCATCAAGACACCGTGCCATCCAATCCAGTGTTTCTTCTTTGCTGCATTTCTCGGCTATACGGGCTTTATTGTTGATGAAAGTAAATTGTTTGAACAATGGATGTTCGTCAAATTCAGTTGAGGCACGGTTTCTTAATACCAAATCCACGGAAACGGTATTGTCGGCAGCTTGCGTTAGGTCGAAAGAGAATGCCGTACCATTTGCATTAAAATCAACAATCAGCATATTTCGGAAATATTTTTTGCTATGGACGATATTGCGGGCTTTTAAGGCTGATATCAAGAAACGTTCTAATGCAGGATAACCGTTTTCAGTCGGCAGAATTTGTTCGGTTAGTTCGGCTAGGCTTTGGGTAGTAAAACTGCGGGTAACATATTCTTTACCGAGGAAAGGCAGGTGAATTTTTCTGACTTGTTCATCACGTCCGTTGGCAATCAGCACATCATCAACCAAGGAATTGACTTTGCGGTGTTCTTTTTCTACTTCGGGCGATAAATTTACAGGTTTACCTCCATTTTCATAGTCGGCATACAGTTTGACTTCAACATTGCCGAAATGGTTGGCTGCAATGATACGGCGCATGATTTCACCAGTCAGGTAATGGTCGGAATGGGAGTTTTTATTTTGTTCGGCATTAAATTCGGGAATGTGGAACACAATATTGCGGTTTTGATTGACATAATGTTGCAATAAAGTCACGATTGTGTTTTCCAAATCGCTCGTTCCACGATAACAATTTCCATCCAAGCTATTAATTTCATTAATATTTCCTTCGTATAGTCTTGCCAGTGTTTCATAATTGTTAGCATCGAAACCGATACCTTTATAGCCGTCAGGCAGCATTAGGTTATAGGAGGCAACTTTGGTATCGAAATGGACAAAATCAATCTTATGATTACCGACTGTTTTTCTGCCTTTTGTTTGCATGGAATTTCCACCCAGCCAGTATTGTATAGCCGCATCATGCGCTTTCAGACGGCCTTCGGGGTAGCTGACTTTGCTGCCGTTTTTTGCATCCAAAAAGCGGTTTTTGGCTCCCCCGTCCCCAGAAGTCATCAGCAGCATGACGACATTATTGCCGTTGTTGATGGCTTGTGTAGCCGCTACGCTCATAAATAGTTCGATGTCGTCAGGATGGGCATGAATGAAAACATCAAGGTTTTTAGATACGGTTGGTGGAGCGGCATGTTTTTGTGCATCATTGACGATTTCTTGTGTAGGTTGACAATGGCTTTTTTGAGCAAGTTCTTCGCCGGAAAATGAAATTTCGTCTTGTGCATTCAAGAGCAACGGACGCTCCCAAAAAATGTCTTTTTTAACCAGTTTGGCGGGTACTCCTGCAATCACGCAGTTGTTTGGAAATTTGTTACGAACGAAGGAAAAGGCACCAACAACCGATCCTGAACCGATAACAGTACCACCGGAAATAGTAGCACCATAGCCAATCCATACATGGTCGCCGATAATGATATCTTTGGACTTGTTTGTCCGTTTACCTGTATGCACATCATAAATGGCGTGCGCATCATCGGTACGCAGTTGGTTATTGGTTGCAAACATACAGTCGCTACCGATAATCAGGCGGGTTTGTTCGGCGCAGGTGGCGTAAATCGGGTTGGTACTGGAGGTACGGTCACCGATGCGTACTTCGCAACCGAAGCCGATACGGATGGTTCCGTGCAGGCTGACCTGTTTACCGATTTTGACCGTACCACCGTTTCCCATCATCTCAATATACAGATTGTGGATATTGGCTTCGGGATCAATTTCTACGATATTGTCTCTGCCTTCAAAGCGTACAAAACAGTTGTTGCTGTTTTTAGGAACAGTCAGGCGGTTGCCTGCGGTATCTGTAAAACTTTCAACAATAGGTTGTTTGGTTTTGTCGTGTACTACTAAGGTACTTGCAATATCTGCATTGATAATGAGCATATCCAAATACAACCATTTACCCTTGATGTCACCTGAAAATGCAGGTTGTCGGAGCAGATTGTGGTTGGTTGTACGCAGTTTTTGTTGGTTGGTCAAACCGCCTGCTGACAGTGATAAGAACAGTTCGTAGTTATCAAATGCAATGTCCGTTAAATCCAAACCTTCTTGGTTGAAGGTAGTGAAATAACATTTGTCGTAACGGCAGGTGCCGTCTGAAAACTGTTCGGTAATTTCCGTTTTATGCAGCTTGGCAAGTTGCTTGGTGTATTCTTTTTCTTTAGATTTGAAAATTAATTTGTAGTCAATATCCGACCAGTCGGCAACATTGACATTTTTAATAAAGGCAATGCCGGATAAGAATAATTTATTGTTTTTAATTTCAATATTTTCTAAATCAATATATACGTCATTAATGTGTGTATCATCAGCTAAGATATGTTCTGCATTTGTCAATAAAGCGGTTTGCGTTGTATTGGCAGGCCGAGTAATTGAAAAAGCATCGCAACATTCGAGAATCCGCTTAAGTACATCGGCATGGTTATGGCATACCGCAATCCGTGCTTTATTGTGTTCAAAAGCAAAGTTTTTGAAAAAAGGAAGCGTCTCAATTTCTGATGAAGAAAAATTTCTTAATACTAGGTCGAGAGAGACGGTGTTACCATTTGAAACAGTAATGTCAAAAGCAAATCCTCTGCCTGCAGTATTAAAATCCAAAACCAGCATATTACGGAAATATTTACGGCTGACAGCAATATTTTTATTGTTTAATTCAGAAACTAAATACCCCTCCAAAATCGGATAGTTAATGCTATCAGATACGGTTTTTTTGTTGGAAAGCACATATTCTAACAGGCGAGCAATCGGGATGTTGTTCGATAAGAACTCTTTGATATTTCGGATGTTGCGGTATTTTTCAGGTGTCCATGAATTATGCAGGGAGATAATGCGACAAGTTACCAGTTCTAAGGCTGCAGGAGAAAACCCTAAACATTCATTGAACCAGAAGTTTTTATAATCCGCAATGGCTCTTGACGGATCAGTATCCATAATGGCGCAGGATTCCAAAATATTACCGCTAACAGAGCGATCAATGATGTAAAAATCATCGCGGTATCGGTTTGATTTGAGCAAAGGATTGATGATTTCATTGCCAAAATAAGCCCAGCCGAATTTTTCCGGCTTATTGTTTAAGCGGTCTTGGGCTTCTTTGCGCCATTCACGCAGAATCGGGTTGCCCGGTTTTTTACAGTACAGCACAGCTAAATGGATGGCAAAATCATTTGGGCGACCAAAAGCAACCAGTTTGTCTTGGGCAATCTTGTCAAAAATTGCAAATACATCACCTGTAGCAATGCAGTCGATATCTAAAAACAGACCGCCGAATTTTTCCAATACCGCCGCCGAGATGATGTCGGACTGCATTGCCAGAGGAATGGTTTTTAATTTTTCAATATCGTAGATATCGCCGATATAGGATTCGAGATTTTGATAGTTCAAAATGTGAATTTTAGCATTGGGAATATGCTTCTCCCACGTTTGTTTACATAAATCCAAATAGGCGGGTAATCCGTTTTTAGATTCCCAAAATGCGTATATATTATTAGTTTCTTTAATTTTCTTATTAAACATCTTTAAGTACCTTTATAAAAATAACTTTGTCTTCAATGTACCTTGTTTTGAATCAAATCCAGCAATTTGATTAGATTTGCCTGCTTGCTGTATTCGGGATAGATAGCAATCATTTGCTTATAGCAATGTACTGCCAACTTTACATCACCTTCAAACAACGCTGTTTCAGCAACGATTTCCCAATATTCGTAGGCATCTTTGGCGGTTGGCATCCTGTGGTGTTTGTAAACATATTCAGTATTACCCAAACGGTAGTGTGCCAGCATCAGCGGATACATTGCTGCATTCAGAAGAGATTCGGGCAAATTTTGGGCATAATCTAATATTCCGTACCAGTTTTTGTTTTTTGCCAGTATTTCAGTATATGCAGAAACCAATTCAGGAAATTTAAAGATTTCTGCGCCAGCCGTACTTTCCATAAGCTGTTTCAGTACTTCGAATTGACCCGTTTTGGCAAGAGATACCGCATATTCAAGCAAGATTTCGGTTGAAAAACGGCTTAAATCTTTATCGAAACATTTGTCTATTTGGTCGATACATTTTTTATAGTTTTGTTTAGTGTAGGCTAGATGGGCAATTTCGATACGCGCAGGTACAAAGCCTCGAGTATGTTTTTCAAAATTTACTAGGCATTGGTGTGCCTGTTCATAATTGCCCGTATTCCGATAAGCACGCGAAAGCAGCAGCTCAGGCTGGTAGAGCTGCAAATCTTTTTTGTCTTTACAGACGGCCTTAGACAGCAGTCGGATAACGCCGTACCAATCTTCCGCTGCTGCGTTTACCCATGCCTGTGCCAAAGCAGCTTTGTTACCGTCGATTGTCGGCAGTAGAATATCAGCGCATTGACGGGCTTTGTCGGTTTGACCGAGTTTGGCGTAAGCCTGAAGCAGCCATACTTGGTGCGTTTCATTTAGGGACAGTAAGGGTTGCAATGCATCAATTACTCCCTGCCATTGCAGGTTTCGGTAGTTCAGACAGGAGTTGAGTAGCGCACGTTGGGTTTGGGACAGCCCGTCTTGTTCCAACAAATCGGAAGCCGCTTGTATATCGGAAGTTTCCAATGCTGCTGTACATAATGCAGTTATTGCTAATGCCTTATTTTCAGCATCTTTCGAACTCAGCAGCAACTGCGCTCTTGACGTTGCGTTTTTCCAGTCTTGGGCAGCAAGGGCGGATTCCAGCATGGTTTTGACAATACTGAAATCTGTTTCTGTCGGGAGTTTGTCCATTCGGATAATAGCTTCGTAAACCCGCTTGCAGTTGTCGGTGTCGCGGTATTTGAACGTTTGTTTGATGCGTACTGCGTAGTCGGATTCAATCTTCCCACCATTTTTCAGAATACTTTCCAGCTTATCGGTCAGTTCGTCCAATGTTTCGACAACCGGCCCGAAGCCATCTGTTTCGTATTCGAAGTAACCTTGCTGGTAGGTATGGATGCCTGAGCGGAATGCCTCCTTGTCGAATTGGTAATACAGCGTCTGTTTACCTAAAAACGCCATTTCAAAAGCAATGGACGAATAATCTGTAATCAACATGGATGATTGCTGAAACAGATTCTGCATACTGTTGTTGGATGTGGCTGCGCCCCATATTTTGATGTATGGCGGAACATCAAACAGTGCCAAATAAGGTTCGATGTTCGGATGTGGTGCAAAGGTAATCTCATAACCGTATTGCTTAGCAAGGGCTTCGAGTTTGTTGCTGTGCAGCAGGGCATACCAGTGTTGGGCGTAGTCTGTTTCCAGAAAACGGCTGTTTAATTCGCGCGTATTAGCACCGTTTCCGATGTGTGCTCCCATAATGTAGCTGCGCCATGTCGGTACAATCAGAATTTTTTTTGCATTTTCTACGTTACCTGAAAGCAAGCTGTCATGGCGTGGAAATCCTGTAAGAAAGGTTTCTTTTTTGCCGAGTTTGTATTTGTTGCCTTCTTCTATTACGGAATGATATTCGGGAATGGTTACAGTGACTAAACCGTGAAAATTCTTTTTGGTGTTAAACCATTGAGATAAATCGTCTTTGGTAATGCCGTGTTGCAGGAATATAAATTTCTTGCTGAATTCGTAGTTGTCACCGAAGTAATTGTTAATATGCTTTTCTAAATGGCTGCTGATAATTTTGTTCGCTTTTCGCAGGTGTTTTTCATAGTCGGTAGAGCCGAATTCAACCAAATTGAATCCTTCTTTCTCCAAACGAGGCCAGTCGATTGAGTCTTTGTTTAAGACGAAACAGCATGCTTGCTCGGGATGGTTTCGCATCATATAGCGGTAGAAATGTTCGGCGTTGTCATCGGCTTTAGTTTCTCTGTCCATCAACAGCCAACTACCGTCTGAAAGATATTTTTCAGACGGCCTGAACAAATCAAGCAGTTCTTTGAAAGAAATACCTTTGGTAAAGGTTTTTCCTTTAACCGAAATCCGCATCGGTGTGCCGTTTAATTTAATGGTCAGTAAATCTTTCCCTTCGAAAAATGGCAGCCAGCTTCTTTTTTCATAGGCAAACAGTTTGCCGTTGAATTCGTTGGTTACGGTCTTCTGATAGGCTGGGATGGTATCTTTGCCGTTTACTTCAAAAGAGCAGTTATCGTCGAAGTAAGAGAAATAGCTGATTAAAACCTGTTTGTTTTCTCTGTCGATATTTTCGATATATGCAATTTGGAATGGAGGGCGTTGTTGCTTGAATGCGCCAAGCATCCCGACTTTATGGAAAAACCATGCTCCGGCGATGTTGAATTCCATAATATTTTTTTCATCAATGTATTGAAATACCTTTTCATAACATTGATAGAATTCAACTTTTTGTGTTTCGGATAAAAAGCCTATTTTTTCAGGGCGATTGATTAGGTAAGATAAATACCAATACATATCGTAAAGCGCGGTTTTTTGAATGTTATTGGGGATATATCCTAATTCCGGCTGGTATTTTTCCAGCATCGGCAAAAAGCCGTGTATAAATACATCTTTGAATTTTTCGGGTTTCTGCCAGGAACCATCTAGTGTGGAAGTACCGTCTTCACGCTTACGGTAAAAGTAAACTGCCTCTTTCAGAAATAATGCTTGAGTGTGTTCTGCTGCCAACAGATAGTCTGCAATAAATTTGCCGTCTTCAAAATTAGGTTTGATGTGGTGGTTAAAGGTAAGCTTATTTGTTTTGATAATTTGTGTTTTAAAGAAGCTGGAAGCAGCGGAAAGGTTTAGATGATTGTTTAAATCTTTTACGGCAACGGCATTTACCGCTTTGGGAAAGCGGTATTTCAACGGATGGGTATCTTGCACAATCTTTTTGTTTTCCATGAACATTTTCAAATTGCACACCACCATGGATGTATTAGCGTGAACCGACAGGTTTTTATCCGTTTCTTGGAAATAATTGGGACTTAAAAAATCATCGGGGTCGATAAATGTAACCCATTCTGTTTCTACGGATTTCAATCCCAAATTGCGCGCGGATGCTTGTCCGCCGTTTTCTTTGTAGATATAGCGGATATTGTTCGGGTATTTTTTTTGCCATTTTTTGATGATTTCGGCGGAGTGGTCTTTTGAGCCGTCGTCTACGCAGATGATTTGGATGTGCTTTTTGAAAGACAGTGTTTGTTTGACCAAACTGTCGAAAAATTCGTCGAGATATTTCTCGACGTTGTAAACAGCCGTAACCACCGTGAAATGGTGGCTGCCTGTGTATTTGACAGGGATGTGTTTCTTCATCTTTAAAGCGTATTTGTCGTACATGTCTTTAAAGAAAAGTTTTGGGTCTCTTTTTAATTTTCGCAGTTTGCGGTTCATTTTTCGTTTTCCTAAGTGGTGTATGTTGTTTGTCTTTGTAAATTCGGTAATAGCTCTCCAGCATCGCCATCAATTTTTCCTGATAATCAGGAATCTGGTTCAGGCTGTTGAAATCATTGGCGCAAAAAGAATGGGGTTGGCGGTCGGTTGCTTTTTTCTCTATCAGCTTTCGGTATTGTGTCAGCGCATGAGGCGAGCGGATGTTGAAGTAGTAGCAGATTTCGTGTGTGGGAACGGACTTTCCTTCGAGGTACATCAGCCACGGTATGAGAAAGGTTGCTAAATTCAAATCCCGATTGGTGCGCAGTTTGTTGGGCAGGAAGGCTTGGATTTCGTCTTGGTAAAGCTGCCAAGCCTTTTCAAAAATGCTTTTTTTCAGCGGTACATAGGTGTGCACCAGCGGCGCATCGATGTTGATGTTATAGCGGGTTTTCAAAAGGCGGATGCAGTTGAACGAGGCGGCGAGGGTGGGGGTGCCGGTGCCCTTTTGCTGCATTTGGCGCAGGCTTTTGCCGGAAATAAAAATGGATGCGATGTTGTTGTTGCGGAAAAAATGCTGCGGCTGCAAGGGGCGTGCGACGAATACGTCGTCGTTGAAATAGATGAAGTTTTCGCCCAGGCCGGGGATGCGGTGCAGGTGGGCTTCGATTACATGGGAATTAAAGGTCGGCAGGTAGGCGGCATCGATGATTTGGGTGTGGTCGATGATGCGGATGTTGCTGTATTGCCCGTGAAACCAGTCGGGGGTTTGGGCGTCGGTAACAATATAAATATTGCGCACCCACGGCAGGTATTTCCGGATGCTGTGGACGGAATAGTAGAGTTCGTTGTGGTTGGCAAAGCGCGCGGCATCGTCGGCGTGGCGGCCTTGTTCTTTCAGACGGCCTGTTTGTGTGGCCGTCTGAAATTTTTTTTGCCAAACGGGATCTTGGTTGTTTACCCATGTGAACACGACGTCGATGGGATTATCGGATACCAGCGTTTGGGCATCTTGGTCGTGCAGGAGGATGCCGTAGCGGATGAGGGTGTGCTCATCGTTTTCGGAAACGGAAATTTCGCTGTTTACAACGGGATATTTTTTGTTGAGGTAATCGCGGAAAAATATGCCGGGCTGTTTGATCAGCTTTCTGATTTTTCTGACGCTGCCGGTGGATTTCATGGGGTTTTAAGTGGGTAAGGGTTAACGGTAATGTTGCGTTGTTTGTCGCAAGGAGTTTCTTGTGTTTGGTTTGTTTGTGTTAAAATGCGGCAATGCCAAGTTTTAGTTACTTTAAACAAAGTCATCAAATGGATTATAGTTTTTCCGTAAAACAGGCGCAATGGCGTGTAAAGAGAATTTAACCCGGGAGTGGAAATGCCAAGTATTTTATTTAAAAGACATATTATTCTGACGGCGCTGTCGGCTTTGGCTGTCGCTGCTTGCGGAAGTATTCCGACTTCCGGCCCGAGCGGAAAAAAAGTTGTTGCGTTAGGACAACAGCGGGGTGGGGTAAAAGTGCCCGATGTGGCGGTGGTCGATGTGGACGATGCGGTTGCCCGCAGTTTGTACCAGCAGCGTTTGAAGCAGTCTTTTGCCGATTTGGGCGAGGGTTATGCTTCGGCGGGTGCGGTGAATGTGGGCGATGTTTTGGACATTACAGTTTGGGAGGCGGCGCCGGCGGTGTTGTTCGGCGGGGCGCTGTCTTCCGTGGGTTCGGGTAGTGCGCAGTCGGTCAAGTTGCCCGAGCAGATGGTTTCGGCGAAGGGTACGGTTTCGGTGCCTTTTATCGGGAATGTTGCGGTGGCGGGTAAGACGCCGGTGCAGATTCAGGAAATTATCAGAGGCCGTCTGAAAAGAATGGCTAACCAGCCGCAGGTAATGGTTCGTTTGTCGCAGAACAATGCGGCGAATGTTTCGGTGATCCGTGCGGGCAACAGCGTGCGCATGCCGTTGACGCAGGCGGGTGAGCGTGTGTTGGATGCGGTGGCTGCGGTCGGCGGTTCGACGGCGAATGTGCAGGATACGAATGTGCAGCTGACTCGCGGTAATGCGGTGAAAACGGTGGCGCTGGAGGATTTGGTGGCCAATCCGCGCCAGAATATTCTGCTGCGCCGCGGCGATGTAGTCACGATGATTACGAATCCGAGTACGTTTACGGCGATGGGCGCGGTGGGCAAAACGGAGCAGATCGGTTTTTCTGTGAAGGGTTTGTCGTTGGCCGAGGCAGTGGGCCGTATGGGCGGTTTGCAGGACCGCCGTGCAGATGCGCGCGGGGTATTTGTGTTCCGTTATGCGCCGCTGCCTGAGTTGCCGCGAAGTGAACAAAGCCGTTGGGCGGCGAACGGTTATTCGGCGGATGCGGAAATTCCGGTGGTGTACCGTGTGAATATGCAGGATGCCAATTCGCTGTTTTGGATGCAGCGTTTCCCTGTGAAAAACAAGGATATTGTTTATGTATCCAATGCGCCGCTGGCGGAAACGCAGAAATTCCTGCAATTTATCTTTTCGCCCGTGGTCAGCAGTGTGAACAGTGTCAACAATATTGCTAATTAATCAAACGAGTAAAGGCTGGGAATAATGTCCGAACAGGAAAATGTAACGATGCTGTCTGAAAGTAATCTTCAGACGGCCGCTAAGAAAAAGCCGAAAGGCCGTCTGAAAAAAATCAGTCCGCTGCTGTGGGCGACGGTAATTGTACCGACGGTGTGTTCGCTGGTGTATTTTTCGGTGATGGCGTCCGACCAATATACTTCGGAGTCGAGTTTTGTGGTGCGCTCGGCGCGCCAGCAGGGCACGGTTTCGGGCTTGGGCGCGCTGTTGCAAAACACGGGTTTTACGCGTTCGCAAGACGATATTTATACTGTGCAGGAATATATGCGTTCGCGCACGGCGTTGGATGAACTGAAAAAGCAGATTCCGGTGCGCACTTATTATGAAGAGAAGGGCGATTTGTTCAGCCGTTTCAATCCGTTTGGTCTGACCGGCTCGGATGAGGAGTTTTACCAATATTATCTGGGTAAGGTAAACATCAATCTGGATGCGGTATCGGGCATTTCGGTGCTGCACGTCCGCTCGTTTGATGCGGCGGAGTCGAAAAAAATCAATGAAGCACTGCTGAAAAAAGGCGAAGAACTGATCAACCGCTTAAACGACCGCGCCCGTAAGGATACGGTTTCGTTTGCCGAGAAAAATGTCGCGGTAGCGGAGGAGCGGGTTAAGGAAACGGCCGACAACCTGATGAATTACCGTACCGAAAACGGTATTTTCGATTTGAAGGAGCAATCCGGCGTGCAGATGGGTTTGGTGTCCAAACTGCAAGACGAGTTGATTGTGATTCAGACCCAGCTCGACCAAGTGCGCGCGGTAACGCCCGACAACCCGCAGATTCCCGGCCTGATTGCCCGCGAGAAAAGCCTGCGCAAAGAAATCAGCCAGCAGATGCGCCTGATTTCGGGTAAGGGCGACGGCTCGATTGCCGGAAAAGCGGCGGAATACCAGCGGCTTTTTATTGAAAACGAATTGGCGGAAAAACAGCTTGCCGCGACCATGGCTTCGCTGGAGCAGGCCAAATCGGAAGCCGACCAGCAGCAGCTTTATCTGGAAGTGATTTCCAAGCCGAGCAAGCCTGATGTGGCGCTGTATCCGAAACGGTTTTACAACATTTTGGCGACCTTTGTCATCGGCCTGATTCTCTACGGCATTCTGAGCCTGCTGACTGCCAGCGTCCGCGAGCATAAAAACTGATGAAAGAACTTCATAAAACAACGCTTTGGGAATCACTGATGATTCAGAAGCGGGTAACGGGCGCATTGCTGATGCGCGAAATCATTACCCGCTACGGGCGCAACAACATCGGCTTTTTGTGGCTGTTTGTCGAGCCGCTTTTGATGACTGCCTTTATCCTGATGATTTGGACGTTTTTCCGAGCGGATTCGGTTTCGACGCTGAACATTGTGGCGTTTGTCGTTACCGGCTATCCGCTGATGATGATGTGGCGCAACGCTTCCAACCGCGCCATCGGCGCCATTTCGTCCAACGCCAGCCTGCTTTACCACCGCAATGTGCGCGTGTTGGACACGATTTTCACGCGGATGCTGCTGGAAATTGCAGGCGCAACCATCGCGCAGATGGCGATTATGGCGGTGTTGGTGATTATGGGTTGGATGGATGCGCCCTCAGATATATTTTATATGCTGATTGCCTGGATTCTGATGGCCTTATTTGCTGTCGGACTGGGGCTGGTGATTTGTTCGGTTGCGTTTAAATTCGAGGCGTTCGGCAAAATCTGGAATACGTTGAGTTTTGTATTCATGCCGCTTTCCGGCGCATTTTTCTTTGTCCATAGCCTGCCGAACAACGTGCGCGAGTATGCGCTGATGCTGCCGATAGTGCATGGTACGGAGATGTTCCGCGCGGGTTATTTCGGCAGCTCGGTGATTACTTACGAAAGCATCGGCTTTATCGTTTTGTCGGATTTGGTTTTGCTGCTGCTCGGCTTGGCGATGGTGGCGAAATTCAGTAAAGGGGTGGAGCCTCAATGATTGCCGTCGAACACGTTTCCAAACGCTATGAAACCCGTCAGGGCTGGCGCACGGTGTTGAACGACATCAACTTCGAGCTGCAGAAAGGCGAGAAAATCGGCATTCTCGGCCGCAACGGCGCGGGCAAGTCCACGCTGATCCGCCTCATCAGCGGCGTCGAACCGCCGACCGAGGGGGAAATCCGACGCACCATGAGCATTTCTTGGCCGCTGGCATTTTCCGGCGCGTTTCAGGGCAGCCTCACGGGTATGGACAACCTACGTTTCATCTGCCGCATTTACGATGTCGATATCGATTATGTGAAAAACTTCACCGAAGAATTTTCCGAGCTCGGCCAATATCTTTACGAGCCGGTCAAACGCTATTCTTCAGGCATGAAGGCGCGCTTGGCATTTGCGCTTTCGCTGGCGGTGGAGTTTGACTGCTATCTGATTGACGAAGTCATCGCCGTCGGCGATTCGCGCTTTTCGGAAAAATGCCGTTACGAGCTGTTTGAAAAACGCCGCGACCGCTCGATTATTCTGGTGTCGCACAGCCATAGCGCCATGAAGCAGTATTGCGACAATGCGATGGTGTTGGAAAACGGGCATTTGAGTAAGTTTGCCGATATGGACGCAGCGTATGCGTATTACCATTCTTTGCTTTGATTTTGAATGAAAAAAGCCGTCTGAATGTTCAGACGGCCTTTTGTTTTGCAGTCAAAACAGCACCAACGGCACATCCAGCAGCGCCTGCCCCTGTTTGATCTGCGCGGCGCAGGTATAGACTTGCGGCAGAACATAGGCAAAATAAACGCGCGCGTTGTGTTGTTGGGCGGTGTAAAAATCATGGCCGAACAGGTTTTCCGTTTTGCCGTCCAGCGCGTCTTGTGCGGCAACATAGGTGCGCGCAAGGCCGATGGCGCCGAGCGTCAGGCCCATTTGCTGGAGATAGGCGGCCGATGCGGCGGCGGTCAGTACGGGGGCGTCGGCGAGGGAAACGAGTTCGGCGACGCTTTCTTCGGCGGCGGCAACGGCGTTTTGCAGTTGTTCGGCAAGCGTCGGGTCGGCGGCAGACAGTTTTTCCGCCAGTGTTTTGCCTTCGGCCAGCAGCGAGCAGGGCAGGGCGCCGTTTTTGCCGCTGGTTTTGCGGCCTGCCAAATCGGCGGCCTGAATGCCGTTGGTGCCCTCGTAAATCGGCGTAATCCGCGCATCGCGCATATATTGGGCGACACCGCTTTCTTCGACATAACCCGCGCCGCCGTAGGTTTGGATGGCGAGGTTGGTCAACACGGTGCTGTTGTCGGTCAGCCATGCTTTGACAATCGGAATCAGAAAATCCGCTTCGCGCTCGGCCTGTTTGCGCACGACGTTGTCTTCGTGCGACGCGGCGGTATCGACCAGCGCGGCGGTGCGCAGATAGAGGGCGCGCTGCGCGGCGAGCGTGGCTTTTTGAACCAACAGCATACGGCGCACATCGGCGTGGCGGATAATCGGCACGGCGCTGCCGTCGCTGTTTTCCGCATCATGCCCCTGCACGCGCTCTTTGGCGTAGGCGAGCGCATTTTGGTAGGCGCGTTCGGCAACGGCGTGGCCTTCGATGCCCACGTTCAGGCGCGCGGTTTTCATCATGGTAAACATATAGGCCAAGCCTTTGCCCACGCGGCCGACCAGATAGCCGACGGCATTGTCGAACTGCATGGTGCAGGTCGGGCTGGCGTGCAGGCCGAGCTTGTGTTCCAAGCCGATAACGTGCACGCCGTTGCGCCCGCCCAAAGTGCCGTCTGAATTGACCAGAAACTTCGGCACGACAAACATCGAAATTCCCTGCACGCCCGCCGCTGCGTCGGGCAGCCGTGCCAACACCAGATGCACGGTGTTTTCCGTCATTTCCTGCCCGCCCCAAGTGATGAAGATTTTCTGGCCGTTGAGGCGGTAGGTGCCGTCTGAAAACGGCTCGGCGCGTGTCGTCAGATTGCCCAAGTCCGAACCCGCATCCGGCTCGCTCAACACCATCGTGCCGTTCCATTCGCCCGTACACATTTTCGGCAGATAGGTCTGCTTCTGCTCATCGCTGCCGTGTTTCAACAGTGCATCCACCGCGCCCAGCGTCAGCATCGGCATCAGCGACAACGAAAGATTCGCCGCACACCACATCTCCTCGCAGGCCGCCGATACCGCCGCAGGCAGCGCCTGTCCGCCGAATTCCGCCGGCGCGCGCAAGCCCGCCCAGCCCGCTTCGCAAAACGAACGGTAGGCCGTCGCCAAATCGGGATGTGTCTGCACGAGGCCGTCTGAAAGCGACGCGCCGTTCAAATCGCCCGTGCGGTTGGTCGGCGCCCATTCCTGTTCGGCAAATTTGGCCGCCTCTTCCAATACCGCGTCCACCGTATCAGCGTCGAGGCCGTCTGAAGCGGGCAGTTGCAGAATATCGTCTAAATTGCCGTGAACACGCAGGGCAAAGCGCAGCTCGTCAACAGGGGCGCGGTAGTTCATACGGATTCTCCTAAAAATCAACGGGTTTACTTTATTACGAAATCATGCGGTTGGAAACGGTTAATCCGCCAAAGATTGAGGCGGGGCAAATTTTGCGGAAAAAGGCCGTCTGAAAACCTGCCCACATTCGCAGCCAAGTTTCAGACGGCCTTTCCGGTTTTCCTGATTAAGCCTGTTTGCCGACCCGTGCCAACAATTCGTCGGCCAGATTCAGATATGCTTTCGCGCCTTTGGCGGAAGCGTCGTAGGCCAGCGCGGGCATGCCGTGGCTGGGGGCTTCGGCGAGGCGGACGTTGCGGGGAATGGTGGTTTCGAACATCAGTGCGCCGAAGTGTTTGGCGAGCTGTTCGCCCACTTCCGCCACCAGGCGGCTGCGGCCGTCGTAGAGCGTGCGCACAATGCCGGTGATGTCGAGCTGCGGGTTGATGGCCTGGCGGATTTTGCGCACGGTGGCGATGAGGTCGGAGATGCCTTCGAGTGCGTAGTATTCGCACAGCATCGGCACAATCACGCCGTTGGCGGCGACCAGGCCGTTGAGCGTGAGCAGGGTCAGCGAGGGCGGGCAGTCGATGAGGATGAAGTCGTATTGTTTTTCCACTTCTTTGAGCGCGTTTTTCAGGCGCACTTCGCGGGCGATTTCCTGCACCAGCTCGACTTCCGCACCCGCCAGCGCGCGGTTGGCGCCGAGCACGTCGTAACCGCCGCTTTCACTGCGGACAACGGCTTCGGAGACGGGCGTTTCGCCCAAAACGACTTGGTACACGCCGGCTTCGAGGCTGCCTTTGTCGATGCCGCTGCCGGTGGTGGCGTTGCCCTGCGGGTCGAGGTCGATGACCAGAACGCGTCGGCCTTTGGCGGCCAGCGAGGCGGCGAGGTTGACTGTGGTGGTGGTTTTGCCGACACCGCCTTTTTGGTTGGCGACGGCGATGATGTTTGCGCTCATGATGGGACGGAATGTTTGATGGATTGGCAGGAATTGTACCGTTAATCGGAGGGGCTGAACATGGGCCGTCTGAAATCGTGTTTTTCAGACGGCCTTTTTCCGCATCACGACCATATGCCGTTCCGCATCAAGTTGGGGAACACGGATTTCGTCGGTTTGCACGACTTCGGCAAATTCGGGCAGGCGGCGGATTTCGTCTTCGGGGTACACGCCTTTCATGGCGAGCCAGCGGCCGTCGGGTTTGAGCAGGTGCGCCGTCCAACCGACGAAATCGGCGAGTTCGGAAAAGGCGCGGCTGGTGATGAGGTCGGCCTGAACATCCTGCACGGCTTCGACGCGGCCGCTGACGACGCGCACGTTGTCCAAACCCAGCTCGATAACGGCTTGTTGGAGGAACGCGGTTTTTTTGGTGTTGGCGTCTAGAAGGGTAATCTGCAAACCGGGGCGGCAGACGGCGGCGGGAATGCCGGGCTGGCCGCCGCCGGAACCGACGTCGAGCACGGTTGCGGCGCCGTTGAGGTAGGGCAGCAGGCTGAGGCTGTCGAGCAGGTGGTGGCTGACCATTTTTGTTTCGTCGCGCAGGGCGGTGAGGTTGTAGGTTTTGTTCCACTTTTTGAGCAGGCCGATGTATTCGAGAAGTTTGGCCTGCTGTCCGGCGGGGATGTCCAAGCCCATTTCGGCGATGCCGTTTTGAAGCTGCTGCGCGTGGTTCATAAGGTTTTCCTAGTTGACGGTTTGGGCGGTATGGTAATGGAAAACGAGGCCGTCTGAAAGTTTTCAGACGGCCTCTTGCTGTTTTGTGTAACGGTATCTGCGGTTTGAAACGATGCCGTCTGAACCTCCGTGTTCAGACGGCATCGGATTGGTCAGAATCCGCCTCGCGGATTACCGAAGCGGCCGCGGTTCATTGGCGGGCGGATTTCCCGGCCGCGCGGCATCATGCGGCCGTTGCGGCGCATATTGCGGTTCATGCCGCACGGGTGTTGGCGGCGGTAGTCGTCGATGTTGTCGACGCAGTGGATGCGGGCGTTGGGGCTGGGGCGGTAGTTGCGCGGCAGACGGCGGGATCGTCGGAAACGACGCAGCCTGACAGCGCGGTGGCGGAAAGCACGCTGATGACGCCGGGCCGAACAGGGATTGGAGTTTGGAAACAGTCATGTTTTTTCCTTTGATGAGGTGGGTCAAAATACGCGCAATGTACGCTTTTTCGGGTTGGTTTTGCGCAAAGGGTACGCAAAATTTGTGTGTGGGGGTGATAATGGCGGGCGGTGTGCGGTTTTGCCCCGCAGGGCAGGCTGATAGAATGTGCCGTCTGAAAATGCCGGATGTACACTTTTTGCAACTCCGTTCCCCTTACGGGCGCGGACTGCCGGTTTGCAGACAATGCAAACAAATATTCAGACGGCCCCTCCTGACAGAAAGGAAAAATCATGACCCCGAACCAAGTTTTAAACTTCTGGTTCGCCGAGAGCAGCCGTCCGTTTTGGTTTGCCAAAAGCGACGAATTCGACGCGCAGATCCGAGTGCAGTTTTTCAATGCGTGGCAACAGGCCGCGCGGGGCGAGCTGGCGGCGTGGCGTGATACTTTGCAAGGCCGTTTGGCCGAAATCATTCTGCTCGACCAGTTTTCCCGCAACTTATGGCGCGGCAGCGCGCAGGCTTTTGCGCAGGACGGCATGGCGCTGGTGCTGGCGCAGGAAGCGGTGAAACAGGCGGATTTCGCAGAAATGGGCGAGGCCGGGCGCAATTTTATGCTGCTGCCGATGATGCACAGCGAAAGCCCCGCCGTCCACGCCGCCGCCGTGCCGCTGTTTGAGCGCTTCAGCAGCACGAACACGCTGGATTTCGAAATGCGGCACAAGGCCATTATCGACCGCTTCGGCCGTTATCCGCACCGCAACGAAACGCTGGGACGAGAAACGACGGCGGAAGAGGCGGAATTTTTGCAGCAGGAAGGTTCGTCGTTTTGAGCAGGAGGCCGTCTGAATTTTCAGACGGCCTATCCTTTCAACCCTCCACCCAATCGGGTAAACTTGAAGCCATTTCCCCCAACCGTATTCCGCCATGAATCCCACCGCAGCCCCCCTCAAACAAATCACCCTGATCGGCGTCGGTCTGATCGGCGGCTCGTTTGTGCTTGATTTGAAACGGCTGGGTTTGGCGGAAAAAGTCGTCGGCATCGATTTAAACCGCGAAAACCTCGAGCGTGCGCTGGAGCGGCGGGTGGTGGACGAGGCGTTTGCAGAGATTTGCGAAAAGAGCGTCGGCGGGGCGGATTTGGTGTTGGTTGCCACGCCTGTTTCCACGCTGCCGGCGATTTGCCGCGCGCTGAAGCCGTTTTTGAAAGCGGATGCGCTGGTGTCGGATGTGGGCAGTACCAAACTTTCCGCGATTGCGGCGTTCCGCGAACATCTGCCCGAACATCTGCCCAACTGCATTGCGGCGCACCCGATTGCAGGTTCCGACCGGCACGGCGCGCTGGCGGCGCAGTTCGGACTGTTTCAGGGCAAAAAGCTGGTCATCACGCCGCACGGCGCGGAACATTCAGACGGCCTTGCGCGGATTGAAGCGCTTTGGCAGGCCGTCGGCGCGCAGGCTTTCCGGTTGGACGCGGCGGAACACGACGCCGTTTTCGCCGCCGTTTCACATATGCCGCATCTGGTCGCGTTTGCGTTTGTGCACGAAATTTTCGACCACCCCGACGGCCAAACCTATCTGAAATTCGCCGCATCCGGCTTCCGCGACTTCACCCGCATCGCCTCCGGCCACCCCGCCATCTGGGCGGACATCTGCATGGCCAACCGCGACAGCCTGCGCGGCCTCATCGGCGGAATGCGCCGCCAGCTCGATACGCTCGACGGCATTTTGGATTCGGGCGACAAAGCGGCGCTCTACCGTTATTTTGAAGAGGCGAAGCAGACGCGCGATGCGTGGTTGAAGGAGCAGTAGAGGCCGTCTGAAAAATCCGTGTGCGTTTTGCGCGGTTTTTCAGACGGCCTTTGCGGTTTCAGGCAGGTCGGATTCAAGAATCCGACCTACGGCTGTCCGAACCGGTCCAACCGCCGTCGTTTCCGTACAAACAGGGAATCCTACTTGCGAGGCGCCACTTGGGGCGGCTGATGCGGACTACGCCTTTTCTTTCTCCGCCGTCAATCGTTAAGATTTGAACTATATTTCCAATGTTTAGTCTAAGTGGGTATGCAGTGTCGGGCGTGTTTAGCGGTTTCAAAAAACAGGCCGCACTGCTTGATTCATTTGGAAATAACAGTCAACACATGCTTGTCTGTCAATCGGAATCCCATAGAATAGAGTATCAAGGAGTCGCTATGTCTATGTTTTGGTTTTTTGCCTTTATCTTGTTTTTCGCCCTAATCTTGTTTATCGGTGGGGAGTTTTCATCTGAAAGTAAGACAGAAAATGAAAAATAAGATAATCAAAGGGGCTGTCCTGGATAACTAGGCCGAACTCTGCTTTACTAATTGTTTTAAAATAGAAATTTAAACTTTTATTTCACTGTGGCTAAAACGCCAAAGGAGCGTGTTATGTCGTTTCTCGCTATCGACAAAATTCCCAATAAGGGTATTCCCATTGCCGAACAGCGGCGGATGTGGCTGCGGCAGTTTTTGAAGGCCTTTATGGTAGTGTTTGTTACTTATATGTGTATGTATCTGATTCGTAACAACTTCAAAGCCGCACAGCCGATGATGAAGGAGCAGCTCGGGCTGTCGACGCTGGATTTGGGCTATATCGGCTTGGCGTTCAGCATTACCTACGGGTTGGGCAAAACAGCGGTCGGTTATTACATCAGCGATAAAAATACCAAAAAATCCATCTCTTATATGCTGATCGGCGCGTCGCTGACGGTGTTGTCGATGGGTTTTTTATTGAGCGCCTACGGTTCGGTCATCGGGATTTTTATCGTGCTTTGGGGGTTGAACGGCGTCTTTCAGGCGGCGGGCGGACCGGCTTCGTATTCGACCATTTCGCGCTGGGCGCCGCGTACCGAGCGCGGGCGCTATCTGGGCTTTTGGAACATGTCGCATAACATCGGCGGCGCCATTGCGGGCGGTTTGGCCTTGTGGGGCGCGAACGTGTTTTTCGGTGGCAATGTGCTGGGGATGTTTATTTTTCCGGCGGTGATTGCGCTGATTATCGGCGTGGCCGGGCTGTTTATCGGCAAGGACGATCCGGAAGAGCTGGGCTGGAACCGCTGCGAGGAGATTTTCGGCGAGCCGGTGGAAGAGGAAAACAATCAGGCCGACGAAATGCCGATGTGGCAGGCGTTTAAGCAGTTTGTTTTGAAAAATCCGTGGATTTGGATTTTGTGTACGGCGAATATTTTCGTCTATATCGTGCGCATCGGCATTGATAACTGGGCGCCGCTGTATGTGACCGAGGAGCTGGGCTTCGGAAAACTCGATGCGGTCAATACGATTTTCTATTTCGAAGTCGGCGCGATGCTGGCGAGCATGAGCTGGGGCTATGTTTCCGACCTGCTCAACGGACGGCGCGCGGCGGTGGCCGTGAGCTGCATGGTGGCGATTATTTTCGCGGTGATGCTTTATCGGAACGCAACCAGCGTGATGATGGTGAACGTGTCGCTGTTTCTTTTGGGTGCGCTGATTTTCGGCCCGCAGCTTCTGATCGGGATTTCGTTGGTCGGTTTCGTGCCGAAAAAAGGCATCAGCGTGGCCAACGGGATGACGGGTACGTTTGGCTATCTCTTCGGCGACTCGGTGGCGAAAGTCGGTCTGGCCGCCATCGCCGACCCCGAACGCGGCGGCCTGACGGTGTTCGGCCATACGCTGCACGGTTGGTCGGATGTGTTCGTCGTCTTTTACGCTGCGCTGTTTGCAGGGATTGTCCTGCTGGTGGCGGTGGCCTTCGGAGAGGAAAAACGAATCCGCCATATGAAACAGCAGCTTGGGGAACATTGAATGTTTTGATGTGGAATGATGTGGAATAAGGCCGTCTGAAAAGTTTAGTTGCCGAGTGAGGCCGGTTTCAGACGGTCTGTCTGCTATACCAGCCATTTAAATATTAAAGGGGGCTGTACTGGATAAGCCCTAATTTTTATTCATTGCTGCTCGATACACAGCCAGTTTTCGCTCCAGAAAATCTTGGTGTTCCGCCAAGATTTTCTGTTTTTCGGCCAACGCTTTTTGATGCTCCTGCAAAATAACAAACCGTTCGGGAATTGTTTCATTGCCGAGATGGCGCAGGCGGGCATATTCTTTAATTTGCGCCAGCGGCACGCCCATTTCTTTCAGCCGCAGAATGAATCCTATCCAATCTGCATCGCGAGCGCCGTAAATCCGATAGCCGTTGCCGTCCCGCTCGGGCATCAGCAGCCCTTCTTTTTCATAAAAACGCAGCGTATCGGCCGACAGCCCTGTTTGTGCCGAAAATTCTTTGATGTACATGGTTATCCTTGCATTGGAGCGCACTCCATAGTCTAACCTGACCGGGCAATCCTGCAAACCATTGATTAAGGAGCCATCATGCTGGACAACGAAAAACTGCTGCAACGCGGCTTGGAACAATTGGACATTGTCGACGGGGAACACGGCCGTTCCGTGGCCGATACGCTTGCCGGTATCGCGCCCGATTTGGGGCAGTACCTGATTATTCTTTTCGGCGAAATATACAGCCGCCCGCAGCTTGATTTGAAACAGCGCGAACTCGTTACGCTGACGGCGCTGGCGGCGCAGGGCGGCTGCGAAAAACAGCTCCGCGTCCACGTCAACGCCGCGCTCAACGTCGGGCTTGCCCGCGACGAAATCATCGAAACGTTTGTCCACTGCATACCCTATCTGGGTTTCCCGAAAGTATTGAATGCGGTGTTCGTGGCCAAAGAAGTGTTTGAACAGCGGAAATAAACGGGGAGCAACAATGTCTGTCTGAAAAATCCTTTGTATTTTCAGACAGGTAGGGACCTTTGCAAAGTTAAAAATTTCCATCTGAAACTTCTCTGTCGTCATTCCCGCCTGTGCGGGAATGACGACGAACAGTATTCTCACTTTTTTGCAAAGGTCTCAGGTATTGCGTTCGAATCCACCCATTACAGTAGAAAAATCGTCGCCGGTTCGCGGAAAATCAGAAAGCCGCCGGAGTCAGTAGCGGCGGCGACCATCACGGGCCATCGTACGAACGGTTCGAACTACTAAAATGCCGTCTGAAAACATTCCAAATTTTTCAGACGGCATCATTTTATCCGGTTGCCCGACCAAGCCTTAACCCGGGCGGCCGTCGGCGCGCGGGCGGATCAGCCAGGGGATGTATTTCCATGCGTAAACCAGCAGCGCGGCGGCGAAGAGGGCGGCGGAACAGCGGATGCTGTGGGTGTAGGCCGTGCCGCTGACGAAGGTGGCGAGGATGCGCACCAATGTGGCGGCGATCATCAGCCAAAAGGCGACGGGCACGGATTTGGGCGGCGGGTAGATCGGGTTGCCGGTGTGCCCCAGTGCGGTGCGCGCCATCATGCCCAGCGTGAGTACGCCGATGCCGCCGACGCCGATGAGGTGGACGCCGAGGCGCAGGAAATTTGCGTTGAGATAGGATGCGCCGATTGCTGCCAGACCCAGCGCGGTAAAGAAGTAGCCGGCAAATAAAATCCACAGCATCGGTTCTTTCAAAACGTCTTTATACCACCAGCGGTACACCTGAATCAGGCCGATTGCGCCTGCGGCGAAGGCAAACAGCGCGGCCACGGCGGGCAGGATTTGGTGCGCCATCAGCATGGCGGTCAGCATCGGCAGCCACAGTGTGGCGTGCATGACCCATTGCGGGCTGGGGATTTGCGCGACGTTCAGGCGTTTGGAAGTGAAAAACGAGATAATCCGTGTGCCGATGAGGCCGATAAAGCCTGCGACCATAATTAACCCCGATTGCAGACCGGTCAGCAGCGCGGCGGGGTCGAACGGGCTGAGTTGGCGGTGGAACGCGGCGTGTGTGCCGCCCAAAACGAAAATGGCAAACACGGCGACATAGTTGCGCGTATTTTTGGTGCGGAACACCGGCAGCGCCATGCAAACCGCGCCGTACCAGAAAAATACCGTGCCGAAAATGCCGCTTGCCGCCGCGCCCCAGCCGGGGATAAAAGCGCAAATCCGCGCCAGCAGCCAAAACGCCGCCAGCCCCGCCAACACGCCGCCGCGCGTGGGCGGCTGGCTGGTCCAAGTGGCGACGGCGGTGAGCAGGAAGGCGATGACGACCAGGCCTGCATAGCCCCAAATCATTTCGTGCGCGTGCCAGTACATTCCGGGCAGCTCGGGCGTGCCTTGATAGCCGAAGCCCCAAAGCAGCACCGACAGCGCGCCGTAAAGCGCGGCCAGCGAGTAAAACGGGCGGAATGCCATTGCCCAGACAGGGTGTTTGAACAAAGCGATCATGGTGGGTTCCTTAGTGGTTTTTGTATTTGAAAACTTGGGAGGCCGTCTGAAAACTTATAAATGGAAGTTTTCAGACGGCCGTTGATATTCTTGAAACAGGCGCGTAGGTCGGACAACCGTAAAGGCCGTCTGGAAACCTCAATCCAAAAACGGCTCGACCGCGGGAAACAGCTCGCGTTCCTCAAAACGCGCGTGGTCGCGCAGGGTGGTGGCGAAATCCGTGTTCCACGCCGCATTTTCAAATTCGGGCGCCGCCATCATGGCGCGCAGTTTGGCGTGGTCGGCTTCGAAGCGCCCGCGCAGATCGGCGGCGACCAAATGCCAATACGGGGCGAACTGCGCCTCTTCGCTTTGGAAATGCACCGCTAATTCGGCAAAATGTGGCACCAATTCCGCCTGATGGTTTTCAGACGGCGCCCGCAGCAGGCGTACGCACAATGCCAGCGAATGATGGTGTTCGCGGGAAAGTTCGATGAGGGCGGGGTGGCGTTTGAGCGGTTTCATTGCGGCGGTTTCGGTAGGGGGTAACTGGATTTTGTGTGAAGTTTCATATATTATGAAACTTATTTCCTTATCAAGTCAAATACATACGGCGGCTGCCCCAGGCCGCCTGAAAATATATAAGAATACTCAGGCAAAACATTATGTACCTCACCCAACACACCGACTACGGCCTGCGCGTGCTGATCTATACCGCTATCAACGACGATGCGCTGGTCAACATCGCGACTATTGCCGAAACCTACAACATTTCCAAAAGCCACCTGATGAAAGTCGTTACCGCGCTGGTAAAAGGCGGCTTCCTTTCCAGTGTACGCGGCAAGGGCGGCGGGCTGAAGCTGGCGCAGAGTGCGGATAAAATCAACATCGGCACGGTGGTACGCCATCTCGAGCCGATGCAGATTGTCGAATGTATGGGCGACAACAACTGCTGCCTGATTGCCCCGTCTTGCCGCCTGATGGGCGTGTTGAACGGCGGGCTGAAAGCGTTTTTCAACCATCTCGACGGCTTTACGCTGGCCGATTTGATCAACAAACCGACTTACGATCTGCTTTATTTTCAGAAAGAAATTCCGGCAACAGCATGAATCTTTCTGCTGCTTAAAATTTTAAAATTATTTAATTCTTCAGACGGCCTGAATGGAAAAGCAGGGCGTCTGAACTTTATTTATGGGGGAAAAGAGCAGCTCCAGGTGGCCTTTTCGTATTTGGCAAACCGTCCGGGCTTGCATCATGAAACGCCAAGTTACGTCATATTATTCTCCGTTGACTTGAAATAAAAATATTCCGACGGCAACCGTTTGTAAACTTTACCTGCCGTTTATAAGAAATAGTTTGCAAACAGGAATAGTTGCTATTAACATGACGCCACTATGAAGAATCAACGCATTTTGAGCCCTGCGGTCATTGCCGCAGTTACTTTTCTCCACGTCGGATTGATGGCGCTGCTTTGGCACGCGCGTACGCCGCCTTTAGCAGTTGAAACCGCCTCTTTCGAAGTTGTCGATTTGGGCAGTTTGGGCGGAGGAGACGGTGCCCCCGAAGGTGCGGGCGCACCTGCCGAACCGGCTCCCGAGCCGCCCAAGCCGAAAGCCGAGCTGCCCAAACCCAAATCGAAACCCAAGCCGGCCGTACCGGAAAAAACCGTCATCAAGCCCGTAGTAACCAAAAAGGCGGATGCGGACATTCAGCAGCCGAAGGAAAAACCGGTCGAAAAACCGAAACCCAAACCGGCCGAACCGTCAAAAACGGAACCGATACCCGAGCCCAAGCCTGAACCGGCTCCGAAAGCAGAACCGGCTCCGGCGCCCAAAGCCGAACCGAAAGCAGTTGGCTCCGATGCTGAAAAAGGTAAATGGGAAGCAGTGGGTCGTAGCGGAAACGGTGAGAAGGAAGGTGCAAAAGGAGGGGGAACAAAAGGCGAAGGCGGCGGCCGTGGTGAAGGAGAAGGAAAAGGCAGCGGAGGCCGAAAAGGCGATCGCGGTGAGGGCTCGGGAGGTGAGGGAGGCGGCAGCGGTGCCGGCGGCAGCCGAAGCAATCCCATCCGTGCCGGTGGTACGCTGGCAACGCCGCCTTATCCGGATTCGGCCATTGAAAACGGTGAAGAGGGTACGGTTGTGATGGATGTTTTGGTTAATCCGAGCGGTCGTGTCGAAAGCGTCAAGATTGTGAAGAGCAGCGGTTCGGCGGCATTGGACCGTGCGGCACGCAAAGCGGCCCAGCAGGGCAGCTATGCGAATAACGGGAAATGGCTGGTTTATAAAGGCAGGGTTAATTTTACGCTGAATTAGGTTGTCTGGAACCTCCGGAACTAAGATTTTATTTTTTGTTTTATTTTGTTTTTTGGAAAAAAACTATGAACTTATCATTGGTATTCCAATCAGGCGATTTTGTTCTGATTGCCGTATTTTTGATGTTGGTTGCGATGAGCATCACTACTTGGAGCATTATCGTTTTGCGTTTCGTCCGCCTGCGCAAAGTCAAGCAGGGCAATGCCGAGGCGAAGAAAACCGTTTTGGGCGCGTTTACCCTGAAAGAAGCCGCTCAGAAACTCGGTTCAAACGAATCACCAATGGGGCAGCTGACCGCCGAATCCGTTCGCGCGTATCAGGGCTACCGTCAAAGCAGCGACAAAACATTGGCGACCGCGCTGCCGCTCAATGAATATTTGGTCATCCAGATCCGCAACAGCATGAGCCAGATCATGCGCCAGTTTGACGGCGGCATGGCCGCGCTGGCCTCCATCGGTGCAACGGCGCCGTTTATCGGCCTCTTCGGCACGGTTTGGGGGATTTACCATGCGCTGATCAACATCAGCCAAAGCGGCCAGATGAGCATCGCTGCCGTTGCCGGCCCGATCGGGGAAGCACTGGTGGCCACCGCCGCCGGCCTGTTTGTTGCCATTCCCGCCGTGTTGGCCTACAACTTCCTGACGCGCGGCAACAAATCCCTGTCGCAGGATATGGATGCTTTCGCCCATGACCTGCATGTGCGTCTGTTGAACCAAAAGGATTAAACCATGGCTTTCGGCTCGATGAATAACGGCGACGATGCGCCGATGTCCGACATCAATGTAACGCCGCTGGTTGATGTGATGCTGGTGTTGCTGATTGTTTTCATGATTACCATGCCCGTGTTGACGCACTCGATTCCGCTGGAACTGCCGACCACTTCGGAGCAGGCGGCGAAAAAAGACAAGCAGCCGACCGATCCTCTGCGGCTGACGATTGATGCCGGCGGCGCGTATTACATCGGCGCGGATTCCGTTACCAAACTCAGCATCGAAGATGTTACCGCCAAGCTGAAAGAGGCGCAGGCAAAAGATGAAAACGTGATTGTCGCCGTCAGCGCCGACAAAGCGGTCGAATACGACTACGTCAACAAGGCCCTCGGTGCCGCGCGCGAAGCGGGTATCAGTAAAATCGGATTTGTTACCGAGACTAAAGCGCAGTAAACGGATTTCGGTATTATAGATAACAGGCCGTCTGAAAGTTTTTCAGACGGCCTGTTTTGGTTTTTTGCGGGATTCAGGCAGAGAAATTTATAAAAAGCTGAAACGTCCACTTAAAGGACGTCTGAAATCTTGAAACGCTGATATTCCCGGCATTTTCAGCTTCGGCCGGATTCAAAATCGGCAATGGTTGGGTTTCTGCAATCTGCTCCCCCTCCCGCCGTAACGCTTGCCCTCGAAGGGGAGGAGGGCCGGGGTGGGGCGGTTTTTCTCCTGAAAAGGTAAATTTTTCCGAAAGTCTCGCAGGACGTGCTTCTGCGAAGCACCACCCTCTCCCTAACCCTCCCCCGCACAAGGCGCAGGAAAGGAGACAGATTGTAGTAACTTCAAAATTTGGCGTCGAAAATCATCCGTTTTTACAGCAGTTGTAGGCCGGGCTTCAGCCCGGCAAGGCAGCTCAACAAGCTGGGCTGAAGCCCGGCCTGCACCGCTGAAGGTTTTCAGACGGCCTCTTTTGCCGCCTGCAATTTCGCTTCGAAATTCGTCAAATCCACGTCTGCCCGGGCGGCGGCGGTTTTGGCTTCGGCGACACTCATGCCGTTTTGCACCTGATAAAGCGCCCACAGCAGCACGCTGCGCGTGCCGGTGCGGCAGTAGGCCAAAACGGGTTTGTCTGACTGCGCAAACAGGTTTTGGAACGCGGCGGCATCGGCGGTGCCGGCGGCGGGTGCGGTAACGGGCTGGTGGGCAAATTGGCCGATGCCCGCATCCGCCAGCCATTGTTTGACTTCCGCGGCGGCGGGCTGGTCCGGCTCTTCGCCGTCGGGACGGTTGCAAATCACGGCTTGAACCCCGAGTGCGGCGGCCTGCGCGGCATCGGCGGCGGTCAGTTGCGGGGCGATGTAGAGGTTTTCTGCGAGTTTTAAGATGGTCATGTTTTTTCCTTTCGGGTGGGGTGGTTTCAGACGGCCTTTAGGGGTGGAATGCCGTCTGAATGTTTAAAGATTTTGCAATCTGTCCCTTCTCTCTCATGGGAGAGGGGTAGGGTGGATGTAAACCCACCGTTTGAGTGCAGGTCAAAATCCAAGCGTCTGGAAATTTTTCAAGCGGTTTGTTTTCTTGCCCTTCAGACAAGCGGCGGGTTTTCAAATATTTCAGACGGCCTCAATCGTTTTTTGCTGTGCAAATTTCGGAATGCCGTCTGAAAACCTTTCAAATCTTCATTCACCGAACAGCCAGCGTTCCAATAAATCGCGGCCGGTAATTTCCAGCAGCGCGGTGTCGGCTTCGGCGGTTTGGGCGGTGATGACGGTGTTGAGCAAGACGCCGCTGCGGAAGAAGTGGATTTGGGCGCGTTCGCCGTTTTTCAGACGGCCGAACTGGGCGGCGAGGTCGGTGCAGGCGTATCCGTTGACGGCGATGATTTTGTCTTGCGGGCTGAGGCCGGCGTTTTCGGCGCTGCCGCCGTTGAAAACGTGGGTCAGTAGGGCGTGGTTGGGGTTTTGTTTGAAACGGGCGCCGAGGTCGGTGGCGGGTTGGACGGCGGTTTCATCGTTGGTCAGACCGCCGTTGTGGCTGCGGGGCAGGGCGTGCCATGTGAGGCGGACGCCTGCGGTGGCGAGGGTTTCGGCGAGCGGGAGGTCGCGTGTGCTGTATAAGGCCGTCTGAAAAAAGTCGTTTAAATCCAATCCGGTAATGGCTTGACAGCGTACCTGCCATTGTTGTTCGGGGATGCCTCGGCGGGTAGCAAGCCAGTCGCGGTAGTGCTGCTGCATGACGGTGTCGAGGCTGTGGCGGCCGTTGCTTTTTTGGCGGATGAGGAGGTCGAGGCAGAGGGCGGCGAGCGCGCCTTTTTGGTAGTAGCTGACGATGGCGTTGGGGCTGTTTTCGTCTTGTTTGTAGAATTTGTTCCACGCGGTGAGGCTGGATTGGGCGAGGGTCTGTTTCAGACGGCCTTTGCCGCGCTGCACGCGGGTGAGGGTTTGGGCGAGCAGTTTGAGGTAGGCTTCGGGGCTGATGGTGCGGCTGCGGGCAAGGAAGAGGTCGTCGTAGTAGGAGGTGATGCCTTCGAATGCCCAGAGTTGTTCGGTGTAGTTTTCGCGGTCGAGGTCGTAGGGGGCGAACGCGGCGGGTTTGATGGATTTGACGTTCCACGCGTGGAAGTATTCGTGGCTGAACAGGCCGAGCAGTTGGGTGTAGGCATCGTCTGCTTCCTGCATGTTTTCAGATGGCAGGCTGTGGCGGTCGGCGAGGAGGGCGGTGGAGGCTGTGTGTTCGAGGCCGCCGTAAAGGTCGTCGCCGACGTGGAGCATGAAGAGATATTCGGCAAACGGGGCGGGCGCAGGGAGGAACATGGCCAGCTCGGTTTCGCAGATTTTTTTGATGTCGGCAGTCAGGCGGGCGCGGTCGAATGCGGGGTAGTAGCCGCTGAGGGCGATGCGATGGGGAATGCCGACGGCGGTGAAGTCGAGAAATTCGATGCGGCCGAGTTCAAACGGGTGGTCGATGAATTCGGCGTATGAGGCCGTCTGAAAAACATCGGGCGCGGTTTGCGGCATGGCGGTGGCGGTTCGCCAATGTGCGGGCAGGCCGCTGAGTCGGAGGCGGTGGGGCTGCTGTTCGCTGCCTTTGACTTTTAAAAACAGGCAGGCGCCATCGAAAAAGCCGCGTTCGGTGTTGAGAAACGAACCGCGCACGGAGAGGTCGAAGGCGTAAATGGTGTAGTCAATCCGCCATTCGCCGGCTTGGGCGGCGGCTTGCCAGGTGTTTTTATCGAGTTGTACCAATTCTGCGGGCGCGTCGTTGCAGGTGGAGGAAAGGGCGGTAATGTAGCGCGAGAAATCGCGGATTAAATAGCTGCCGGGAACCCAGTTTGGCAGGCTGAATTCGAGGGTTTGGGCGCTTTCCCGGGTGAACGAAAGGGTAATGTGCCATTGGTGGGCAAGCGGTGAGGGGGTGATTTCATAATTAAGCATATCTATAACTCTGTTTGTTAAAATTTATTGACATTCGGCGTATAAATAGGATTGGTTTAATTTAGGTCAAAAAACGGTGTGAAAATGCCACGTGAAAGTTGAAAATGAAGAGCAGATGTTCTATTGTTTCCGGCAATACTTTGATTTTAAATGAATTTAAAAGCGTTGGGAAAGTATTTCCGGTATGTCGAAAAGTGTAATATTGCTTGGCGTGTTTTGCCATATATGTTAAATTCGGAAAAATTTAAACTCTGCCATTCCTGCGGCTTGCGGTTGCAGCGGCGGATAAGAAAAACCTCATTCCCATAGTTTATGGAGACTCCCATGGAAACACAAACCTACAACTACAAGGTGGTGCGCCAGTTTGCCATCATGACCGTTGTTTGGGGGATTGTGGGTATGTTGGTCGGTGTCATCGTTGCCGCCCAATTGTTCGCACCGTCCCTTAATTTGTCCGAGATAGGCCCCTGGTTCCACTTTGGCCGCCTGCGTCCGCTGCATACCAATGCGGTGATTTTTGCGTTCGGCGGCTGCGGTCTGATCGGCACATCTTACTACGTCGTGCAGCGTACCTGTAATACCCGCCTGTTTGGCGGCTGGCTGGTGCCGTTTACATTCTGGGGTTGGCAGGCCGTGATTGTGGCCGCGGTCATTACGCTGCCCATGGGTTTCACCCAAGCCAAAGAATACGCCGAGCTGGAATGGCCGATTGATATTCTGATCGCGCTGGTGTGGATTGCCTACGCCATCGTATTCTTCGGTACGGTTGCCAAGCGTAAAGTGAAGCATATCTATGTGGCCAACTGGTTTTACGGCAGCTTTATTCTGGCGGTTGCACTGCTGCACATCGTGAACAATATCAGTATTCCTGCGGGGCTGATGAAATCTTACTCGGTTTATGCGGGGGCAATTGATGCAATGGTCCAATGGTGGTACGGCCACAATGCGGTGGGTTTCTTCCTGACTGCGGGCTTCTTGGGCATGATGTACTACTTTGTTCCTAAGCAGGCAGGCCGTCCGGTTTACTCGTACCGTTTGTCTGTCGTTCACTTCTGGGCGCTGATTTTTACCTATATGTGGGCAGGTTCGCACCACTTGCACTACACCGCGCTGCCTGACTGGACGCAGTCACTGGGTATGGTGTTGTCGCTGATTCTGTTCGCGCCGTCTTGGGGCGGTATGATCAACGGCATCATGACGCTTTCCGGCGCGTGGGACAAACTGCGTACCGACCCGATTCTGAAATTCCTGATCGTTTCCCTGTCTTTCTACGGCATGTCCACCTTTGAAGGTCCGATGATGTCGATTAAAACCGTCAACGCTTTGAGCCACTACACCGACTGGACTGTCGCACACGTTCACGCCGGCGCATTGGGCTGGGTGGGTTTTGTGACCATCGGTTCGGTTTACTACATGATTCCGCGTCTGTTCGGCCGCAACGAAATGCACAGCACCAAATTGGTTGAAGCGCATTTCTGGATTGCCACCATCGGCGTCGTGCTCTATATCGCTGCGATGTGGATCGCGGGCGTGTTGCAAGGTTTGATGTGGGGCAGTCTGAACGACGACGGCACGCTGACTTATTCTTTCGTTGAATCTGTCAAACGCACCATGCCTTACTACGCAATCCGTCTGACCGGCGGCATCCTGTATCTGAGCGGTATGTGCATCATGGCATACAATGTTTACCGTACGGCGATGAGTGGCAAACCGGTGAATGCTGAGATTCCTGCGGTTTCTCAATCACAGCACCACTAAGATAAGAAAGATAGGCTACCAAATGAAATTACAACAATTAGCTGAAGAAAAAGTCGGTTTCCTGATTGTATTCACGCTGTTGGTTGTCAGTGTCGGTTTGTTGATCGAAGCCGTTCCGCTGTTTTTTACCAAAGCCGTTACCCAGCCCGCTCCGGGCGTGAAACCGTATAGTGCGCTGCGTGTTGCAGGTCGCGACATCTACATCCGCGAAGGCTGCTACAACTGCCACTCGCAGATGATTCGTCCGTTCCGTGCCGAAACCGAGCGTTACGGCCACTACTCCGTTGCGGGTGAGTCGGTTTACGACCGCCCGTTCCAATGGGGCTCCAAACGTACCGGTCCTGACTTGGCGCGTGTGGGCGGCCGCTATTCCGACGAATGGCACCGTATCCATCTGATTAACCCGCGCGATGTCGTGCCCGAATCCAATATGCCCGCGTTCCCGTGGCTTGCGCGCAATAAAGTGGATGCCGAAGCAACGGTCAACCACATGAAAGCGCTGCGCGCCGTCGGTACGCCTTACAGCGATGAAGACATTAAGAAAGCTCCTGAGGCCTTGGCCAACAAGTCCGAACTGGATGCCGTCATCGCCTACCTGCAAGGTCTGGGCTTGGCATTGAAAAACGTAAGGTAACAGCATGGACGTTAACTGGGCCCGCTCGCTTTTTACGCTTTGGATATTCGTCAGCTTTATGTTAGTGCTCTATATTGTGTTCAACCGACGCAACAAGAAAAACTACGACGAAGCCGCCAGCAGTATTTTTGATGATAAAGAAGATACGTCCGACCAAAACGGGCGATAACCGGTTAATCCGTGATAACGGAGCAAAAGAATGAACACAACTTCCCAATTTACCAGTAATTTTTGGACAATCTACATTGCCGTCATCGTCGTGCTCAGCTTTATCGGCTTGGCATGGCTGCTCTTGTCGCAAAACGTGGTCAAGCCTTTGAAAAAAGGCGAAGAAGTCAAAACCACAGGGCATGAGTGGGATGGTATTTCCGAATACAACAACCCCCTGCCGCGCTGGTGGTTTTGGCTGTATGTCATGACTTGGCTGTTTGGCGCCGCCTATCTGTTCCTCTATCCCGGTATCGGCGATTACAAAGGCTATTTCAAATGGAGCAGTAAAGGCCAGTATGAGCAGGAAGTCAAAAAGGCAGACGAGCAATACAAACCGATGTATGCCAAATTTGCCAAAATGCCGATTGAAGAAGTGGCTAAAAATCCCGAAGCCCGTCGGATCGGTAAGAACATGTTTGACACTTACTGTATCCAATGTCACGGCTCGGACGCCAAAGGTTCCAAAGGCTTCCCGAATCTGACCGACCACGACTGGCTCTGGGGTGGTTCGCCTGAGCAAATCCAGCAAACCATCGAAAAAGGCCGTGTCGGTGTGATGGCGGCTTGGGGTCCTGCATTGGGTGAAGAGGGCGTAAAAGACGTTGCCAACTACGTTATGTCGCTGTCCAAACCGAAAGACCAGTATGACGAAGAACGCGCCGCACGCGGTAAAACGCTGTTCGGCGGCCCGCCCGCAAACTGCTTTACCTGTCACGGCGACAAAGGCCAGGGCATCCAAGGTTTGGGTCCGAACCTGACTGACGATACTTGGTTGTGGGGCGGAAGCCAGAAAAATATCATCGAAACCATTACCGGCGGCCGTCATAGCCAAATGCCGGCTTGGAGCAACTTCCTGGATAAAGACAAACTGCACATCATGACAGCGTATGTTTGGGGCTTGTCCAACAAAGACGGCAAAGCGCCGGCGAAAAAAGCCGAGCCTGAACCGGCCGCTGCATCCACAGCTGCACCTGCCGCCGCCGGCACTGCTTCAACGCCCGCCGCATCGGCCCCTGCACAAGCCTCTGCGCCTGCTGAGAATGTTTCAGATGTAACCTTCAGCGCCAACAACGGCAAACCGCTCGGCACTTTCTACTTTGCCACCGGCAAGAGCGAAGTTTCCGACAAAGCGGCAACCGTTTTGGCTGAAATCGTCAAAGCCGGCAAAGAAGGCAAACGCCTGGTCATCAGCGGTTACACCGACAGCACCGGCAACGCCGCTTCCAATGCCGCGCTTTCTAAAAAACGCGCCGAAGCCGTTAAAGCCTTTCTTGAAGCTCAAGGCGTAAAAGCCGACGGCATCGAGTTGCGCAAACCCGAAAACACAACCGCAGCCCAAGGCAACGACGCCGCCGGCCGCCGTGTTGAGGTTAAAGTCGAAGGCTGATATTTGCGAATCCGTAAATATAAAAAACCACCCGCAAGGGTGGTTTTTTATTGAGGCCGCCCGCGGCCGTCTGAAAAAATCTGCTATAATTCAATGCTTTTCAAGGCGGTTCGCAACCCTCCCGCCGTGAGCCGCCGTTCAAAACCAAAACTAGGATTCCAAATGTCAAACCAAAAAGCATTGGTCATCTTTTCAGGCGGCCAAGATTCCACTACCTGCCTGATTCAGGCAATCGCACAATACGGGCGCGAAAACGTCGAAGCCATTACCTTCCGCTACGGCCAGCGCCACGCCGTTGAGCTTGAACGCGCCCGCCAAATTGCCGAAGATTTGGGCGTCAAACAGACCGAGCTCGACCTCACCTTGATGCAGCAGATCACCCGCAATGCCCTGATGGAAGGGGGCGCGGCGATCCAACCCGCCGAAAGCGGCGTGCCCAATACCTTTGTGGACGGCCGCAACGCTCTGTTTCTACTCTGCGCCGCCATTTACGCCAAAAGCCAAAATATCTGCCACATCATCGTCGGCGTGTGCGAAACCGATTTTTCGGGCTATCCCGACTGCCGCGACATCTTCGTCAAATCCATGAACGTCACCCTCAACCTCGCCATGGGTTACAGCTTCCAAATCCACACCCCGCTGATGTACTTCACCAAAGCGCAAACATGGCGGCTCGCCGACGATTTGGGCTGCCTCGATTACATCCGCGACCACACCCACACCTGCTACCTCGGCGTCGAAGGCGGCTGCCACGAATGCCCGAGCTGCGTTTTGCGCGAACGCGGGCTGGCGGAATACCTTGCGGAAAAGCCAGAACGGCGCGTAAGCGTGGATAGGAACATTCTGTCGCGCGTTCAAACAGATTTTCAGGCGGCATTTAGGTAAGCACTTTTGATTTTTGCAAAGGTATTGCCATGCTTAATCCGCCGGCAAAGCACTGCAATCAAGCTCGTTGTGCATTCGTCTTAATTCCAAGTCGAAAGGAAATATCATGAAACAGCTTTATATGTTTTATCTGGGCGGCAATGCAGGCCGTTCGAATATCGAAGTTCACGACGTACAGTTTGCGGCAGTGGAAGAATAGCAGGATGCCGTTCCCATGCTCAAAGCCGCCTGGTTTGGCGATGCAGACAAAATCCACATCGACGGCTGGCAGGTTGTCGACTGGGCAGACGGCTTCGACATCCGCTTGGCCGACAGGCCGTCTGAAAATCCGAAGCGGCTGTATTTCGTCAATGTCGGAGGTTATTGAGCAGGCAGTCTTGCCGAGGCGCACTCGTTCGGACTGTTTGTCGCCGAAAGCCCTGCTGAGACCAAACAGAAAGCCTTAACTTCGCTGCTGCCCAATCATTTCCAGTTACACAAAGATAATTTAAAAGACGTGGACAACCTGTTGGAGTTAAACGAAATCGGCGGCTGCCACATTGTCTTGCAGCCCAATCCCGAGGGTAGGCCGTCTGAAATCGGTTTTCAGGGTTACCATCCGATTTAGTCCCGCTTCCGTCTGTTTTCTCATTTTTTATCCGCTGTTTTCAGACGGCCTCAACGACCAAACCACCATGAAAATCACCAAAATCTTCACATTCGATTCCTCGCATATGCTTGACGGACACGACGGCAAATGCCAAAACCTGCACGGCCACACCTACAAGCTCGAAATTACCGTTTCAGACGGCCTGATTCGGGGCGGGGCGAAAGACGGAATGGTTATGGATTTTGCCGACCTGAAAGCCGTTGCCAAACAGGAAATCATCGAGCCGTTCGACCATGCCTTCATCTATCACGGCGAAAACGCGCGCGAAAGCCAGATTGCCGCGCTTTTGGAAGGTTGGAACATGAAAACCCTGCGCCTCGCCTGCCGTACCACCGCCGAAAACATGGCGTTCGAAATTTACGGCCGTCTGAAAAAACGCGGCGTGTGCGTGTGCAGCGTCAAACTTTGGGAAACGCCGATTTCGTGCGCCGAGTATGAGGGCGAATGATGCGGATTTTGGCTTTGATTTTGGTTTTGCTGGTGGCGGCGGAACATTTTTTCATTATGTATTTGGAAATGTTTAAAATCCCCGGCCCGCAGGCAGCGAGGATTTTCGGGCTGCCGCAGGAGTTTATGCAGCAAAAGCATGTGCAGAAAATGTTCAGCAATCAGGGGCTGTATAACGGTTTTCTCGCCGTCGGCCTCATCTGGGCGCAGTTCGCCGCACCCGAAAACGCCCGTTTCGGCGCGCTGGCGCTATTTCTCGGTTTCGTGATTGCCGCCGCGCTTTGGGGCGCGAAAACCGCCAATAAAGGCATTTTGTTCAGACAGGGACTGCCCGCCGTTTTGGCGATGCTGGCCGTAGCGGGGGCGTATTGATGACCGAAATCCGCCCCGAAAACCCGAGCTACCGCCTTGTCGAAATGTTTGAAAGCCTGCAAGGTGAGGGCTACAACACCGGTATGCCCGCCGTGTTTATCCGCTTGGGCAAATGCAACCTCGCCTGCGCGTGGTGCGACACCGATTATCTGAAATTCGACAGCGTGCCGCTTTCCGGGATTTTAGGCCGTCTGAAAAACCACAGCGCCCGCAACATCATCATCACCGGTGGCGAGCCGACCATACAGCCGCATTTGGATATTTTGTTGAATCGTTTGAAATCAGAAGGTTACAAACTATTTCTCGAAACCAACGGCCTCAACCCCGCGCCCGCGCAGTTCGACTACATCGCCGCCAGCCCCAAAGCCTGCTACGCGGAAAAATACGAAAAACAATGTATCACCGCCGCCGACGAAGTGCGGATTGTTGCCGACGGCGATGTCGTGGCGTTTTGCGAAAAAATGGAACGGAAAATCTGCACCGCCCGCTACTACCTCTCGCCCTGCGAGCGCGGCGGGGAAATGAACATCTACGACACCATCCGCCAAATCGGCCTGCTCAACAGCCGCGAAAACGCGCCCGTGTATTGGCAGCTCAGCGTGCAGACGCATAAGTGGGCAGGGATTGAATAGGGGGAAGTTCTGCATGATTGTAATCTTCCAACAGCCGGAGCCGCCGTAGGACGGCTCAGATAGCGTAACCGAATTTGGTTTTCAGACGGCCTTTGAATTGTCCGAAGGCCGTCTGAAAATTTTCAGACAAAGCTGTGTCGTGTTACGTTTGTGCCTCGTTGACACGGCCTACGCTTGTTACGGAAGTTTAAAACGGAAATGGAAATTTAAAGGGACCGTTCGGTTTAGGGAAAAGGTCAGGAGTACAGGGATGACCTGGCCACAAACCGCCTGCAACATTTTCCAATTCAACTTGATTCAATTCTTTCATAATAATCTCCTTAACAAGAATCCGTTATTCCCGCCTGCGCGGGAATAACAGAATTAAGTTCTTTTTATTTCGACAGATAAATATTCTCTTATCCCGAACTCAAGCTATTCCATAGTGGTGATTTCCGTCCAATTCTAACCAGCATAAGGTCACAAGGTTCAGGCCCGAAAAATCCGCCTCCGGCTACACTTTCCAATTCAACTTGATTCAGTTCTTTCATAATAACCTCCTTAAGATTAAAAAGTTAATTTAAACCTGAATCACTCAGGCATAAAATAATAGAGAAAGAAACACCAGCTTCCTCCATCTCCAAACGAAAGAAGCGGTTTTGCATCTTCCGTCCGAATTCCTTAGTCGCGCTCTGCCAATCGGTCGACAACGGATGTCCTGCGCGGATAAAAACCGAATTGTGCGGGCATCCAAGCTTCGCCGCCCGCTACCTGTTCCAATTCGTTCAAGCCCAACGGTTTCATAATTCTTCAATCCTCCTGTTTGGAAAAATATCGTCCTACACTACACATAGAGCGTTTGTTTTTAATCACAATAAATTAAACAATCCGCCTGCATAACCGGGTTGCCGAATACTGTATCCGTGTTAGTAAGACATGCCGTTTCTTGATTTTGTTTCTTGATTTTGGGAAGTTTTCTGAAAAGAAGATTTAAATTTCTTTTACCATAAAAGTATTTTTATTTGAAAATTTCATAATAAACTTACAGTAAGTTTGCAAAATCATGCGGCATGGTTGGGGTTTAGAATTCTGTATTACAATATAGTCATGTTAATTAAAAGTTATTGTTGTTTTAAAAAATGATAACTGTCGAAATTTACGGCCGTCTGAAAAACCGGGTTATGTTGCACGGTCGGATTTTCAGACGGCCACACTTGGCGTAAAATACCGCCCGACCCCCTATCTTTTCAGGCCGTCTGAAAAACGGCCTGTCTTTTATTTTCCGGAAAAAACATGAGCGAACAAAACACTCCGCAAACCGAGCCGCAGTTGGACGAAAACCAAATCATCGCGCTGCGCCGTGAAAAATTAAACGAAATCCGCAAACAGGGCGTTGCGTTTCCCAACCGGTTCAAGCGCGATGCGTTTGCGGGGGATTTACACGCGCAATACGATGCTCTGAGCAAAGAGGAGCTCGACCCGCAGGGCGTGCCCGTCAAGGTGGCCGGCCGGATGATGCTCCAGCGCGCGATGGGCAAAGCGAGTTTTGCCACGCTGCAAGACATGAGCGGCCAGATTCAGGTGTATGTGAATAATCAAGGTGTGGGCGAAGACGTGCACAACGCTTTCAAACACTGGGATTTGGGCGACATCATCGGCGTGGAAGGCACGCTGTTCAAAACCAATCACGGCGAACTGACCGTGCGCGCCGCCAAGCTCGAGCTGTTGAGCAAATCGCTGCGCCCGCTGCCGAGCCAGCATTTCGGTTTGGCCGATCAAGAGCAGAAATACCGCCGGCGTTATGTCGATTTGATTGTAAACAAAGAATCGCGCGATATTTTTGTCAAACGCAGCCAAATCATCCAAACCGTGCGCAACTATATGGTCGGCGAACGCTATCTCGAAGTCGAAACCCCGATGATGCACCCGATTCCCGGCGGCGCAACGGCCAAACCCTTCGTTACCCACCACAACGCGCTGGATATGCCACTCTACCTGCGCATCGCCCCCGAGCTTTACCTGAAACGCCTCGTAGTCGGCGGCCTCGAGCGCGTGTTTGAAATCAACCGCAGCTTCCGCAACGAAGGCATGAGCACGCGCCACAACCCAGAATTTACCATGATGGAGTTTTACGAAGCCTTCTGCACCTACGAGCGTATGATGGAAATGACCGAAGGCGTCATCCGCGCCTGCGCCAAAGCGGTTTGCGGCACGGCGAAAATCACCTACAACGGAAAAGAAGTCGATCTGGAAAGCCCGTTTGAACGCCTGACCATCTTAGACGCCATCAAAAAATACAACCCGCAATACACCGACGCGCAACTGCAAGACGAAGCGTGGCTCAAGCAGGAAATCGTCAAACACGGCGAAAAAATCCCGCCCTCGCCCGGCATCGGCAGCCTGCAACTGGCGCTGTTTGAAGGCTGCGCCGAAGGCAAGCTGTGGAACCCGACCTTCATCATCGACTACCCCGTCGAAGTTTCCCCGCTGGCGCGCGCCTCAGATACCAAACCCGGTCTGACCGACCGCTTCGAGTTGTTCGTCGTCGGCCGTGAGCTGGCCAACGGCTATTCGGAGTTGAACGACCCCGAAGACCAGTCCGCCCGCTTCAAAGCCCAGGTCGCCCAAAAAGACGCCGGCGACGATGAAGCCATGCACTACGATGCCGACTACATCCGCGCCATGGAATACGGCCTGCCGCCCACCGGCGGCTCCGGCATCGGCCTCGACCGCTTGGTTATGCTGCTGACCGATGCACAAACCATTCGCGATGTAATTCTGTTTCCGCAGATGCGCCCCGAGTAACGCGGGGTTGATAGAACATTAGAGGCCGTCTGAAAACTTTGGTTGAACGATTCCGAAGTTTTCAGACGGCCTTTCTCTTTCTGATTTCTTGCAAAAGTCCCAATCTTGATATTCTGATTTTTGAACAGACAAGACAAAATAAAGTAAAACCATGTGCCGTCTGAAGCAGATAAGCCGTAGAGCGTACCGGCTTGCCAGACCTACGGCTGTTGTTCCGACCTAAACTTTTCAGACGGCATCAACTGCTTTTTCTTACTAAACCATCCATAAACATCAAAAGCCGTCTGAAAACTTCGTTTAAACAATCCCGAAGTTTTCAGACGGCCTCAATCCACCCAAACACCTACCGTTCCACCGAACGCTTAAAATCACGCGGTCTGAAGCCGAGCAGGCCGAGTGCGAGGAAATACAGGCTGCCGCCGACGGCAATCAATACGCATAGCTGCGCGGCTTTGCGGATGCCGCCGACGTTGACCCATTCAAACGGCAGGAAGGTCTGCGCCGCCCACAGTCCGCCGCCCATCACTGCCAGCGCCAGCACCATTTTGGCGAGAAACGCCCCCCAGCCTGCGCCCGGGCGGTAGATATCGTGTTTACGCAGCAGGAAAAACAGCAGCCCTGCATTCAGACACGCGCCCAAGCCGATGGCGAGCGCGAGGCCGACGTGTTTGAGCGGGCCGATAAAGGCGAGGTTCATCAACTGTGTGCACACCAGCGTGAAAACCGCGATTTTCACCGGCGTTTTGATGTTTTGCTTGGCGTAAAAACCGGGTGCCAGCACCTTAATCATAATCAGGCCGATGAGGCCGAACGAGTAGGCAATCAGCGCGTGCTGCGTCATCACCGCGTCGTTGAGCGAAAATTCTTTGTACATAAACAGCGTCGCCACCAGCGGGAACGACAATACCGCCAGCCCCACCGCCGCGGGCATCGCCAGCAGCATACACAGCCGCAAACCCCAGTCGAGCAGGCCGGAAAATTCCTGCGGATTGTTGCCCGCCGCGTGTTTCGACAATGTCGGCAGCAGAATTGTGCCCAGCGCCACGCCGAGCACGCCGGTTGGCAGCTCCATCAGTCGGTCGGCGTAATACATCCACGACACGCTGCCCGATTGCAGAAACGACGCGAAAATCGTGTTAATCACCAGCGAAATCTGCGCCACGGAAACACCCAAAATCGCCGGCGCCATCTGTTTCATCACGCGCCTGACCGCCGCGTCTTTCAAATCCAGTTTCGGCAGCTTCAAAAAGCCCAGTTTCGCCAGAAAGGGAAGCTGGAAACCGAGCTGCAACAGCCCGCCGACAAACACTGCCCACGCCAGCGCCATCACGGGGGGGGTGAAATACGGCGCGAAAAACAGCGCAAACACGATAAACGACACATTTAAAAACGTCGGTGTAAACGCGGGAATGCTGAATTTATGGTAGCTGTTGAGAATTGAACCGACAAAAGAAGAGAGCGAAATCAACAAGATATAGGGGAATGTCACCCGCAGCAAGTCGACCGAAAGCTGGAATTTGTCCGGCGTTTCGGCAAAACCCGGTGCCGATACATAAATCACCCACGGCGCCGCCAAAATACCGGCCGCCGTGACAATCACCAAAATAAACGACAGCATTCCCGCCACATAGCGCACAAATTCCTGCGTCGCCTCCGGCGATTTCGTTTCCTTGTATTCCGCCAAAATCGGCACAAACGCCTGTGCAAACGCCCCTTCCGCAAACACCCGCCGCAGCAGGTTGGGCAGCTTGAACGCCACAAAAAACGCATCCGTCGCCATGCCCGCGCCAAACGTGCGCGCAATAATCGTGTCGCGGACAAAACCGAGTATGCGCGACACCATCGTCAGACTGCCGACTTTTGCCAAAGCACCGAGTAGATTCATAAATTCACTTTAAAAAAGAGTTTGAGGCCGTCTGAAAAACCGTTGCCGCATTTTCAGACGGCCTTTGATTTATTTCGGGAAACCGCGATTGTACCGCCTTTTAATTCAAAAAACAGATTTGTATCGGCGGGAAGGCCGTCTGAAAAACAGGAATTTTCAGACGGCCTGTTACCCTTTCCTCCGTCCAAACACTCTTTTTCGCCCCAAGCCATTCATCAAACCGGAAAAATACAATAAAATAGCAAACTATTCATCGGGCAACATTTTACGCCCCGTATCAAACAAACATCCGAAAGCAAAATCATGACTTTGAAAAAAATCGCCCTCACCACACTCGCCGTTTTCGCGCTGGCTGCCTGCGAACAGAAAAAAGCAGAAACCAGCGTACCCGCCACCGGCGCCGCCGCATCCGCCCCCGCCGCGCCCGTTACCCTGATTGAGGGCACCAACTACACCGTACTGCCCAACGCCATTCCGCAGCAGCAGGCCGACAAAGTCGAAGTATTGGAATTTTTCGGCTACTTCTGCCCGCATTGCGCCCATCTTGAACCCGTGTTGAGCAAACACGTCAAAACCTTCAAACCCGATACCTACCTGAGCAGCGAACATGTTGTTTGGGGCGACGAAATGAAACCGTTGGCCCGCCTCGCCGCCGCGGTTGAAATGACCGGCGAACGCGAAAAAGCCGACAGCGCGATTTTCAACGCCATGGTCGAACAAAAAATCAAACTCAACGACGAAGCCACGCTGAAAAACTGGCTCGCCCAGCAAACCGCGTTTGACGGCAAAAAAGTTTTGTCGGCCTACGAAAACCCCGAAAGCCAAACCCGCGCCGACAAAATGGCGGAGCTGACCAAAACCTACCAAATCGACGGCACGCCTGCGGTGATTGTCGGCGGCAAATACAAAGTGGAATTTTCCGACTGGGAATCCGGTATGAAAGTCATCGACCTGCTGGTGGATAAAGTCCGCGAAGAGAAAAAAGCGGCGGCAAAATAAAGTTGCCGGAACGGAAAGGCCGTCTGAATTTCAGACGGCCTGAAGTTTTTTTGGAGAAGGGATTTTTAAAACGGAAGGTAAGGCTGTTTCAGACGGCAACTGCTACGGAACCTACTCCGTTTTTCCTTCCGCCGCTTTCGTGTGTTCTTCCTGAACCCGTTGCCTGAAGCGCATTCCCGCCGCGTGGTAAAACGGGCGCGGGCAGAATTGGCGCGACACCTGCGAGGCGAAGATGCAGGCGATCAGCATCCAGAACAGCAGGTTTTGTCCGCCCGTCATTTCCATTACCACCACGCTGGCGGTAATCGGCGACTGGGTGGCGGCAGCGAGAAATGCAGCCATGCAGAGCAACACCACAACGTTCGCGCCGCTGTCGAGTTGGGCGATGGCGGAAAGGCGTTCGCCCAGCATCGCGCCGACGGTCAGCGAGGGCGTGAAGATGCCGCCCGGAATGCCCGCCCAGTAAGAAAATACCGTTGCCGCCCATTTGGCAACCGCCACGCCGAGCGGCGCATCGTATTCGCCGCGCAGGGCGGCGGAGGCTTCGGCGTAACCCGTGCCGAAAGTCTGCCCCTGATAAACCGTGCCCAAAGCCGCGAGCAACACGCCCATCAGCGCCGCCAGCATCAGCGGATGGCGGCGTATCCAGCCGCGGTATTTTTCCGGCGCAAACGCCGCCGCGCCTTTATACAGAAAACGCGCAAACAGCCCGCCGGCAATGCCGCAGGCCAGCCCTGCTGCTAAAACCCACGTCAGCATATGTTCCAATTCGCTGCCGCGAAAGCCCGAAAAATGCGGGTTGTTGCCCTGAATCGCCACTTGGATGAAACCCGCCGCCAATACGCCGAGCAGGATTTGGCGTTCCCAACGCAGCATTACCCCGCGCCCGAGTTCTTCAATCGCAAACACCACGCCCGCCAGCGGCGCATTAAACGCCGCCGCCAAACCGCCCGCCGCGCCCGCCGCCATCAGATCATTTTCCTGCATTCCCTTGAATGCAAGATTGTTTTTTTTGCACCATGCGCCCCACGCGCTCATCACCGCCGCACCGACCTGAACCGACGGTCCCTCGCGCCCGATCGATGCGCCTGCAACCATGCCCAAAAACGTCAGCGGAATTTTCAACACCGTCTGCCCGAGCGCAATCAGCCGCGTTTTCTGCGGCCCGTGCGGCAGCGAGAGCGAGGCCAACACCTGCGGAATGCCGCTGCCGACGGTGTAGGGTGCGTATTTTTTGGTGATCCAGACAATCAGCGGCAGGCCGAGCGGCAGCGCGACCCACGCAAACCACGGGTAGCGTTTGACCAAATCCGCATTGAGCGCCAACGCAAATTCCGCCATGTGCGCAAACAAAAGCGCCGTCAGCGCCACCAGCGCGGATCCGGTCAGAAGAAAGGCAAACGCAATGGTTTTGCGGGAAAGACGTTGGGTCTGCTTGATTTTGTGGGCAATCTGATAGCCGATGGATTTATTGGCAGGCATGGCGGAAACCGGAAGATGGCCGTCTGAAAAAGACGCGGTTGAAAAAGAAGAAATTTTACCCTTGATTGGGCGGATGCGCGGCAGCGTTTTTGCCTTAAACGGCATTTTTCAGACGGCCTGAACGGTGTGTGACGGGGAAAATCGGGAGTATTTTTTTTGAAAAGTTGTTTGAAATCAAATGGGTGGGTGTTTTAAAGAGAGGTAAAACGGCACAGGCCGTCTGAAAAAATATCAGGCGGACGGGGGCAGGTGTTGTATTTACGTTTTTTTTTTGGAGGGGGGACTGACTGGGAATAAGGACAAGCGTTTTGCAAAAAAAAACTGAAGACTGCTTGAAGGCCGTCTGAAACAGTCAATTCCCCAAGCGGCGTCATTCCCTCTCCCGCGCAAGGCGCAGGAGAGGGAACAGATTGTAGGAACGCCAAACAGCGGCCGTTAAAAAAGCCGTCTGAAAAACCAAGTTTTCAGACGGCCTGTTTTCATTTTTCCAATTCCGCGTCGATTTCCCGATAGAGTTTGCCGAAATCGGGTTCGCCGACAAAGGTTTTCAAGATTTCGCCGTTTTTGCCGATTAGAAACGAAGTCGGGTAAACCTGCGTGCCGAACGATTTGGCGGCGGCTTTGTCGCTGTCGTACATCACGGTAAAGGGCAGGCCGTATTGCTGCACATATTCGCGCACGCTTTCGGGCGGGTCGAAGGGCTCGGCAATGCCCAAAACCTGAAAGTTTTTGCCGCGGTAGTCTTTCGCCATTTTGATGACTTTGGGCATTTCGCTCACACAGCCCGGGCAGGAGGGAAACCAAAAGTTGATGAAGGTGACTTTGCCCTGCAAATCGGCGTTGGAAACGGTTTTGCCGTTCAGGTCGGCCAGGGAAAATTCAGGGGCGGATTTTTTGTCGGGCATCAGGACAAACGCCAAAAGCGAGCCGATCAGGACGATGGTGATGAGGGGAAGGATTTTTTTCATAAAAGCAGTTTGTTAAGCGGGGTGAGCAGGGATTCGGGAAACTTCATGCTGCGGCCGGTGGCGGCGGCAACGGGCATCAGGGTCACGTCGGCTTCGGCGGCGGTTTTACCGCTTTCGGCCAAAACGATGGTTTGGGTCAACACCAAATGGCGTGCGGTCAATTCTTTGACGCGGTTTTCGATGCGCAAAACATTGCCGGACACGGCGGCGCGGCGGTAGCAGATGTCGATGCGGGCGACGACGAGCTGGATGCCTTCGAGGAAGCGCAGCAAATCGCGTTGGTCAAAAAGCGCCCAGCGTGCTTCTTCGAGAAATTCGAGATAGCGCGCGTGGTTGACGTGTCCGTAGCCGTCGAGGTGGTAATTGCGGATGCGGATGTCCATCAGTTTAAATTAATGGGTTGGAACTCGTCGCGGGCGATGGGCTCGTGTTCGAGGTCGGTGATGACGGTAGAGATTTGGATGTCGAACCATTCGTTGAAAATATCCGCGTCCAAATCCGGCCACTCGCGCTCGTCTTCGCACCAGTCGGCGAGTTCGGCGGCGAAGATGTCTTCAAAACGCGCTTCGATTTCGTCCCAAACCTCATCGGCGGTCTCGCACGGGCGCACCAGATAGGAATTGGCATCGGCCTGAATGTCTTCCAAAGTCAGACCGTTCAGGTGGTTGCCCGGCAGGTTTTGCAGCCAGCTGTAAAACGGCTCGAGCGGAATGAGCAGAAAGACGCTGCGGTTGACTTCGTACATGGCGGTTTCCTTTTGATTAATCTGCGGAAATGATAACGTAAAAGCGGTGGAAATGGCAAAGGCCGTCTGAAAACGGCTGCGGGTTTTCAGACGGCCTGTGCTCTTTTTCGGATTCAAAACAAGTCAGACTTTGAAATAAACCCTGTCTCCGTCGCAAATCCGTTCCAGCGGCCAGCCGTAGATTTCTTCCGGCAGCGGGCTTTTCAGGATTTCGCAGCTTTTGCCTTCGGCGGCGGGCTTTCCTTTGTTTATCAGTATGATGTGGTCGGCATAACGTGCGGCAAGGTTTAGGTCGTGCAAAACCATGATAGAGATAAAAAACGGTTTGTTATCATTGAGATACTGCATCAGCCGGTGGCGGTGGCGGATGTCGAGGTGGTTACATGGCTCGTCGAGCAGTATGACGGAGGCGTTCTGCAACAAGGCGCGGACGATATTGGCACGCTGCTGTTCGCCGCCCGAAAGCTGCCCGATGCGTTTGTCTGCCAGCGCAGTCAGTTCGAAATAGTCCAAGAAGGGCATCGGTTTGCTGCCGGCCGGTTTTCAGACGGCCTGATGCGGAAAAGGTCGAAAGCGAAACATATTCGCGCACATTCATCGGCATGGCGTAACGGCCGTGCTGCCCGACCCATGCAACCTTTCCCTGCCGGATTTGCGGCGCGGCGGCACGGCCGAATAGGGAAATGCCGCCTTTGCCGGCCAAGCCCAGCAAGGCTTTGAGCCGAGTGGATTTTCCTGCGCCGTTGGGGCCGATGACTGCTGTGGTTTTTCCTTTCGGAAATGTCAGCCTGCCGGTTTCCTGCAGAGTGTGTCCGCGCACTTCCACGTGCAGTGATTCGATTCCGAATGCGGCATCCATGCCTCAGTCCCTAAGCGGTTTGAGAAACAGATAGAGGAAAAACGGCCCGCCCAGCAAGGCCAGCACAATGCCGACGGGCAAATCGACGGGGTAGTCCGCCCAGCGGGCCGCGCCGTCCACTAACATCAGGAAGATGCCGCCCGACCAGGCCGAAAGCGCAATCAGTCTGCGCCTGCCGCCGCCGATTGTCTGCGCCAGTACGTTGGGAACCATCATGCCCAGAAAGCCGATAATGCCGGTCAGCGATACGGCGGCGTTTGTCATCAGGGCGGCGCCGACGACGGTCTGCACGCGTACGCTCCCGGGCGAAACCCCTATGCTGGCGGCGGTTTCTTCTCCCGTCATTAAAATATCCAGCCGCCGTCCGCAATACAACAGCAACGCAAACCCTGCCGCCATCGATACGGCCGCCGTCAGCGGAGACGAAAAGCCTGCTTCCGACAGGCTTCCCGAAAGCCAAGTTGTGGCGCTGCGCAAAACCAAGTCGTCGGACAAAAACAAAATCAGGCTGACCGCCGCCCCTGAAAACGCGCTTAAGACAAAGCCCGATACCAGCAGCCCCAATGTGCCGCCGCCGATCAGGCGGTGTATTGCCAAAATTAGCAGGCACACGCCCAGTGCCCCTGCAAATTGCGGCCGTCGGAACACCGATGCCGCCGATGCCGAGCGCGAGTACCAAAATGACGCCGGGCGCCGCGCCCGAAGCCGCCAACCCTGCACCGGCCAGTAAGGCGGTGTAGATGCGCGGCAGGCGGATTTGGCGGACTGTTTCGTCCATTTCAAACGGCGGCTGCCAAGTGCCGAATCCGATGCCGCAGCAGAAATAGACGGTTGCGGCAGACAGGATTAGGGCGGAGATGAGGAGGCTCGGTTTCATCTGGTTTTCATCGGCAGATTTCGGGCGGTATTGCCGGATTGCGGGAAGAGGGCGGCCGTGTTTTCAGACGGCCTTGCAGCGTCCGGCTATCGGCTATTTGCCCGCTTCGTTCAGTTTTTTCACGACTTGCGGCGTATCCAAGCCGTAGCGGAACATATCGTTGGCTTTCCAAAGATAGATTTTTCCGTTTTTGGCGGCGGGGCTGGCGGCGATTTCGGGTTGGGCGGCGAATTTCCGTATGCTGCCGATGCGTGCGGCGTTATGGTCGGCAATGATGATGACGTCGGTTTTTGCTGCCAGCCATGCTTCGCGGGTCATCGGTTTGAAACCATCGAATGCGGAGGCGGCATTGATACCGCCCGCGCGGCGGATAAGTTCGTCGGCGGCTGTGTTTCTGCCTGCGGCCAGCCATCCGTCGTAGCTCAGAAGATAACGCTTGCCGTTGGCCGGCATCTGTTTCATTTCGGCCTGCCATTTTTTTGCCAGCCTGTCGGTTTGGGCGCTTTTCCCGATAAGTCCGCCTATGGTGCGGATACTTTTCGGATAGGCGTCCAAACTGTCGTCGGGCGCGGCATTGACGGCATTGATGCGGGCTTTTTTCAGTTGCGCAAAGATGGTGGCCGGCTGTGCCATCCACGAGCCGATGACAATGTCGGGTTTGACGGCGGCAATGGGTTCGACGGTCAGGTTGCGGTGGATGCCGACGGAGGGTTTGGATTTTAATGCGGGATTTTGGACGGTCTGGTCGCGGCCGACGATTTCGCCGAACGAGCCGAGTGCAACCACGATGTCGGCGGCGTCGGGGGTAATGACGGCGATACGCTGCGCGTATGTGGCCAGAGGCAAGGCCAGCAGCAGGGCGGTACAGACGGATTTTGTAGATATTTTCACGATGGTGTTCTTTCTTTGTCGTCAGGCCGTCTGAAAAGATTTGTACATTTTTTCAGACGGCCTCAAATGTTTTAAATGATCTGCTTAGAATTTCAGGCTGTCCGAGGCGGCGACGTTCCGTCCTGATGCGCCGTTGGCGCCGAAAACCAGAAGCATGGTTCAATCCTTCGAGAACAAGGCTTTCATGGCTTGGATTTGTGAGGTTTTGAGTCCGCCTGTTTCATCGCGGCCGACGAAAATTTTGAACATTGCTCCTCCGCTGCGGTTGATGAAATTAAGCGAACAGGTGGCTTTGCCCATAAACGGGCGTTCAAGCAGGTAGATTGCGGCGCAGTTTTCATAGTAGATGTGTCCGTGAACCCCGCCTTCGGTTTCGGGTGATTCGAAATTGTAGAAACCGCTGCCGACTTTGCCGTTCGGCAGTTTGCCGCTGACCTCGACAATGGCGTCGGGCGAGTGGGCGATGAAGGTTACGGAATCGTTCCATGAAGCTACGGATTGGAGGATTTCGACAATGCGGCTGCCGTCGGTTTTGCAGACGGATTCCGGCGGCAGGCAGTTCAACACTTCTTCGTAGCTGCATTGGTTTTGTGCGGCAAGCATCTCGAGAATCTGGCCGGGATTTGCCGCAAGTGACTGGCGCGGCACGGACTGCTGTTCTGCGGAGAGTTTCTGCATGGTGTTGTCCTTTTCCTGGTTGGGGAGGGTAAGCATGAGTTTGCGGATGAGGGGGGGCGCCCAGTAGCGCCCGCTGGTGTTGAGGTGTGCAAGGCCGTCTGAATCCGTTTCAAGCAGTTGCATCTCTTCCCATTGCGCAATGAGTTTCTGCGCTTCGTCATTGCCGTTAAATAGCGCAGTATTCAGATGGCCTAAGTCCATATCGTACTGGATCAGACCCAGCAGCGTTTTGTGCGGGCCGTGAAAGCTCATGAATCCTATGGGTTTGCCGCCGTCGGGTGTGTCGAGGCAGCGCTCCAGCGTACTTTCGACTTGATAGCTGAATCCGCCGAAATTGCCGCCCGCACCGGATCCGAATGCGCGGTAGGGCATATTGGATTTGACCAGTGAATTGTAGCGGTTGCGTTCGCCGCGTCCCGGGTAGGCGAAGTGGCTGTTGCTGACCTGTGTCCAGCCTTTTCCTTTCAGCGTTTCCACGGCATGAGCGTATTGTCGGCCTGAATATTGAAGCCCGGCGGTTGGGGAAATGCGTCTTTTTCAATCATGCGGTTGATCGGCAGCATGGGGTAGAGGTTGAACGCGTAAGTGTCTAAACCCGAAACTGACAGAGAAGCGGCGCGTTCCAAGTCGTTTTCCCAGACTTCGTCGGTTTGGCCGGGCAAACCGAACATTAAGTCGATAACGGTAACGCAGTCGAGCCTGCAAAATTGTTCCAAGTAGGCAAAGGCTTCTTCTCCCGTATGTTTCCTGCCCAAACGGCGCCGGATGGCTGTATCAAAAGTCTGTACGTCGATGGAAATCCGGTTTGCCCCGGCATCAATACAGGCTTGTGCTTTTTCCATATCGAATGGCTCATGCGCCCTTCAATGGTAAATTCGCAATCGCCAGACAGGGGAAGGTATTGATAACAGGTGCGGATCAGGCGGGTTAAATCACCGGTTGAAAGAGCGGTCGGCGTACCGCCGCCAAAATATACGGCGCGAATTTTGCTGTTTCCTCGGCAGATTTCCGCTTCGGCAGCCATTTCGGCAATGATTTTGTCGGTATAAGTTTTGCCGGAATCTTCTCTCCATGCATTACGGTAAAAACCGCAAAAAACGCAGTGGTTGGCGCAAAACGGGATGTGCAGGTAGGCAAACGCATCCTCGTCTGCGGCATGGGGCAGCTTCTGTTGCCAGAGCTTCTGCCATTGTTGGCGCGGAATCGGAACCCCGCCCCAAACAGGCATTAAAGTTCGCCGTTCGGGAAAGGCTCGGGGCGAGGATTGGCGCAGAGTCCAGATTTTAGAGTCACTCATTTTTTAATAAATAACAATGATTATCTTATTATATTAAAGCAATAGAAAAAATTTCAAACATACAAACACGAATTCAGATGGCTTTGAAAGGAAATAAGTAGCAGAGATTTTTGAAGAGACAGGTATGTAGGACTGAATTTAGGGTTTAACAAATGTATCGCATAGAAATGCTAATGGGAAAGCCGGGTGCAATGGAGGCAATGCGCTTGGTGGAAAGGTTTTATTTGTTATGCAGCTTTGCTTTTTGAGATAAAAACAGAAGGCATCAAAGAAATATTTTTAATCTGATTAACCCTGATTCGGCTGAATTGAAGACAAAAAAATCCCTTGCCGTTAAAGCAAGGGATTTTTTTTATCTGGTGGAGGTAAGCGGGATCGAACCGCTGACCTCTTGCATGCCATGCAAGCGCTCTACCAACTGAGCTATACCCCCCAAGATTTGGTGGCGAATCAGGGATTCGAACCCCGGACACAAGGATTATGATTCCTCTGCTCTAACCGACTGAGCTAATTCGCCGTTTAGGAAAGCGCTATTATAGGTTTTTTCGTTTGTTTGGCAAGGGGAAAATGGTAGGTTTGGTTTTGTGTTTTGATTTAAAAGGTAAAAATTTTACGGATTTGATGTTGGAAAACAGAGGCCGTCTGAAAAAAACAGTTTCAGACAGCCTCGCGGTTTACAGCTTGTGGCAAATGTCGCCCGTGATAAAGCCCTGCCAATCTACGTCGATGTTTCTGCCGAACGCGATGGCTTTAAATAATTCGCCCATTTCGTGCGGATTAATGAGTTGTTGGACGGCTGCTGCTGCGCGCAGGTAGGCGGGAGAGGCGCTGTCGCCGGCTTGTGCGAGCAGGTCGGTGATGCCGAGGTTGAGCAGGAAACTGCTTTGGGTGGCGTAGCCGATTAAGTCCAAACCGCCGTCGGTGCCGGCTTGGGCGATGTCGGTGAAGTTGACGTGGGCGGTGAGGTCGGTCAGGCCGATGCGGAAAAACGGGTCGTGTACGGTGCGGTGGCGGTGGTGGCCGATGAGCGTGCCGCCACTGCGCTTCGGGTGGTAATACTGGGCGGCGTCGAAACCGTAGTCGATGAAGATGATGCCGCCGCGGGTAAGTTTGGCGGCGAGGGTGGCGGTAAAGGCGTGCTGTTGCGGGTGTAATTCGCTGGTGTAGGGTTCGACGGCGGGGAAATAGTTTTCGGCGGCGGTTGATAAGCCGGGGTGGGTAAGTGGTTGTTTGGTTTGGATAAACCCGCCGTTTTTAAGGCCGACGCAGATTTGTCGGAATCCGCCGTTTTCGCGGCAGACGAGTTCGACGGGCATGGCGTCCAAAACTTCGTTGCCGATGATGATGCCGTCGAATGATTCGGGCAAGGTGTTGAGATGGATGACTTTTTTGAATAATTCAGACGGCAGTTTTTGCGCGATCAGGGCGCGTTGGCGTTCGGCAAGCTCGGGGGAAAGTTCGATGATGTAGTAGCGGTTGAGGCCGTCTGAAAGGTTTTGAACCAGTGTGGCGGCCAGATCGCCCGTGCCGGCGCCGAATTCGTAGAGGTTGCCGGCGGTTTGCGGAAGCAGGGCGTTGAGTTGGACGGCCAGCGTTTTGCCGAAAAGCGGGGTTAAAACGGGGGCGGTTACGAAATCGCCGTCTGCACCGATTTTATGGCTGCCGCCGGTGTAATAACCGTATTGCGGTGCGTAGAGTGCAAGCTCCATAAAACGGGAAAACGGCATGGGTTTGTTAGCGGCTGTAATTTCTTGTGAAATCAGTACGGACAGTTTCTCGGATGACTGTTGTGCATCGGCGGAAATAGGGGGGATTTTGGAGTTCATGACTGTTAGATAATGTAAAATTTTGAATTTTGTCTGTTCATTATAACGTGAAAACCGCAGTCGTTTTTTGACGTCGGTATGCGCAATATCTTGTAGTTTGCCGGTGGTGAAAATACAAGATATTGTGTTTTTTTACTCCTTAAGGGTGGGGGGTGTAGTTTGGTGTGATTGCTCTAGGATTGCATCTCGTTGTGTTTTAAGGAGTTTTTTATGCAAATGGCGGTGTTCTTTCCTTTTGGTTGATTTGACCGAGCCTTTAAAATTTCTTATAGTGTGGGCTAGTGGGGCAATGTGGGAGAAAGTGTCCGCATTGCCCAAAAATTTCCGAAAAATTTCCATTTCAGCAACTTTCATCGACAGGACGAAAAAAGTGTTCGGCGGTTCTCATGAATTGAGCATAGACAGCAAAGGGCGGTTGGCCATTCCGGCTAAGTTCCGCGATCTTTTGCTGCGCCATTACACGCCGTCGATTGTGGTGACGCTGGATTCTCGTCAGAAAATGCTGATGTATCCGGAGGCGGAATGGGAGCAGGTCTCCAAACAGCTTTTGAGCTTGAAAACAGCAGGTAATCCCGTGTTGCAGCGTTATCAAAATTTGCTGCTGCACAACGCGGATACGCTGGAATGGGATAGCGCGGGGCGTATTTTGCTGCCGGCCAACCTGCGCAAGCGCGTGGATTTTGAGAAAGAAGTGACGCTGGTCGGCCGCGCCAACCGCTTGGAACTGTGGGGCCGCGAAAACTGGGAAGCTGAGATGAATCAGGCGCTTGATGACGATCCCGATGAATTGGCGTTCCAACTCAGTCAAACGGATTTGCAGCTGTGAGCGGGGCGGAAACTTACCGACACGTTACCGTGCTGCTGAACGAAGCGGTCGATGCGCTGAATATCCGGGAAGACGGTATTTACGTTGACGGAACATTCGGCAGGGGAGGGCACTCCCGACTGATTTTGTCGAAGCTGGGCAGCGAAGGCCGTTTGGTGGTGTTTGACAAAGATCCGCAGGCAGTTGCCGTGGCGCAGGAATTGGCGGCGCAGGATAAGCGGGTCAGCGTGGTACACGACGGTTTCGCCACTTTTCAGACGGCCTTGGACGGGCTGGGAATCGGTGAAATAGACGGTGCGCTGTTTGATTTGGGCATTTCGTCGCCGCAGATTGACGAAGCCGCCCGCGGATTCAGTTTCCGTTTTGACGCACCGCTGGATATGCGCATGGATACGACGCGCGGAATATCGGCTGCGGAATGGATTGCCGTTGCAGGTGAACAGGAATTGCACGAGGTTATTAAAAATTATGGTGAAGAGCGGTTTAGTCGCCGGATTGCGCGTGCCATTGTTGCGCAACGCGAAGAATCTCCCATCGATACAACCAGCAAGCTGGCGCAGCTCGTGGCGCAAAACGTCCGTACTCGCGAGCGCGGACAAGACCCGGCGACGCGCACCTTCCAGGCAGTTCGCATCTTTATTAACCGCGAACTCGAAGAGGTAGAAGCGGTTTTGCCGCAGGTTGCAGGCCGTCTGAAAACGGGCGGGCGTTTGGCGGTGATTGCCTTTCATTCTTTGGAAGACCGCATCGTCAAGCAGTTTATGAAAAAACATTCGCAACACAAGCCCCTGCCGCGTTGGGCTGCTGTGAAAGAAGCGGATTTGCCGCAGCCGCCGCTGAAATTGATCGGTAAGGCTGTGAGGCCGTCTGAAACGGAAACGGCGGAAAACCCGAGAGCGCGAAGTGCGGTTTTGCGTGTGGCGGAGCGTACATCAGGCAGTTTTACAGAGGAATGACAACGGTAGGGGAGGGCGGTTTTGCAGAGGCCGTCTGAAAAAATCAAATGAACAAGCTGAACATTATTTTGCTGCTGGCAGCTTTTGCTTCGGGTTTTGCGGTGGTTTCCGTGCAAAACCAGTCGCGCCAGCACTTTATCGCCTTGGATAAGGCACAAAAGCAGGAAATCAAGCTGGAGCAGGACTATGCCCGTTTGAAGTTGGAACAGGCGCGGTTGTCCAACCATAAATTGATTAAATCGGCGGCGGAAAAACAAAACCTGCAACCGCCAAGCGCGCATAACACCATTATGGTCGAGCGCAGGAAGTAAAACGGTTTCGGATTTTCCATGTGCTGCCGTTTGCGGAAAATTCGGGTGGAACAGATGAGGCGGCAAAACCGCCCGTCAGGTTTTCAGGGCGATCTTCAAACTGGAAATACCGTTGTTCTGCTTAATTATCCGTTTGGGCATGAGAAGAAGATAATTTAAACCCAAAAACATATAATAATGGAATAATAAACGCGGATTACGATAACGACTCAACCCGCAAAAATACGATAACGAGAAGTCATCATGCTGATCAAGAATGAATACAAGCCCCAGATGCTTGCAAAACCGGTCAAAGAGAAAAAAGCCATCACCAGCGACGGCCGTATTTATCTGGTGTTGGGCGCAGTTGCCGTCGCGTTCGGCGGACTTTTGGTGCGCGGCGTTTATTTGCAGACCTCGCAGCACGCGTTCCTGAAAAACCAGGGTGACCAGCGTTTCGTCCGCACCCTGAGCCTGCCTGCGTCGCGCGGTACGATTACCGACCGCAACGGCGCGACTTTGGCTTTGAGTGCGCCGACCGAATCGCTGTACGCCATGCCGTCTGAAATCGACGAAATGCCGACCAACGCGCAGATGGAAAAATTGGCGGCGATTTTGGGCATGTCCGTCGAAAGCCTTCAGGATAAGTTTGCCAAAAAAGATAAAGATTTCATCTATCTGAAGCGTCAGCTCAGCAAAGAAACGGCCGATAAAATTGCCGCTTTGGGCATCAAAGGCATCGGTTTCCAAAAAGAATTGAAACGCCATTACCCGATGGGCAACCTGTTTGCGCACGTTATCGGTTTTACCAATATCGACGGCAAAGGCCAAGAGGGCTTGGAGCTTTCGCGTGAAGACAGTCTGCGCGGCACCAACGGCGCTAAAGTCGTTTTGCGCGACAACAAAGGCAATATCGTTGACAGCTTGGATTCGCCGCGCAACAGCGATCCGAAAAACGGTGCCGATATGGTGCTGTCGCTCGACCAGCGCATTCAGACGCTGGCTTATGAAGAGCTGAACAAAGCGGTTGAGCATCACAAAGCCAAAGCAGGTATGGTTGTCGTATTGGATGCGCAAACCGGCGAAATTCTGGCCTTGGCCAACAGCCCTGCCTACGACCCCAATACACCGGGAACGGCCGACAGCGAGCAGCGCCGCAACCGCGCCGTTACCGACATGATCGAGCCGGGTTCGGCGATGAAACCGTTTACCATTGCGAAGGCTTTGGATTCGGGTAAAGTATCTGTCAGTGATAAATTCAATACCTTGCCGTATCAAATCAATGGTGCGACCGTGCGCGATACCCATGTTTATCCGGTTTTGGATTTGCGCGGCATCATGCAGAAATCGTCAAACGTCGGTACCAGTAAACTTTCGGCAATGTTCAATCCGAAAGAAATGTATGATTTCTATCACGAAATGGGTGTGGGCGTGCGGATGCATTCCGGCTTCCCGGGCGAATCCGCCGGTTTGCTGCGCAACTGGAAAAAATGGCAGCCGATTGAGCAGGCAACCATGTCGTTCGGCTACGGTTTGCAGTTGAGCCTGTTGCAGTTGGCGCGTTCGTACACCATGCTGACCCACGACGGCGAGCTGTTGCCCGTCAGCTTTGAAAAACAGGCGGTTGCGCCCAAAGGGCACCGAGTGATTAAAGCCGAAACCGCGCGCCAGATTCGCGAGATGATGGTTTCCGTTACCGAGCCGGGCGGCACGGGTACGGCAGGCGCGGTTGACGGCTTCGATGTCGGCGCGAAAACCGGTACCGCCCGCAAGCTGGTTAACGGCCGCTACGTTGACAACAAACACAGCGCCACCTTTGTCGGCTTTGCGCCCGCCAAAAAACCGCGCGTAATTGTTGCTGTGAATGTGGATGAGCCGACAACCAACGGCTACTACGGCGGCGTGGTCGCAGGCCCCGTGTTCAAACAAGTCATGGGCGGCAGCCTCAACATCTTGGGCGTTTCCCCGACCAAACCCCTGACCGCAGCCGTTCCGACCGTTAAAGTAAAATCCTGATTCAAGCCGAGCGGATTCGGCGACATCCTTCATATTCCGAATCCGCCGCAGGGTCTGTCTGCATTCCGCCAAGCGGCGTAATGAAGGCAGACTCTTTTTTCATAGAGATACGATTATGTACAGCGAACTCACCCCGTTAGCCGAAACCGCCCTCCCCAAACTTCTCTGCCCCCATCACGCAGGACATTTCTTGCATTCGGACAGTCGGAAAATCCAGCCCGGCGACATTTTCATTGCCTGTCAGGGCGAATATACCGACGGGCGCAGTTTTATTCCCGCCGCCATCGAAAACGGCGCGGCGTTCGTATTTTGGGATGACGACGGCAGTTTCGTCTGGAACCCCGAATGGAATGTGCCCAACCAAGGCATCCGCGATCTCAAAACCCGTGCCGGCATCCTTGCCGCGCAGGTGTACGGCAACATTTCAGACAGGCATTCAGACGGCCTCCGCATCTGGGGCGTAACCGGCACCAACGGCAAAACCTCCGTCACCCAATGGCTTGCGCAGGCCGTCGACATACTTGAAGGCCGTCTGAAAAGCTGCGCCGTGGTCGGCACCGTCGGCAACGGCTTCTGGGGCGCATTGCAGGAAGCCACCCACACCACGCCCGACCCCGTGTCGCTGCAAACTCTGCTGCACGGCTTCAAACAGCAGGGCGCAACCGCCGTCGCCATGGAAGTGTCCAGCCACGGCCTCGCCCAATTCCGCGTCAACGGCGTACCGTTTCAGACAGGCATTTTCACCAACCTCACCCGCGACCACCTCGACTACCACGGCAGCATGGAAGAATACGGCGAAACCAAAGCCCGCCTCTTCTACTGGCGCGGCCTCAAACACGCAGTCATCAACGCCGACGACGCATACGGCGCCGAACTCACAGGCCGTCTGAAACAAGACCGCCCCGAAACCGCCGTGTACGGCTACGGCTTCACCGAACGCGCCGACATCCGCATCACCCGCTTCGCCGCATCTTCAGACGGCATGACCGTTTCCCTCGACACTCCGTGGGGCAGCGGCCGATGCACCACCCGCCTGCTCGGCCGCTTCAACGCCCAAAACCTCGCCGCCTGCGTCGGCCTGCTCTGCGCCAACGGCTATCCGCTCGAAAAAGTATTGGCCGCATTGGCACAAATCCGCCCCGCCACCGGCCGCATGGACTGCATCATGAACAGCGGCAAACCCCTCGTCGTCATCGACTACGCCCACACCCCCGACGCCCTCGAAAAAGCCCTCGCCACGTTGCAGGAAATCAAACCCCAAGGCGCAAAACTCTGGTGCGTATTCGGCTGCGGCGGCAACCGCGACAAAGGCAAACGCCCCCTGATGGGTGCCGCCGCCGCGCAGGGCGCCGACAAAACCGTCGTGACCAGCGACAACCCGCGCATGGAAGACCCGCAGGAAATCATCAACGACATCCTCCCCGCCGTACCCCGTCCCGAACACGTCAACCCCGACCGCCGCGCCGCCATCGCCTACGCCGTCTCCCGCGCCGCCGACGCCGACATCATCCTGATTGCCGGCAAAGGCCACGAAACCTATCAGGACATTCAGGGCGAAAAACAGCACTTTTCCGACTTCGAAATCGCCGAAGCCGCATTGGCCAAGCGTTTAGCGTAATGCCTGTCTGAAAAAATTATGGAACGGCAAACTGTTTTCAGACAGGCATTGGCTGATACGCAGAGGCCGTCTGAAATGCCTATCTGAATTTTGGAAAACAGTCGTAGGTTGGGTTGAAAACCCAACGGTTTCAGACGGCCTGAACGGATTTTGTTGGGGATTTAATGCAATATAAATATCATATTTAAAATTTTCAGACAGGCATTTTGCTTGACGAGGCCGTCTGAAAAAACAAGCTGCCCAGCTTTTTATTTCAACACATTACTAAGGAAACTCAAATGTCAAAAATCAAAACCAGCTTTAACGTTGTCGAAGAAAAAACAACCAGATTAGCTGTGCTGATTGATGCAGATAACGCTTCTGCTAAAAGCATCAAAGCAATTTTGGAAGAAATTACCAAATATGGCGAAGCCACAGTCAGAAGGATTTACGGCAACTTCGTTTCGGCAAACGGGCAATGGAAAGAAACAATCAATCAATATGCTATCAAGCCTATGCAGCAGTTTGCATTTACATCGGGAAAGAACGCAACCGACGGCTTTATGATTATTGATGCAATGGATTTGCTTTATACCAACCGTTTTGACGGATTCTGTATCGTATCCAGCGACAGTGATTTCACGGCACTTGCCATCAGGCTCAAAGAGCAGGGCGCAACTGTTTACGGTTTCGGTAAAACACAAACACCGGTGGCTTTCCGTAATGCGTGCAGTCAATTTATCTATGTAGAAAACCTGCTGGATGAAACGGAAACTAAGAAAGAAAAAACTGCGGGTAAAACCTCATCGGAAAAAGTAGAAAAATCCGATCTGGCAGCGGCACAGACAAAAGACGGAAAACCTGCTTTGCCGACAGACATCATCCGCAAAATTTTCGAACAGTCCGACAGCGAATGGATTACAGCCAGCGTGTTGGGTTCACAATGGAAATTATTGCAAACGGATTTTGATCCGAGAACCTACGGCTATAAGAAGCTGGGTGACTTGGTTAAAAACCACCGTAAGATTTTTGCGTACGAAATGCGCCCTGTTTCAGACGACAATAAGCATGAACATATGTATGTGAAGCTGGCTGGATAAATACATATACGCCGTAGGCTGGGCTTCAGCCCAGTGAGTTTATGTAAACAAACCTTTCCCGGTATCGTTGGGCTAAAGCCCAGTTAAGCAAGCATAAAACGGTAGGCTCACACCTACCCTACGGTAAAACCGAATGCCTGTCTGAAACAGGTTGAAACACTAATCTCTTGATAAAAAGGAAAACGTTATGGGTATCTATCGATGCAAATGCGGCCATTTGGCCGAACACCCCCACCATCAGGGCATGGCCGATATAGCCTGCGCAAAATGCGGAACGGCGGTAAAGGTTTATGGCACACTGTTTTTCGTACAGAAACTGCTGGAGCGGTATTTTGCCGTTTACCGCGAATTGCAGTCCTTGAAAGAGGAAACGCCCGCTGTGTCCGATACGGCACAAACGGAGTCTGCCGGACAGGATTCAGAACAATCCGCTGGTCGGCGTAAACCTGTCGGCCACCGACGTATTGGCGACTGCGGAGCAGCACGAACCGTTGAAACAATGGTTTGCCAAACAGAATATTTCGCCCGAGTTTGACTTTTCCGCCGTCGACATGAGCGGTTATTTCGACGAAGCGGCAGCCGAACTCGGCGGCAAGTTCCACATTACCAAAGATATTTTGGGCCGTATCGGCTGGGCATACCGAAACAACCATACCGGCCTGAACCTGAATTTGGACAAAATGTCGCAGCAGGATGCACAGCTTCTGAACAATATGTGCCGCCAGTTTTACAGCCATACCCTGTTTTCCAAATATATCTACCAAAAACAGGAAAAAATCGTGCGCCTGAGCCTGCAAAACGCCACAGCCATCAAACACTTCTTCAGCGGCGGCTGGCTCGAATGGTTTGCATTGGGGAAAATGCTGGCGGAAGCCAAACAGCGCGGTAAAAACTACGCCTTTTCATGCGCCCGCGGCGTGAAAGTACGGTTTGCCAACGAAGATTTGCACGAACTGGACGTCGTCTTCATGCCTGCGGGCGGACAGCCGATTGTGGTCGAATGCAAATCGGGCGAGTTCAGGCGCGACATCGAAAAATGCGTCCGCCTGAAAAAACGCCTGAATCTGCCCGACAACCGTTTCGTGATTTTGGCCGCCGATTTGGAAGAATCGCAGGCCGCAGCCTTGGGCAGCATGTACGGCATCACGTTCGTTACCCCGAAAACGCTGATGAAGCATATCCGCACGGTTATGTAAGGCCGTCTGAAAAAATGGCAGGTTCACGCCCGCCCTACACGAATGTCTGTCTGAAAACCCACAAAAAAGTCCGGACGCCCAAAACGTACCGAACCCTGAAAACCACACAAACGGGCGGCAAAACGTTCCCACGGAAACCCAACCCAAAGGAAACATTTTGAAACCCCAAAACGCAAAACAAACAACCCGTATCCTTGCCCTCGCCGCGCTTGCCGCCCTGTGGGGCTGTACCGCCACCGGTCCGCGCCCGACCGCCGAAATCAACCGCCTGCGCGCGGAAGCCCCGCCCGAAATGCAGAGCCTCATCAACCCCGTGCGCGGCAAAAAATTCGCCGACACTTGGCAGGCCGCGCGCAGCGGCGGGCGCCGCCACGAAGGCGTAGACATCTTCGCCAAAAAAGGCACCAACGTGCGCAGCACCACTGACGGCATCGTCACCAAAGCGGGCAAAAACCGCCTTGGCGGCAAAGTCATCGGTATCCAAGGGCCGGGTGCATGGCACTACTATGCGCACTTGAGCTCGCGGCGGGTAAAACTGTATGAGCGCGTGAAAGCAGGGCAGGTCATCGGCGAAGTCGGAAAAACCGGCAACGCCAAAAACACCCCCGCCCATCTGCACTACGGCGTGTACCTGCCCGACGGCGCGGTAAACCCGTTCCCGCTGATCCGTCAGGACGATTAAGCGGAAGGCCGTCTGAAAATGCCTGTCTGAATTTGGAAAACAGCAGTAGTAGTCTGTAGCAACTGTATTTTTACCCGACGGGGTTAAAAATACAGTTGCTACGCGGCAACAGCCCATACCTGTCTGAAAAATGAGTGCTACTGACTTTGTCTGCTTTCAGTAGCCAATAAAAATGGAAAACGTTAAAAATGTATGAACAGATTAAACCGTGGCGGGACTTTGCCGATCAGGTTGGGCTGCTGCAACACAGGGGGATGCGGATTGACGATGTGCAACGCGCCGAAAACTATCTGAGCTGCATCGGCTATTACCGCCTGAGCGGGTATTTTCATGTTTTCCGGCAGTGGGATGGGAAAATCTGCTGGAACAGTTTAGGCCTAATAGCGATTTTGAAACGGTTTTATCTTTATATTTGTTTGATAAAAAGCTCCGTTTGCTTGCGTTGGATGCATTGGAGCGGATTGAAATGGCCGTGCGGGTGGATATTGTGCATATTTTAGGCAAACAAGATCCGATGGCTCATGAAAACCCTGCTTGTTTCGACGGTAAATTCACTAAAATTATTCAGACAGACGGGCAAACCAAACATCAGCAATGGTTGGCACGTTTAAATGAATTGGTACGGAAAGCCGAACGGCGGAAAACGGCCTGTGTCGTGCACAATCTGCAAACATATGGAAAGCTCCCGGTTTGGGCGGTAAGCGGATTGTGGGATTTCGGTGCGATGTCGCGCTTATATGAAGGAATGAAGCATAAAGACCAAAATGTGATTGCGCAGAAATACGGTGCAGTTCGGGGAGATGTGTTTGCACAATGGCTGCGGAGTTTGAACGAAATCCGAAATATTGCCGCGCACTACGATCGTTTGTGGAACATCCGAATCGTACAAAAATCTGGGCCGGTTAAGGAAGACAAATTTTGGGTACAGTTGGAAAATTCCCGGCCGTTTTTCTATTTTTGCATCATGCAGCAAATGTTGAATGTACTGTGTCCAAATTCGAAATGGGCGGAGCGTTTCAATGCATTGTTGACAGAATTTCCCTCTCATATCGGTAAAAACGTCAGCTTGGAACCGTTCGGCCTGATTGAAGATTACTGTGAATGGCCGTTATGGAACAGGCAAAAATAAAGACCGCCACATGCATTAAGCAGAGGTGGACGGTCATGTCGGATAGAATGATACGCAAGAAAACGGCTTGTATCAAGCATATTTAGCAATGGTTAATTAAACAATTATACCGGCAGATTAATGCCTGTCTGAAAACCCCATACCGAAAGAACCCATGAAAACCCTGACCCTATCCTTCCTTTGCCAAGCCCTGAACCTGCCTGTGCCGTCTGAAAACGGCACTGTCGAAATCAAACGCATCGTAACCGACAGCCGCGACATCCGCGCGGGCGATGTATTTTTCGCGCTTTCGGGCGAGCGGTTCGACGCGCATGACTTCGTGGCCGACGTGCTCGAACAAGGCGCGCTCGCGGCGGTGGTGTCGCGCGCAGACTGCGCCGCGCTGCCGCGTGCGCTGAAAGTGGCCGACACGCTCGAAGCCCTGCAAACGCTGGCCGCAGCGTGGCGCGGCGAAACCGATCCGTTCGTGTTCGGCATCACCGGTTCCAGCGGCAAAACCACCGTGAAAGAAATGCTGGCCGGCATTTTGCGCCGCAAGTTCGGCGAAGATGCCGTGCTGGCCACCGCGGGCAATTTCAACAACCACATCGGCCTGCCGCTTACCCTGTTGAAATTAAACGGAAACCACCGCTACGCCGTGATTGAAATGGGCATGAACCACTTCGGCGAACTGGCCGCGCTCACCCGCATCGCCCGCCCCGACGCCGCGCTGGTCAACAACGCCCAACGCGCGCACGTCGGCTGCGGCTTCGACGGCACGGCCGACATCGCCAAAGCCAAAAGCGAAATTTATCAGGGGCTTAAACAGGGCGGTACGGCCATCCTGCCTGCCGAAGACGCCAATCTGGCCGTTTTTCAGACGGCCTGCAACGCTTTGCCGCAAACGGGGTTGACCGTGCAGACCTTCGGCGCGGACAGCGGCGGCGTGCACGCCGAAAATATCGTGCTGCAACCGCTCTCGTGCGCCTTCGATTTGGTTGCCGGCGGCCAACGGGCGGCAGTCAACCTGCCCGTGCCCGGCCGCCACAACGCCGCCAACGCCTGCGCCGCCGCCGCGCTCGCCCTGGCCGCGGGTCTGAGTTTGCAGGAAATTTCAGACGGCCTGTCCGAATTCGCCAACATCAAAGGCCGTCTGAACGTCAAACGCGGCATCAAAGGCGCAACCCTGCTCGACGACACCTACAACGCCAACCCCGACAGCATGAAAGCCGCGCTCGACGTGCTCGCCCAACTCCCCGCCCCGCGCGTGTTCGTGATGGGCGATATGGGCGAACTCGGCGAAACCGAAGCCGCCGCCATGCACGCCGAAGTCGGCGCCTACGCCCGCGATAAGGGCATCGAATCGGCCTATTTCGTCGGCGACGACAGCGTGGAAGCCGCCGAAGCGTTCGGCGAAGCAGGGCTGTGGTTCGCCGCCAAAGACCCGCTGGTTCAGGTGCTCGCCCACGATTTGCCCGAAGGCGCGAACGTGTTGGTAAAGGGGTCGCGGTTTATGAAGATGGAAGAGGTGGTTGAGAGGTTGTCAGAGTAGGGCAGGACGGTTTAAGTGATTGCTTGAGGCCGTCTGAAAAATACTTGCCTGACCCGCGAAATTTCAGACGGCCTTCTGCGCCATTTCTGCATTCTGCCGCTGCCCGTAAAACCACGGTCTCTGCCGCCTGCCGGCGTTTTATGCTGTCTGAAAACATTCGGGCGGGGTAAAACGGTTTTTTGTTGAAAAATCCGTTTTGTTGTCAATGACTCGGCTTTATAATGTCAGATTAATCCGTTTTCAGACGGCATAAGGCCTTTCGGGGCGCAGATGCCGTCTGAAAACATAACAAAACATACGCACACCCCCGTTTTTTCAGACGGCCTTGCGCTGTGATTTTAAAAAATAAAAGGAAGCATCCCATGTTTTTATGGCTCGCCCATTTCAGCGACTGGTTTTCTGCGCTGAACGTCTTTCAATACACCACGTTCCGCGCGGTGATGTCGGCGCTGACGGCGCTGGTTTTCTCGCTCTTGCTGGGGCCGTGGACCATCCGCAAGCTCACCGAGCTGAAAGTCGGCCAGGCCGTGCGCCACGACGGGCCGCAAACCCATTTGGTGAAAAACGGTACGCCGACCATGGGCGGCTCGCTGATTCTGACCGCAATCGCTGTGTCCACGCTGTTGTGGGGCAACTGGGCGAACCCGTATATCTGGATTCTGCTGGCCGTTTTGCTGGCAACGGGTGCGCTCGGCTTTTACGACGACTGGCGCAAAGTGGTCTATAAAGATCCCAACGGCGTTTCCGCCCGCTTCAAAATGGCATGGCAGACCGCCGTCGCGCTCGGCGCGGGTCTGGCCTTGTTTTTCCTTGCCAGCAGCAGCGCCAACGATATTTTAATCGTGCCGTTTTTCAAGCAAATCGCGCTGCCCTTGGGCTTTTTCGGCTTTTTGGTACTGAGCTACCTCACCATCGTCGGAACCTCCAACGCCGTCAACCTCACCGACGGTTTGGACGGTCTGGCGGCGTTTCCAGTGGTCTTGGTGGCGGCAGGGCTGGCGATTTTCGCCTACGCCAGCGGCCACTCCGAATTTGCCCGCTACCTGCAACTGCCTTATGTCAGCGGCGCCAACGAAGTGGTAGTGTTCTGTACCGCCATGTGCGGCGCGTGTTTGGGATTTTTGTGGTTCAACGCCTATCCTGCACAAGTGTTTATGGGTGACGTCGGCGCATTGGCGCTGGGCGCGGCGCTGGGCACGGTGGCCGTGATTATCCGTCAGGAATTCGTGTTGGTGATTATGGGCGGCCTGTTTGTGGTCGAAGCCATATCGGTAATGTTGCAGGTGGGCTGGTACAAACGCACGAAAAAACGCATCTTCCTGATGGCGCCCATCCACCACCACTACGAGCAGAAAGGCTGGAAGGAAACGCAGGTGGTGGTGCGGTTTTGGATTATCACGATTGTGCTGGTACTGGTGGGGCTGAGCACGCTGAAAATCCGATAATGCCTGTCTGAAAAACAGAGGCCGTCTGAAAAGCTGGGATAGGGTGGGTGTGAACCTGCTGTTTCAGACGGCATGGGGAATGGTGGGTTTAAACCCACCCTACGGGAAACCGGTTTTTACTTGTTTGAAGTATCTTGAAATTGTCAGGGAAATCAATTGGATAATAAGGGAAGTGATAAAAAGCATAAAGCATTCGGCTTTTGAACAATTGTTGTATTCAGCTAGAACTACGGCAAATTGTAAATATGGAGCTGCTACAAGACTTACAAAGTTTAAGTTGCTTACATTTTGCGTAACAACTATGTTGTCATTAGGATTAATTTTTATACCACTATGGGCAACTCATTATCCTCACCCGCATAAATTTAGTAATGAATTTTTGAATATATTTCAAATATTCTTAGCAGTTGCTACTTTGGTGTACTCGGTAATTATTTCTATGGCGGGGTATGATTTAAGGATTTATAAATTGCAAGATTGTGGTGGACAGTTAAGAGCTTTTGTTAAGAAGTTGAGATTAAAAAAGGAAAATAAGGTTAAAGACGGTGGTAATGGCAATGATATAGTTGAATTTTCAGAGGATGAATTAAAACAGTATCAGAAAGAATACCATCGTATAGTTTCATCATCTGAACAACATACTGATTTGGATTATCTTATTTATCAATTTGAAGATAAAAAGTTGTGTAAAAGAATTTTTAGTCTTTATTATTTTAAGAAATTTTGGAATTTACATACAATTTCTTTCTTGATTCCATTATTTATGATGTTGTTAGAGCTTTTAGTTATTACTGATCTTATCAGAGTTACAAATATCTTACCTGACTTGTAAATGTTCAAATGCAAAAGACAACAACCATGAACTGGCAAAACAAAAAAATCTTAGTCGCCGGACTCGGCGGTACGGGCGTTTCCATGATTGCGTTTCTGCGCAAGGCAGGCGCGGAAGTGGTGGCCTACGATGCGGAGCTGAAATCCGAGCGCGTTTCGCAGATCGGCAGGCTGTTTGACGGGCTGGTGTTTTACACAGGCCGTCTGAAAGATGCATTGGATAGCGGTTTCGACGTTTTGGCCATCAGCCCGGGCATTTCCGAGCGCCAGCCCGATATTGCCGAATTTAAGGCAAACGGCGGCAAAGTCGTCGGCGACATCGAAATCCTCGCGGGCGTGTTGAACGAGCGCGGCGACAAAGTCATCGCCATTACTGGCAGCAACGGCAAAACCACGGTCACAAGTCTGGTCGGCTATCTCTGCATCAAATGCGGTTTGGACGCCGTGATCGCGGGCAACATCGGTACGCCCGTTTTGGAAGCCGAGTTGCAGCGCGGCGGCAAGCCCGCCGACGTGTGGGTGCTCGAACTGTCGAGCTTCCAGCTTGAAAACACCGAAAGCCTACACCCCGATGCCGCTACGGTGCTCAACATTTCCGAAGACCATCTCGACCGCTACGACGACCTGCTCGACTACGCCCGCGTCAAAGACAAAATCTTCCGCGGCAGCGGCGTGCAGGTGCTCAATGCCGACGACGTGCTCTGCCGCGCCATGCGCCGCGCGGGGCGCGACGTGAAATGGTTTTCGCTCGAATGCGAAACCGACTACTGGTTCGACCGCGCGACAGGCCGTCTGAAAAACGGCGGAACCGGCCTGCTCGGTGTGGACGAAATCCCGCTGCAAGGGCTGCACAACGCCGCCAACGTTCTGGCTGCGCTGGCCTTGTGCGAAGCCGTCGGCCTGCCGCGCCAAGCGCTGCTCGAACACGTCAAAACCTTCCAAGGTTTGCCGCACCGCGTGGAAAAAATCGGTGAGAAAAACGGCGTGGTCTTTATCGATGACAGCAAAGGCACTAACGTCGGCGCCACCGCCGCCGCCATCGCCGGCCTGCAAAGCCCGCTGTTTGTGATTTTGGGCGGACAGGGCAAAGGGCAGGATTTTACCCCGCTGCGCGCCGCACTCGCCGGCAAAGCCAAAGCCGTGATGCTGATCGGTGTCGATGCCCCGCAAATCCGCCGCGACTTGGACGGCTGCGGTGTGGAAATGACCGATTGCGCGACGCTGGAAGAAGCGGTGCAGAAATCGTTTGCACAAGCGCAAAGCGGCGACATCGTCCTACTCAGCCCTGCCTGCGCCAGCTTCGATATGTTTAAAGGCTACGCGCATCGCTCGGAAGTGTTCGTCGAGGCGTTTGAGGGCTTGTGAGGCCGAAGAACCGTCAGAGGCCGTCTGAAAATTTTTCGCTCAAGCTGTAACAAAGATTTCATATGATTAAAGTATCCAAAAAATTTCTCGAACGCCCGATTGTCCGCAGCGGGCAGAAAATCGATATGTCGCTGCTGTGGATGGTGGTGTTGATGACGGCGTTCAGCCTGCTGATGATTTATTCCGCATCGATTGCGTATGCGGCGTCGGAGGGCGGAGACCAGTATTCGTTTCTGACCAAACAGGCACTGTTTGTTTTGGGCAGCGTGGCGGTGTGCGGCGGTTTGTCGCTGATGAAGATGCACACTTGGAAAAAAATCATGCCGTGGTTTTTTGCGGCCTGCGGCGTGATGCTGCTGCTGGTTTTGGTGGTGGGGCGCGAGATTAACGGTGCGACGCGCTGGATTCACGTCGGTCCGGTCAACCTACAACCGACGGAAATGTTCAAGTTGGCGGTGGTGCTGTATTTGGCGAGTCTGTTTACCCGCAAGGCGGAAGTGTTGCAGTCGGTAACGAAGATTATCAAACCGGCCGTGCTGGTGGCGGCGGGCTTGATGCTGATTATGCTGCAACCCGATTTCGGCTCGTTTGTGGTTATCGTGGCGATTATGCTGGGCATGCTGTTTCTGGCGGGCTTTCCGTGGAAGTATTTTGTCACAATGGTGGCGGTGGTGCTGGCGGGTTTTGCGTCTCTGATTGTGGCTGCACCTTACCGCATGAAGCGTGTGGCGGCATTTTTGGATCCGTTTGCCGACCCGCTGGGCAAGGGCTACCAGCTGACCCATTCGTTGATGGCGATTGCGCGCGGCGAGTGGACGGGCGTTGGCTTGGGCGCGAGTTTGGAAAAACGCTTTTATCTGCCCGAGGCGCATACCGACTTTATTTTCGCCGTCATCGGTGAGGAGTTCGGCTTTCTCGGGATGTGCGTTTTAGTGTTCTGCTACGGCTGGCTGGTGTTGCGCGCGTTTTCCATCGGCCGCCAGGCACGGGATTTGGATTTGATTTTCAGCGCGTATGTGGCCAACGGCATTGGCATCTGGCTCGGTATTCAGAGTTTTTTCAACATCGGCGTAAACATCGGCGTGCTGCCGACCAAAGGCCTGACGCTGCCGCTGATGTCTTACGGCGGTTCAGCGGTTTTGGTGATGCTGGTCTGCATGATGCTGCTGCTGCGGATTGATTATGAAAACCGCCAGAAAATGCGCGGTTATCAGGTGGAGAATTAAAACATGGGCGGTAAAACCTTTATGCTGATGGCCGGCGGCACGGGCGGCCATATTTTCCCCGCGCTGGCGGTAGCCGATGCGCTGCGCGCGCGCGGGCATCATGTGATTTGGCTGGGCAGCGAGGGCGCGATGGAAACGCGTATCGTGCCGCAATACGACATTCTGCTGGAAACGCTGGCGATTAAAGGCGTGCGCGGCAACGGTCTGAAACGCAAGCTGATGCTGCCGTTTACGCTGTTCAAAACCGTGCGCGCGGCGCAGCAGATTATCCAGAAACACCGCGTCGAATGTGTGATCGGTTTCGGCGGTTTCGTCACCTTTCCCGGCGGCGTGGCGGCGAAACTTTTGGGCGTCCCGATTGTGATTCACGAGCAGAACGCCGTGGCGGGTTTGTCCAACCGCCAGCTTTCGCGCTGGGCGGCGCGCGTTTTGTATGCGTTTCCGAAAGCGTTTCCCGATTCAGACGGCTTGGTCGGCAATCCCGTGCGTGCTGACATTGCCAACCTGCCCGCGCCTGCGGCGCGTTTTGCCGGACGTGAAGGCCGTCTGAAAATTTTGGTGATGGGCGGAAGTCTCGGTGCGGATGTGTTGAACAAAACCCTGCCGCAGGCGCTGGCGCTGCTGCCGGAAAACAGCCGCCCGCAGATGTACCACCAATCTGGGCGCAACAAGCTGGGCACGCTTCAGGCAGATTATGACGCGCTGGGCGTGGAAGCCGAATGCGTGGAATTTATCACCGATATGGTTTCCGCCTACCGCGATGCTGATTTGGTGATTTGCCGCGCGGGCGCGCTGACGATTGCTGAGTTGACCGCTGCGGGCGTAGGCGCGCTGCTGGTGCCGTATCCGCACGCGGTGGACGACCACCAAACCGCCAACGCGCGCTTTATGGTGCAGGCCGAAGCAGGGCTGCTGCTGCCCCAGCCGCAACTGACCGCTGAAAAACTGGCCGAAGTCTTAAACGGCCTGACCCGCGAAAAATGCCTGCAATGGGCAGAAAACGCGCGCACGCTGGCTTTGCCCGACAGCGCGGATGATGTTGCGGAAATTGCCATCGGTGTTGTGAAGTAAGTTGTATTCAAGGCCGTCTGAAAATCTTTTCTGCAAAGGGAAAAGGTTTTCAGACGGCCTTTGTTGTTTTACCGTCAAAAAAGTATTTTTAGACAAACGGCATTTTATTTTAATAATTCCCGGTTTCTCGGCGGAACATTGTCTGCTGAGGAAAAAACCAAAACAGCATGGCGCAAGTGGATAGGGCGGTTTTCAGACGGCCTTGCAAGGTGATTCTTTATATTTCCTTTACAATAAAAACAATGGCGCAGAATGCCGCCGCCCTTTAAAATAACGGCTTTACACTAAATTTTCTTACGGAATACGGAGTCATGATGAAAAACCGCGTGAGCAATATCCATTTTGTCGGCATCGGCGGCGTCGGAATGAGCGGCATTGCCGAAGTTTTGCACAATCTCGGTTTTAAAGTTTCAGGCTCCGATCAGGCGAAAAACGCCGTTACCGAACATTTGGGCAGCCTGGGGATTCAGGTTTATCCCGGCCACACCGCCGAACACGTCAACGGCGCCGATGTAGTCGTTACTTCGACCGCCGTCAGCCGTGAAAACCCTGAAGTGGTTGCCGCGCTCGCGCAGCAGATTCCCGTGATTCCGCGCGCGCTGATGTTGGCCGAACTGATGCGCTTCCGCGACGGCATCGCCATCGCGGGTACACACGGTAAAACTACGACCACCAGCCTGACCGCCTCGATTTTGGGCGCAGCCGGTTTGGATCCGACCTTCGTTATCGGCGGTAAATTGAACGCCGCCGGCAGCAATGCGCGCTTGGGGAAAGGCGAATACATCGTGGCGGAAGCCGACGAATCCGACGCGTCGTTCCTGCATCTGACGCCGATTATGTCGGTTGTGACCAATATCGACGAAGACCACATGGATACCTACGGCCACAGCGTCGAGAAGCTGCATCAGGCTTTCGTTGATTTTATCCACCGCATGCCGTTTTACGGCAAAGCGTTTTTGTGTATCGACAGCGAACACGTCCGCGCCATTCTGCCGAAAGTGAGCAAACCCTACGCCACTTACGGCTTGGACGGGAGCGCCGATATTTACGCCACCGATGTGGAAAACATCGGCGCGCAGATGAAGTTTACCGTTCACGTCAAAAGCAAGGGCGAGGCACGCGAGCCGTTTGACGTCGTGCTGAATATGCCCGGCCGCCATAATGTATTGAATGCGCTGGCTGCCATCGGCGTGGCTTTGGAAGTGGGTGCGTCGGTCGAGGCGGTTCAAAAAGGGCTGCTGGAATTTGAAGGCGTCGGCCGCCGTTTTCAAAAATACGGCGACATCAAACTGCCCAACGGCGGAACGGCGCTGCTGGTCGATGACTACGGCCACCATCCCGTCGAAATGGCCGCCACCCTTTCCGCCGCGCGCGGTGCGTATCCCGACAAACGCTTGGTATTGGCGTTCCAGCCGCACCGCTACACCCGCACACGCGATTTGTTTGAAGATTTCACCAAAGTGCTGAACACCGTTGACGCGTTGGTTTTGACCGAAGTTTATGCCGCAGGCGAAGAGCCGATTGCCGCCGCGGATGCCCGCGCTTTGGCGCGCGCCATCCGCGTGTTGGGTAAATTAGAGCCGATTTACTGCGAAAACGTGGCCGAGCTGCCGCAAATGCTGTTGAATGTTTTGCAGGACGGCGACGTCGTTTTGAATATGGGCGCGGGCAGCATCAACCGTGTTCCCGCCACTTTAGTCGAATTATCCAAACAATAACAGGGAAAGGCCGTCTGAAAAGTATGGCCGTCTGAAAACAGGGAAAGAAACCGAATCATGCAGAATTTTGGTAAAGTCGCCGTATTGATGGGCGGATTTTCCAGCGAACGCGAAATTTCGTTGGACAGCGGCGCGGCAATCGTAGAAGCCTTGCGCAGCAAAGGCGTCGATGCCCATCCGTTTGACCCGAAAGAAACGCCGCTGGGCGAATTGAAAACACAGGGTTTTCAGACGGCCTTCAATATCTTGCACGGCACCTACGGCGAAGACGGCGCGGTGCAAGGCGCGTTGGAACTGCTGGGTATTCCCTACACCGGCAGCGGTGTGGCGGCTTCCGCTATCGGTATGGACAAATACCGCTGCAAACTGATTTGGCAGGCTTTGGGTCTGCCCGTACCCGAATTTGCTGTGTTGCGCGAAGACAGCGATTTTGAGGCGGTCGAGCAGTCATTGGGTTTGCCGATGTTCGTCAAACCCGCCGCAGAAGGCAGCAGCGTCGGCGTGGTCAAAGTTAAAGAATCAGGCCGTCTGAAAGCGGTTTACGAAGAGTTGAAACACCTTCAGGGCGAAATCATTGCCGAACGCTTTATCGGCGGCGGCGAATATTCCTGCCCCGTGTTGGGCGGCAAAGGGCTGCCGAGCATCCGCATCATTCCAGCCACCGAGTTTTACGATTACGAGGCGAAATACAACCGTGACGATACGGTTTACCAATGTCCGTCGGATTTGAACGATAATGACGAAGCGCTGATACGCGAACTGGCTGTCCGCGCGGCGGATGCCGTCGGCGCGCAGGGCTGTTCGCGCGTGGATTTTTTGAAAGACGAAGCCGGCAAACTCTATATTTTGGAAATCAATACCCTGCCGGGAATGACGGGTCACAGCCTGGTACCGAAATCTGCGGCGCAGACGGGTGTGGGTTTTGCCGATTTGTGCGTTGAAATTTTGAAAACTGCTCATGTGGGATGATGCCGGCGCCTTAGGGCGATTAACCAGATGGATGCTGCTCGCGGTCGTGGTCATGCTGACCGGTGCGGGTTTGGCGTGGCTGTATCATTCGGATTTCTTTCCGGTGAAAAAGGTGGCGATTGAAGGCCGTCTGAAACACGCCGATTCAAAAGCCCTGCAAACCATTGCCCGGCAATATATGCGCGGCAATATTTTCCGTGCCGATGTCAACGGCGCGCAGGCGGCGTTTCAAAAGCTGCCGTGGATTGATTCCGCGCTGGTGCGCCGTCGACTGCCGGATACGGTCGAAATCGTGCTGACCGAACGCGTGCCGCTGGCGCGCTGGAAAGATTCGGGGCTGGTCGATACCGAAGGCAATGTGTTTCAGGCGGATGTGAAAGACAAGCTGCCGGTATTCGACGGCCGCCCGGGTACGGGCAAAGACATGGTTCAGCATTATCACGACTTCGGCAAAATCCTGAGCGTGCGCGGCCTGAAAATCCGGGAATTGGTTTATACGCCGCGTTCGGCGTGGGCGGTGGTGCTGGATAACGGCATTACCGTGCGGCTCGGCCGCGAAAACGAAATCAAGCGCCTGCAACAGTTTGCCGACATCTGGCCGATCCTGCTGCGCGAACATCAAAGCCGCCTGAGCTATGTGGATATGCGTTATAAAGACGGATTCGCAGTGCGGTACAGCAAACCTTTGGACGAGCCGTCTGAAAACGGTTCAGGGAAAATATAGTGAAGTAAAATAAGAAAGATACAAGGCGGCAAGCCGAAGACAGTACAGGTAGTACGACAAGGCGCAGCCAACGCTGTAGGTTTCTTATTTTAATTCACTATACAACCAGCGATTTAAATAAAGAATGGTCATTTATGGAACATGGTAAATACATCAGCGCGTTAGACATCGGTACGTCAAAAGTTATCGCGCTCATCGGAGAAGTGCAGGAAGACAACGAAATCCACATCGTCGGCTTGGGACAGGCGCCGTCGCGCGGTCTGAAAGCGGGTATGGTCACGAATATCGATGCTACCGCACAGGCCATTAAACAGGCGGTCAACGAAGCCGAACTGATGGCGGATACCAAAATTTCCCACGTTACCACCGGTATCGCGGGCAACCATATCCGCAGCCTCAATTCTCAAGGCGTGGTCAAAATCAAAGACGGCGAAGTCAGTCAGGCGGATATCGACCGCGCGATTGAAACTGCCAAAGCGGTCAACATTCCACCCGATCACAATATCCTGCATACCGTGGTTCAGGAATACATCATCGACAACCAACCAGGCGTGAAAGAGCCTATCGGCATGAGCGGCGTGCGCCTGGATACGCGCGTACATATCATCACCGGCGCCAATACCGCGCTGCAAAATATCCAAAAATGTATCCACCGCTGCGGTTTGCAGATGGATCAAATCATGCTTCAGCCTTTGGCCAGCGGTCAGGCGGTACTGACTGAAGACGAAAAAGATTTGGGCGTGTGCGTCATCGACATCGGCGGCGGCACTACCGACATTGCCGTTTACACCAACGGCGCCATCCGCCACACCGCCGTGATTCCCGTGGCCGGTGACCTGATTACCAAAGACTTGGCACAAGCCCTGCGCACACCGCACAGTGCCGCCGAATACATCAAAATCCATTACGGCGTTGCTATTCCGACGATGGAAGGTTTGGACGAAATGGTCGAAGTTCCCAGCGTCGGCGACCGCCAGCCGCGCCAAATTTCGCGCCGCGTATTGGCCAGCGTCATCGGCCCGCGCGTAGAGGAAATCTTGGAATTGACCTTAAACGAATTGCGCCGTTCCGGCTTCCCCGAAGAAGTGCTGACGTCCGGCATCGTTCTGACCGGCGGCGCATCCATGTTGACCGGCATCGTCGAACTGGCCGAAGACGTATTCAATCTGCCTGCACGCATCGGCGTTCCGCAGGAAATGGGCGGCGTATCCGAACGCATCCGTAACCCGCGCTACGCTACTGCCATTGGCCTGCTTCAAGCTGCGCGCGGCGAAGAAGACGGCCAACCGGTCAGCGGCGCGGTTCACGTTTCCGATACAGGCGAGAAAGTCAGCTTGTGGGCAAAATTCCAAAAATGGCTGAAGGATAATTTCTAAGTAAAGACCGGGAAATGTGCGGTATGATTTTCGTGTATGCAGAAATGATAAATTGCGTATAATGAAAACATTCCGACGGTTTAAAAAGCTCTGAATCGGCTTATGGGTATTTTTCGAGACATCATGTCATCCGGAAATACGGGCTTGGCGGATTCGGAGCTTTTTTGCAAATGTAAAAACTGTATTTTTTTTGTTAATAAATGCAGCAACGGCGTGTTGCAGCCGTCTTCTTTGCAAGAAGTGTTTTGCCAGCAGTCTGATACTTCTTTATAATGCGCAGTAATTTATTTTGTTTTTTAGACCGGCTCAAAAGGGCGCGGGGGAGTATTTGAATGGAATTTGTTTACGATGTAGCCGAGTCAGCCGCAAGCCCTGCGGTCATTAAAGTAATCGGTTTGGGCGGCGGCGGTTGCAACGCAATTAACAACATGATTGAAAACACCATTCAGGGTGTCGAATTCATCAGTGCCAATACCGATGCGCAGGCATTGGGCAAAAGCAATGCAACCAAACGTATCCAACTGGGCACTAATCTGACCCGCGGTTTGGGCGCGGGCGCGAATCCTGAAATCGGCCGTGCCGCCGCGCATGAAGACCGCGAAGCCATTGAGGATGCCATCCGCGGCGCGAATATGCTGTTCATTACCACCGGCATGGGCGGCGGTACGGGTACCGGTGCGGCGCCTGTTGTTGCTGAAGTAGCCAAAGAAATGGGCATCTTAACCGTAGCCGTCGTTACCCGTCCGTTTGGTTACGAAGGCAAACGCGTCCACATTGCCCAAGAAGGCTTGGAGCAGTTGAAAGGTCAAGTGGATTCACTGATTGTGATTCCGAATGACAAACTCTTCATCAATGAAGACGTTACCATGCGCGAAGCTTTCCGCATGGCAGACAACGTATTGCGCGATGCGGTAGCCGGTATTTCCGAAGTCGTTACCCGCCCGGGTTTCATCAACTTGGACTTTGCCGACGTGAAAAACGTGATGAGCATCAAAGGCATGGCCATGATGGGTTCCGGTTATGCGCAAGGTATCGACCGAGCCCGCTTGGCAACCGAGCAGGCGATTTCCAGCCCGCTGCTGGACGATGTGACTCTGGATGGCGCGCGCGGCGTATTGGTCAACATCACAACCGCTCCTGACTGCTTGAAAATGTCGGAATACCGCGAAATCATGAAAGTTGTTAATGAAAACGCTCATCCCGATGCGGAATGCAAATACGGTACGGCTGAAGATGACAGTATGACCGAAGACGCCATCCGCGTAACCATCATTGCTACCGGTTTGAAAGAAAATGGCAGTGCCCTGCAAATGCGTGCCGCTGCGCGTGCGCAGCAAATGGCGAGCGGTCGTGATGATGCGGGTTACAGCGCGCAGCAGCAACATCAAAGCAGCAGCGTTGACGGCTTGGTACGTTCCGGCCGCGGCACACGCAGCATGAATCTGACTGCATCCGATTTCAGCAACCAGTCTGTTTTGGATGATTTCGAGATTCCGGCTATTCTTCGCCGCCAGCATTCTGCCGATAAGAAATAAGTTGTAGAAATACGCAGGCCGTCTGAAAAGTTTTCAGACGGCCTGATTGTTTTGAAACGAGGGCGACGGATAAAAAAAGCAGGAATACAATTAAAAAAGTGCGGGGAATGCAATAAGAAAGCAAAGGGAGGACAGAAAAGATGAAACCAGTCTTCCGAAATGTTTCAGACGGCATCCGGCAATGAAACCGTATTCAAACAGGTGTGAACAACTGATCTCCTCTGAACCGGTGCAATAAAAATAAGTTTGAAATTTTATTCCAAAAATAAAAAAATATAAAAATTTTAAATCCATAAAAACCGTATAAAGAAGTTTATTGAAATGAAATTGCAAAAATCTTTCAGAAAAACTTGTTAATGTTTTGCAAAGCCGTTACCCTGTGTCCATCTGTTTTGAGAAAGCAAAAAAAAATGAACCGACTCTATCAAACCGATGATGTAAAAATCAAAGCCGTAACCGAGCTTCTTCCACCGATTGCCCATTTGTACGAACTGCCAATCAGTGACGAAGCCGCCGAGCTTGTCCACCAAACCCGCAAAGAAATCGCCGATTTGGTACACGGCAGGGACAACCGCCTGCTGGTTATCATCGGCCCGTGTTCCATCCACGACCCGAAAGCCGCGCTGGAATACGCCGAGCGCCTGCTGCCTCTGCGCAAAAAATACGGAAAAGAGCTGCTGATTGTGATGCGCGTTTATTTCGAGAAACCGCGCACCACCGTCGGCTGGAAAGGTCTGATTAACGACCCGCATCTTGACGGCTCGTTCGACATCAACTTCGGCCTGCGTCAAGCCCGCCGTCTGCTGCTGACGCTGAACAACATGGGCATGCCCGCGTCCACCGAGTTTCTCGACATGATTACCCCGCAGTATTACGCCGACCTGATTTCATGGGGCGCAATCGGCGCGCGCACGACCGAAAGCCAGGTTCACCGCGAGCTGGCCAGCGGTTTGTCCTGCCCGGTCGGCTTTAAAAACGGTACCGACGGTAACTTTAAAATCGCCATCGACGCCATCGGTGCCGCCAGCCATCCGCACCATTTCCTTTCCGTGACCAAAAGCGGCCATTCCGCCATTGTCCATACCAGTGGCAATCCCGATTGCCATATGATTCTGCGCGGCGGCAAAGAGCCGAATTACAGCACGGAACACGTTAAAGCAGCGTCCGAACAGCTTGAAAAAGCCAGCCTGACGCCGAAAGTCATGGTTGATTTCAGCCACGCTAACAGCCGCAAAGATTTCAGACGGCAGATGGAAGTGGCCGAAGATGTTGCCGCACAAATCAAAAACGGCGAAAACAACATCATGGGCGTAATGGTAGAAAGCCATTTGGTCGAAGGCCGTCAAGACAAACCCGAAACCTACGGCCAAAGTATTACCGACGCCTGCATCGGCTGGGAAACCACTGAAACCATGCTCGAGCTTTTAGCCGAAGCCAACCGCGTGCGTGTCTAAGATTGAGATGAGCAAAGGCCGTCTGAAATTTCAGACGGCCTTTTTTGGTTCAGATTTCCAGACGGCCTGATTTATAGTTAATCCCCCCGATTTGGGTACCGCTTCAAAGCAAATCGGTCGTATGGAGCCGTAGGGCCGGGTTATCCAAAAGTGTTCTTCAAATCAGGTTTATTTACTATAACGACCCGCTTTCAAAACCCGTTTTGCAAACCACACCGCGCCGGTAATGAAAAACGCCAAGCCCAGCCATTTGGCGGCGGTGTCCCAGTTTTCCAAATTCAGGGCGAGCGGGGCGTCGGAACCGCCGTTGGTTACGGAAAGGGCGATGATGAAGGCCATCACTACGCCGACGAGGCTTTCTCCGACAATCAGGCCGGCGGAAAACAGCGTGCCGATGCGGTCGGCGTTTTTCAGACGGCCTTCGCGGTTTTGCGGGTTGTGGCTGATGAGGTGTTTGACTACGGTGGCCAAAACCGCGCCGACGACAATCGGCATGTTTACGGACGGCGGCAGGTAGATGCCCATGCCGACGGCAAGTACGGGCAGGCTGAGTTTGGCGCCGGAAGATTTTTTCAATACGAAGTCCACGATAATCAGCGCAACGCCGATGGCGATGCCGATAAAGATGTAGTCCCATTGCAGGTTGTGGTCGAAAATGCCGCTGGCGATGGTGGTCATCAGCGTGGCCTGTGGCGCGGCGAGCGCTTGGGATGCGTCCATGTTTTCGCGCGGCATCGCGCCGGTGAAGCCGTAGGCTTGGTAGAGCAGCTCAAGAACGGGCGAAATCACCAGCGCGCCGACGATACAGCCGATAATCAGCGCGACCTGCTGCCGCCACGGCGTGGCTTTGACCAGATAGCCTGTTTTCAAATCCTGCAGGTTGTCGTTGGAAATCGAGGCGACCGAAATCACCGCCGAACCGCTGAATAACGTCAGCGCCAGCAGGAATTTGCGGTTGGCTTCGTCGGCAAACAGGCCGGAAGATTCGCCAACCAGCAGCAATACCAGCGAAATCATGACAACCGACACAATGCCGATGCCGGAAATCGGGCTAGACGATGAACCGACCAAACCTGCCATATAACCGCAGGCGGCGGCAACGAGAAAACCGATAACCGAAGCCAGCAGTGTGCAGACAATCACCAACGTCCACGCGATGCCGCCTGAAAGGTGGGAATCGGCAACAAATTGGGAGAAGATTACGCCCAGCACCAGCATCATGCCCAGCGTCCACAAAATCATCGCTTTAGGCGACAAATCCTGCGACACGCGTTCGATGTTTTCCTCACCGCCGCCGCCCAGCGCGCGGAACGACAGGCGTATCCCTTCGGCCATCGGTTTGAGCAGGGTAATCAGCGTCCAAACCGCCGCGATGCCGATGGTGCCCGCGCCGATAAAGCGTACTTTTTCTTTCCAAAGCTGCATGGCAAACGCCGTCATATCCGCATCGGCAGGCTGCGGAATCACCGACGAAAGATACGGTACCGCGCCGCCCCAAGCGATGAAAATGCCGACCAGAATCGCGATGCCGCCGGTGAGGCCGACCAGATAGCCAGCCCCCAAAAGTGCCAGCGAAAAGCCCATCGGAATTTGGAAAATGGCCGCGCCGCTCTTAAACCAATAGCCTGCGCTGTCGGCCGCGATGCGCAGGCCGTTGGTACAGAAACTGACCACTCCCGCCAGCAAACCGCCGGCCGCAATTTCCCTGATGCCGCTGCCGCCCTGCCAAGTGCCGGTTTCCTCATGGCTGCCGACTTTCAGGATCTCCGCCGCCGCCACGCCTTCGGGGTAGGGTAGTTCGCTTTTTACCACCATCGCATAGCGCAGCGGAATGGTGAAAATCACACCCAAAATCCCGCCTGCCATACAGACAAGCGTGGTCTGCCAAAACGGAAAACCGTTCCAATAGCCCGCCATCAGGAGGCCGGGCAGCACGAAAATAATGGTCGAAAGCGTACCCGCCGACGAGGCTTGGGTCTGCACCATATTGTTTTCCAAAATATTCGCGCCTTTGAAAAACTTCAAAACCGCCATCGAAATCACCGCCGCCGGAATCGACGAGGCAAACGTCAGCCCGACTTTCAGGCCGAGATAGACGTTGGATGCGGTAAACACCACGGTAATCAGCGCGCCGAGTATCATCCCGCGCAGGGTAAGCTCGCGGTAATCCGCGTAGGGGTCGTGGGGATTCATGCTGTTGCCCTTGTCTTAATCACAGTCTGCATAGTGTAAGCATGGCAAGAAAATGTCAAGTTTGGTTGAAAAACGAAAATATAATATTCGGGTAAGACGGTTTGAGGCCGTCTGAAAGAATGAAAATGCTGTTTGGGCAAGAAGTATTTTTTCAGACGGCCTCAAACCGTTGCAAAAATCAGAAACATCCACTTAAAGGCCGTCTGAAACGGTTAATTCCCTAGCGGGCGTCATTCCCGCGCAGGCGGGAATCCACGGTTAAAAACAGCCAATATCTTGTTTTAACACAGTTTCAGAAAATCAAACGTGGATTCCCGCCTGCGCGGGAATGACGTCCGTGAAAATGTTTGCGCTGGGCAGTCGAAGTTCTTGCACTGAGCGTAGTCGAAGTGTCAGACGACCGTTTTATTTTGGGTTTTCTACAAAGATTCCGGCTTGTAATGTTCGTAAAACCAAACAGGCCGTCTGAAAACCTGTTTCAAGATTTTCAGACGGCCTGTTTGGCAGATGGCTGTATCGTCGTTTTCCGACTCAAGCATTTTCGGGCAGATAAACGTCAAAGCGCGTGCTTTTGCCGGAATATTGGTAGGCGGGTTTTTCGCCGTTGAGAAATTCGCCGAGGCGCGGGCGTTTGACGACGATGCGCTTTTTGGCGACAGCGCGGGCGGTGGCGAGCAGTTCGGCTTCGTACTGCGCGGCGCCGATGAGGTCGTGGAAGTAGGCCATTTCTTTTTTGACGGCGGCGGATTTTTGCCTCTCGGGGTACATCGGATCGAGGTAAACCACGTCGGGGCGGCTGTTTTGCGCGGCTAATGCGGGCATGATGACACAGGCGTCGCCGAAATGGAGGGAGATGCGCGCGGCGGTTTCGGCGGTGTCGCCGCATTGCAGGGCGCGGTTGAGGCCGTCTGAAAGCAGGCAGGCGGCGGCGGGATTTTGCTCGAAGGTGTGTACCGTCAGCCCCAGCGAGGCGAGGACGAAGCTGTCGCGCCCCAAGCCGCCGGTGGCGTCCCAAACGGTCGGTTCGGCGGTATGGTTGACGGCTTTGGCAATCAGTTCGCCGCCGCCTTTGGTGCGCCGGTATTGCGCGGCGCCGCCGGTAAAATCAACGCGCACGCGGCCTTTTTCGCCGGCTTTGCATAGGCTGATGCCGTCTGAATCCGCCAGCAGGTAACTGCCCGATGCGGGCACTTGGGGCGCGGCGGCAAGACCGAAGGTTTCGGCGGTTTGGCGCAGGGATTCGGGTGCGGTGTCGGTAAAGTAAATCAGGGTCATATTTTCAGACGGCCTTTGCGGACAATAAATATATTTGATACCAGCCAGATTGGCTGCTTCGGGTACGGTTTATGCTGTACGTGGTTGGTCGGGATGGAGGTAACTTTTAAGCCCGCCGCTTTTACTTTGCATGTAAAGTAAAAGCCGGATTTTCAGTCTGTTTCGGGATGGAGAATTTCCTTGAGTGTACTAAAAAATAAAGAGATGCCGTCTGAAAACAGAAACGGCATCTCTTCCATCTTTGCTAAAAAACTCAAGCGTTGATTTCGTTTAACAGGCTTTTGGCTTTAGCCGAAATGTCCCCCTCGGATTCTTCCAGCAGCTCTTGCAGTGTTTCGCGGGCGGCCTGAGGATCGCCGATTTCGACATACATTTTCGCCAGCTCGTACTTGGCCTCCAGAGGAGCGGTCATGCCGACGGATTCGGAGATAAAGCCGGCATCGCTGCTGCCGCTGCTGTCGGCATTGCCGACATCGAGATCGTCCCATTCGATAGTTTCGTCAAGTTGGGCCGTTTGCAGCGGTTGTCCGTCGAATGTGTCGCTGTCGCTTAGGGCGAAGGTGGATGAGGGTTGCGTGGCGAACGGTTCGCTTTCTGCTTCGAAGGCGGTTTCGGCTTTTTCGATTTCGGCTTCAAGGGAATCTGATGCGGCGAAAGCAGTGGCCGGCGTTGCGGCTTCGAAGGTTTCGATTGAAACGGCTTCGGGTTCTGCATCTACGGCAGGCGTTTCTACGGCGGCGGGCCCTGCGTCTGCAAACGGGGTAAATTCCAAAGGCTCGTCGGCAGGTGCGGGCGCTGCTGCTTCGGCTGCTTGGTCGTCGCGGAAGTTCCATGAGCTGTCTTCAACGGAAGCGGGCGCTTGGGTTTCAGACGGCATTGCGGCGGTTTCTGCTGCTTCGGCTTTTTCGTCAAACAGGGTTGATGCCGTCTGAACCGGAGTGCTTACGGCATCGAAACGGGCGTATTGGTTTTCAGGCTCGGGCTCGTAAACGCTTTCGGTCGATTCGACGGTGTCCCAATCAAGGTTGCGGCGTTTTTCGGTTTCTTCGTCGTGGGTAACGGCGCTGGAAAGGATGTCGCCCTGCGTGGTGTCGAGCGTGTTGAGATCGACGCGGATGTCGTCTTGTTTGCCGGTCGGCTCGGTTCGGATGTTGTTGAAGAAGATGTCGTCGTTGAAATCGTCTTCAACGGTCAGGCTGTCGTCTTCTTTTTTGGTTTGCGCAGTTTTTGCGGCGACGGCTGCAGCTGCGGTCGCGACGGCCATTGTGGCGGCGCCGATGGCTGCGGCTGAAGTGGGTTTACTGTCGGTAAACGCGGAATTTCCGGAGAACGCTGATTCGTGTTCGGCGGGCATGACGTTGATTTCATCTTCGTCTTCATCAACCAATGTGGCGGACTTAGGCTCGGCGGCAAAGGCTTCGGGCTCGTCTTTTTTGCGGTTGCCCAAGATTTTGGACAGGACAAACAGGCCGATCAATGCGCCGCCGCCGATGAGCAGCCAGCGCCACATTCCGCTTTCGGATTGCTCTGCTGCGGGCACGGATGCTGCTGAGCTCGCTGCCGGAGATGCGGTTACTGCGGTTTCAGACGGCATGGAAGCAGGGGCTTCGGATGCGGCGGCTGCAGGCGCGGATGCTGCTGCGGTTTGCGCAGGCGCTGAGGCGGCTTGGGTTTGGGCTGCCGGTTGTGTTTTAGAAGCCGTGTTGCCGGTGGATGCTGTCGGTCCGGTTTGGGTTTGAACGGGGGCTTGCGGCTCGGCTTTGGGTTGTGCTACTGCCTGAGCTTGCGTGGCGGAAGCGCCTGCCGACGGGGTTTGCGCCTGAGCCATGGTTTCGGCAGGGATGCGCATGGATGAGGGGCGGCCGGCCAGCCGTTTCAATTCGTTGCCGGTAGGAATATTCAATACTTTGCCTGCCAGCATGAAGTCGGCGTTGTTGTTAACGAAGACTTTCGGGTTGGCATTGACCAAAGCGTGAATGGTCTGCACAACGGTCATGCCCTGAGGGCGGATTTTGGTGGCAATGCCGATTAGGGTTTCGCCTTCCTGTACCAAGTGGCGCTGACCATAAACAATACGGCCCGGCTGCCGTGGTTTTTGCTGCTGGCGGTTTTCTGCCTTGCGGGCATTTTCTGTGCGGGCAGAACGTGTGTCAGGAGCGGCTGTATCGGTATTGTTGTCGGCTGTGTTTTCAACGCGGGTTGCGCGGCGGGTCGAGCCGTCGGATTTGCCGTTGTAGTCGGCAGGGTCGATGATGGCGGTGTATTCGCGCGACTGCGAGCCTACGCCGACTTGGAAAATCAGCACAGGGTCTTGGATGGGTCGGCTGGAACGGATGTTGACGATGGCGTTGTTGCCGGATTTGCGTACGCTGGTATACAGCCCGTTACCGGATACGGAGGCTTTGCCGCCGTTGAGCAGAGCGCGGGCTTCGTCGCCGGTAACGGTAATGCTGCCGGAAAACGGTTCGCCCAGATTCGAACGGACGTTCAAACCGCCCAGACCGGCGGTTGCGCCGAATGATGCGGTTAAGGCGATGGAGGCGGCAATTAGTTTGATTTTATGGTGGCTTTTCAAAATTTGTCCCCTGTGTGAAATTGCATTTATGCTGCAATACTACATGATTAAACTATATATTACGTCATGATATATTCTAAACCCCGCGCTGCCAAGCAAACCGATAAATTAAGTTAAAAAGGTGTGGCAAATTGCTGCTTTATCGCCACTAACTGTATTTTTGCGGGCTTGGGGCGGCGGGAGAGGCTGTCTGAAAACGGGGTGGGCAGACGGCAGGGGAGGGCGCTGGGGCCTGCATGAATGCAGGTGCAAAACTCTGCGCCTGCCTGTATGATTGCAGTTTGTTTGTTTTGTTCCGTATTGTGTTATGAAAATTCTTAGCGACCTGCTTGCCGTTATTCTGTTTTTTGCGACTTATACGCTGACTAAAAACATGATTTACGCGACGGCCGTGGCTTTGGTCATCGGCGTGCTTCAGGCGGCCTTTACTTATTGGAAACATAAAAAGCTGGATACGATGCAGTGGGTCGGCCTGGTTTTGATTGTGGTGTTGGGCGGAGCGACGATTCTGCTGAAAGACAAACACTTTATTATGTGGAAGCCGACGGCGCTGTTTTGGATCGGGGCGCTGGTGCTGCTGGGCAGTCATTTGGCAGGTAAAAACGGTTTGAAAGCGACGATGGGCAAGGAAGTGGAACTGCCGGATGCGGTTTGGACGAAGCTGACTTATGCCTGGGTGGCGTTTCTGGTTTTTATGGGCATTGCAAATATTGTGGTGTTTCAAAACTTTAGTGAGTCGCAATGGGTGAGCTACAAGCTGTTTGGCTCGACCGGCTTTATGATTGTGTTTTTTATCGGACAGGGTCTGTATTTGAGCAGACATCTGCCTAAGGAGGATTAAAAATGGAATATTTTATGCTTTTGGCGACGGATGGCGAGGATGTGCATGAGGCGCGTATGGCCGCCCGTCCGGCGCATTTGAAGCGTTTGGAGGCTTTGCAGGCAGAAGGCCGTCTGATTACGGCGGGGCCGAATCCGATGCCGGACAATCCCGAGCGCGTTTCCGGCAGCCTGATTGTGGCGCAGTTTGAATCGCTGGACGCAGCGCAGGCTTGGGCGGAAGCGGATCCTTATGTGGACGCGGGCGTTTATGAGGAAGTGTTGATCAAGCCTTTTAAAGCGGTGTTTAAATAATGGATATGCGCCAAACGATTGAAGGTCGTCTGAAAACGCTGTCACCGCAAGTATTTGAGTTTCGCGACGACAGCCATCTTCATGTCGGTCATGCGGGCAATAAAGGCGGCGGGCATTATGCGGTTTTGGTGGTCAGCAATTCGTTTGCCGGTGTCGGCCGCGTCGAGCGCCAGCGCATGGTAAAGAATTTGTTGCAGGACTTGTTTTCAGACGGCCTGATACACGCTTTGAGCATCAAGGCGCTGACGCACGGCGAATATTTTAAATAATACATTTGTATCGAGGGAATCATGAATAAAACGTATATCACAGCCGCTGTGTCGGCGGCATTGCTTTCGGGCGGGTTGTTTGCACAGGCTTTAGTTACGGTAAACGGACAGGCGGTGGACAGCAGCGTCATTGATGCCCAAGTCAAGGCCATTCGTGCCGATGATAAAAATGTGCAGGATACGTCTGCTTTGCGCCGAAATCTGATTAACCGCTTGGTGCTCGGCACGGTGGTCGGACAAGAAGCGAAACGCTTGAAACTGGATCAGAGTGCGGAATACAAGAAAACTTTGACTCAGGCGCGTGAGGCGGCGAAAAAAAGCGGTGCGGATAAAAAAGCCGGCTTTCAGGCCGAATGGGGAATGTTTGAAAGCGATTTGCTTGGACAGGCTTACGCAATTCATATCGCCCGCAGCAATCCTGTTCAGGAAAAAGACGTGAAAACGGCTTATGCGGGTTTCGAGAAATTCTATAAAGGCACGCAGGAAGTGCAGCTGGGTGAAATTTCTGCGCGCAGTACCGCTGAGGCGGGTAAGGCTGTTGCTGAATTGGGTACGAAAAAAAGTTTTGCCGAAGTATTTAAAAAATATTCGGCTGACGAGTCGGCTAAAAAGGCGGGCGGTGTTTGGGGGGACTATGTGCCATTGAAGGATTTGCAACAGTCCGCATCACCGATTTATGCGGCTGTTAAAGACTTGAAAAAAGGCGGCTATACTGCCAAGCCGCTGCAAAACGGCCGTTTCCACACGATTTTTTATGTGCTTGACCGCCGCGATATTAAAGTGCCGTCTTATGAACAGGTTAAAAACACCATCAGACGTGATCTCACCGATGCACGGGTGGATGCAGCGGTGCAGTCACTGATGAAAAAAGCAGTGATTAAATCGGCCAAGTAGTTTTGATGTTGATGAGGAAAATGCCGTTGTTTAATGCAACGGCATTTTATTTTGGAATGAGGAGGCCGTCTGATACTTCGATTACGCTCAGTAACCGAGTTTCAGACGGCCTTTGGCGCGGAGGAGAATGCTGCATTGTTTTACGGTTTCGAGGCCGTCTGAAAAACAGGGCTATAAACCTAATTTTTCTTTGGTTTTTTCCCATACAGCTTCCAGCGTAATGGCTTTGAGCAGTCGGGTTTTATCATCGGTATGAATGGAGTCGGGGTGGGGGAGTTCGCTGAAGTCACCCGCCCAAATAACGGTGGCCTTGTCTGAATAAGGGCGCCAGCGATTGACCCAGCTTGGTCCGAACAGGGCGATTTGGGGTTTGTCGAGGGCGGCTGCGATGTGCATGGGAACGGAGTCAACACCGATAAAGAGTTTTGCGCCGTCTATTGCGGCAGCCAGCTCGCGCAGGTTGAGATTGCCGGATAGTGTACAAACATTTGAGCCTGCCGGAATATTTAGGCGCGCCAAGATTTCTGCCAACATTTTTTGTTCGTCTGCACTTGGTGCGGCGGTTAAAACGACGTTTTGCCCATGGTTGAGCAGTAGTTGCACTAGTGCGGCATTTCTGCCGTCTTCCCAACATTTAAACATCCAGCGCGAGCCGGGGTGCATCAAAACGTAATCTTGGCCCTGCCAACCTGCGGCGCGTAGTTTTTCATGCAGGCTGTTTCTGATTTTGGGACTGATTTCCATACGGACGCGGGGTGTGTAATCATCGGGTCGAACGAGGGGCGGTAAAACGGCAAGATGCGCCTCAACGATGTGGTGATCAACGTCTAGCACAGGATTAAGGAAGTCATGCAGTTTTTTCCAGATGATGTTGTTCCGCTTTTTAATGCTGAAGCCGACGGTACATTTGGCGCAAAGTTTGGCAATCAATGCGGCGCGCCATTGATCGGAAAGGTTGAACGCCCAGTCGTAATTTCGGGCTTTGAGTTGGCGGAACAGCGCATATTCATGAAGGAGCCGGGCTTTTGTTCCCAGCTTTTTCCATTGGCGGTCGATAGTAAAAATCTGTGCGAATTGGTTGTTGTCTCGAATAATATCGGCGGTTTCGCTGTAAACCAGCATGTCGATTTCACAATCGGGAAAATGTTGTTTGACCGCATCGGCGACCGGCGTGGTCAGTAAAACATCGCCGTGATGGCGGAGCTTGATAATCAGGATGCGTTTGGGTTGGGAGAGAGACATACTGGATTTTCAGACGGCCTGTTGATGATGAGCGGTATTGTAAGTGGAAAGGACGTGTTGGGAAATATTCTCTTTAATAGGAAGGTTTGGCGGAGTAGGGAGGCCGTCTGAAAAAACGTTGAAAGTTGGTTGATTATAGTGAAATAAAATAAAAAATCTACTTCGTTGGCTGGGGCCGGGCTCAAAGAGGACGATTCACTAAGGCGTTGAAGTGCCAAGTTCATCTGTCCCGTACTACCCGTACTGTCTGCGCCTTGCCGCCTTATATTTTTCTTAATTTATTTCACTATATTTTCAGACAGCCTTAAATCATGAGAAAACGGTTTTTACGCCTCCGGAGGAATGTTTGTGGCGAAATAGTTTCTTTTGAGCCCGGAATTTCAGAAGTCGGTTTGAACCTCAGGCCGCTTGTTTTATAATAGCCGTCCATGCCGAATGAGAGAATGAATAAAATGGTCGAAGCGGCTTTTTTCAGGTAAAAGGCTGAATTAATCAGTTGGGTTGATAGAAAATGAGTGTCGGATTATTGCGCGTTTTGGTGCAGAGCCAAATTATTACCAGCCAGCAGGCTGAGCATTACAACAATGAATTAAAAACGGGTAAAAACGTATTGCAGATGCTGTTTGGCGACAAAATCATCACTGCCAAGGCATTGGGCGAACTGCTTGCCCGTACGTTCAGCTATCCGTTGCTGGATTTTCAGTATTACCCACGCAACAATATTTTGTCGGACATTCTGACGGAAGAGCAGATGGTGCAAAACCGCTGTGTGCCGATTTTCCGCCGTGGTCATAAGGTTTATCTGGCAGTATCCGATCCGACCCAAATCCAGAATTTCCAGAAAATTACCTTTCATTCGGGCGCGACGGTTGATTTGGTTGTGGTTCCCGACGATCAGCTCAGCTCACTTTTGGAATGGCTCGGACAGCGTTCGACCACCATTTTGAAAGAAATGAATCAGGAGCAGGAGGCGGCGCAACCGGCCCAAGCGCTGTATATCGATAATGAAGAGGCGGAAGACGGCCCGATTCCGCGTTTTATCCATAAAACGCTTTCGGATGCTTTGAGCGCGGGTGCTTCGGATATCCATTTCGAGTTTTACGAACAAATGGCGCGGGTGCGTTTCCGTGTGGACGGCGTGTTGCGCGAAGTGGTGCAGCCTCCGGTCGCTGTGCGCGGTCAGTTGGCTTCGCGCATCAAGGTGATGGCGCGTTTGGACATTTCGGAAAAACGTATTCCGCAAGACGGCCGTATTCAAATCGCCTTCCACAAACACGGCCGGCCGATCGACTTCCGTGTCAGCACTCTGCCGACTTTGTTCGGCGAAAAAGTGGTGATGCGTATTTTGAACTCGGATGCGGCATCGCTGAATATCGACCAGCTCGGTTTCGAACCTTTCCAAAAAGAAATGCTGCTGGAGGCGATTCACCGCCCTTACGGCATGGTGTTGGTGACGGGTCCGACCGGTTCGGGTAAAACGGTTTCGCTTTATACCTGTCTGAACATTCTCAATACGGAAGATGTGAATATTTCCACCGCAGAAGACCCTGCGGAAATCAACTTGCCGGGGATTAACCAGGTAAACGTCAACGACAAGCAGGGTTTGACCTTTGCCGCCGCGTTGAAATCATTCCTGCGCCAAGACCCAGACATCATCATGGTGGGTGAGATTCGCGATTTGGAAACTGCGGATATTGCCATTAAAGCCGCGCAAACCGGCCACATGGTGTTTTCAACGCTTCATACCAACAATGCGCCAGCAACCCTGTCGCGTATGCTGAATATGGGTGTTGCGCCGTTTAACATCGCCAGCTCGGTCAGCCTGATTATGGCGCAGCGTCTGCTGCGGCGTTTGTGCCCGAGCTGTAAGAAAGAGGTGGAGCGTCCGCCTGTACCGGCTTTGAAAAAAGCAGGCTTTACCGACGAAGATTTGGCAAAAGACTGGAAGCTGTACCGTCCGGTTGGCTGTGACAGCTGCCGCGGAAAAGGCTTCAAAGGCCGTGCCGGTATTTACGAAGTGATGCCGATTACCGAAGAAATGCAGCGCGTGATTATGAATAACGGCACCGAAGTCGATATTATGAACATGGCTTATCAGGAGGGTATGGTCGATTTGCGTCGCGCCGGTTTGCTCAAAGTTATGCAGGGGCTGACTTCTTTGGAAGAAGTCACCGCAAACACCAACGATTAATTTCAAACAATACAAAACCGAAGCAAGGGGATTGCTTCTCTCACTTTCCAACAAACGCAAGGGGTAACTCATGGCTCAAGCAGGGCAAAAACAAGGGGCGTTCGGCTCGAAAAGTAAAGGCAAACGCTTTACCTTTGAGGGTAAAAATACCAGTACCGAACAATTGGTGCGCGGCGAGGTCGTCGCCAAAGATGAAGAAGAAGCGCGTAAAAAACTCCAGCGCCGCGGCATCAAGCCGATGCGCGTGACCAAAGTCAAAGCAGTCCGCAAGAAACGGATTACCCAAGAAGACATTACCGTCTTTACCCGCCAGCTGGCAACCATGATGAAAGCAGGGCTGCCGCTGATGCAGGCGTTTGAAATCGTCGCGCGCGGCCATTCCAACCCTTCGATGACGCAGATGCTGATGCAGGTGCGCGCCGATGTGGAACAGGGTAGTGCGCTGGGTATTTCGTTTGCCAAATATCCCAAATATTTCGACCGTTTCTATTGCAACTTGGTCTCTGCCGGCGAGGCCGGTGGTGTTTTGGAGGGATTGCTCGATAAGCTCGCGATTTATAAAGAAAAAACGCAAGCTATTAAGAAAAAAGTGAAAACGGCATTGACCTATCCTATTGCCATTGTGGTGGTTGCGGTGGTTTTGATGTTTGTGATGATGATGTTTGTTTTGCCGGCATTTAAAGAAGTGTACGAGGGTATGGGCGCAGAATTGCCGGGACTGACCCAAATCGTGATGAACCTTTCCGATTTGTTTGTCGCGTATGGCTGGATGATGATTGTCGGCATCATTATTGTCGGATTCGGTTTGTTTAAACTGCATGAGAAATCACCGGTGTTTCAGAAAAAAGTAGATGCCGCTTTGCTGAAAATGCCGATTTTCGGCGGGATTGTACGCAAAGCGACGATTGCCCGCTGGGCGCGTACCACCTCGACCCTGTTTGCCGCGGGCGTGCCGTTGGTTGAGGCATTGGATTCCGTTGCAGGCGCAGCAGGTAATATTCTTTACGAAGAAGCAACCCAAGACATCCGCGCTAAAGTGGCGCAGGGTTTGTCGCTGACTTCCAGCATGCAGAGTACCGATTTATTCCCGAATATGGTTCTTCAGATGGCCGCGATTGGCGAGGAATCAGGCTCTTTGGACGATATGCTGAACAAAGCCGCCGAGTTTTACGAAGACGAAGTTGATAACGCCGTGGCGCAGCTTTCTTCAATGATGGAGCCGATTATTATGGTGGTGTTGGGTTCTCTAATCGGTACATTGTTGGTCGCCATGTATCTGCCGCTGTTCAACCTAGGTAATGTAGTAGGCTGATATGGCAGAATATTTCAACGAGTTGGCTGCTTTTGCCATTCCTTTGGCAGCCGTTTTCGGTTTGCTGGTCGGCAGTTTTCTGAATGTTGTGATTTACCGCGTTCCCGTGATGATGGAGCGCGATTGGACGCGGTTTGCCAAAGAGCATTTGCATTTGGACCTGACCGAAGAAGAAAAACAGCCGTTTAATCTGGCCAAACCCGATTCCCGCTGCCCGAAGTGCTATTCGCCCGTCAAGGCTTGGCAAAATATTCCCATCGTCAGCTATATTTTGCTTGGCGGGAAATGCGGCACCTGTAAAACGCCCATCAGCAAGCGTTATCCTTTAATCGAGCTTCTGACTGGTATTTTATTCGCCGCGGTTACATGGCAATACGGCTGGACATGGATTACATTGGGCGGGTTGGTATTAACCGCCATACTGGTGGCGCTGACCTTTATCGACGCCGATACCCAGTATCTGCCCGACCAGCTGACTCTGCCGCTGGTGTGGTTGGGGCTGCTGTTCAATCTTAACGGCGCGTTTGCACCTTTGCACTCTGCCGTATTGGGCGCCGTTTGCGGTTATATGAGCTTGTGGCTGATCGCCAATCTTTACCGCCTGCTCCGCAACCAAGAAGGCATGGGCATGGGCGATTTCAAACTCTTGGCTGCCTTGGGCGCATGGCTGGGTGTGGGCGCTTTGCCGGTGTTGATTCTGATGGCTTCCGTTATCGGATTAACCGGCGCCGTGGTCATGAAAGTCGCTAAAGACCAACAGTTCGCCTTCGGCCCCAGTCTTGCGATTGCCGGTTGGGTGATGTTTATCGCCAACGAGCCGGTTTCCCGTTTGGTACAATGGTGGCTGACAAAATCAGGATTCTGAAATGACCGTATGGATCGGGCTTACGGGCGGCATCGGCAGCGGAAAATCCTCTGTTGCCGCCCGATTTTTCAAACTGGGCGTACCGCACATTGATGCCGACGCCGTCAGCCGCAGCCTGACTGCCGACGGCGGAAAAGCCCTGCCGCTTATCCGCGCCGCCTTTGGTGTCGGGATGTTTGACTCTGAAGGCCGTCTGAACCGTGCCGCATTGCGGGATGAAGTTTTCAGACGGCCTCAGTCTAAAAAAACGCTTGAATCCATCATGTTTCCTCTGATTTTAGAAGAAATCGGAGTGAAGCAGACGCAATATCCGCAGGCCGTTTACGGCATTGTTGACGTACCGCTGTTAATTGAACAGCCGCAGTTTTCGGCGTTGGTCAAACGGGTTTTGGTCATAGACGTGGCAGAAACCGTACAAATCCGCCGCGTACAGCAGCGCAGCGGTTTGGGCGAAAGCGAAATCCGCAGCATCATGGCCACGCAGGCTTCCCGCCGCGACCGCCTGCTTTACGCCGATGATGTTTTGTCCAACGAAGGCAGCGAAGCCGAATTGGCAGAAAAAATCAGCCGTCTGCACAATTTCTACCGCCATGTTTTGAAACTTAATGCCGTCTGAAAAAGGAAACTGCATGAGCCAAGCACTGACCGTCAAATGTCCGACCTGCCAAAAGCCCGTAAAATGGACAGCGGAAAACAAATACCGCCCGTTTTGCTCGCAGCGCTGCAAGCTGATCGATTTGGGTGAATGGGCAGAGGAAAAATACACCGTGGCGGCGGAAGAGGACGACACATTGTCGGAAGTGTTGAAGCATTAGGTTGTTGGAAAAACTGTCGCACTTTGAGGGATAGATGAAAAACAGCGGTTAATCATGTGCAGAATGGCGCGGGATATTCGCTTGCTGTGCTTATGTCGGATTTCGGGAACAGAGAAAGAAATTATAGTACTTGTGGTAAAAGAGACACTTTTCAAGATTGGCATATTGGAAAATACGGTTTTGTTTTTGTAAAAAACTTGTAGTGATTATAATAACGAAACCATCAAATTTTGTAAAAACAAATAAAAATGTATTTAGAGGATAAGAATATACATCGGGGATTGATGGCAACCGTTATGTTGGTAACGGTTGCCTTTCTGTTATACCCAGCCTACCTTCCGATGGCTGATCTGCCGCAACACGCGGTACAAGTGGCGGTGCTGGATGATTTACTCAAAGGCAGAAGCCCGTGGTCGGATATGCTGGTTTTGCATTGGGATACGCCGTATTGGACCACTTATTCGGTATGGCTGTTGCTACACCAGTTTATCGGGATGGCGTGGTCACCAAAAATTGTCGTCATCCTGATTTTACTGTTTTATATGGCTTCGGTACGCTTGGTTCGCCGGGCCTTCAGAGCAAGCCGGCTGACGGATTGGGTGGCTTTGACCTGCTTTTTCGGGTTTGCCTTTCAATGGGGATTTGTCAGTTTTCTTGCCGGTATTCCGGTCGGAATGCTGTTTTTGGCCGCCAATAAATTTTGGCTGGATACCCAAAAGCCAAAGTATCTGTGGATGATCGCTTTTTTAGGTATCTGGTCGTATTACAGCCATGTCCTGACGTTTGCTTTTTTCTGTTTTATTTCCTACGGGATGTTTTTGGTAGATTTCCGCAGGCTGTCTTGGAAACAGCGGGGTATGCTGACGCTCCCGTATCTGCTGTTTGCAGGAATGCTGCTGCGTTATTTGACAAAGCCTAATCCTGAGCCGTTTATGTATTATCCGGAGGGGCGTTGGGAGAATCCGGGTATTTTTCAAAAAACTTCTGAGTTGCTGTTTTATCCGTGGAACATGGGGCAGCTCTTTTATTACGACTTCGCCTGCGCAGCGTTGCTGCTTGCTCCGCCCCTGCTCGGTTACCGGCCGAGCAGAGATGTAAAACGCTATGCCTTATTGCTTGGTAGTCTGGCAATATGGTATGCGCTTCCCCATATTGGTTTTCAGACGGCCTATATCTATCAGCGGTTCGGATTGTTTGTGCCTGTATTCTGGTATTTGGTTTGGCAGCCCCAAGAGGCAGCGGGGCGCAGATATGATATGAAACAGGTAGCTGTGACTGCGTTTGTGTGTGCAGTGGCGGCGCTGATGTTTAAAGTGTACAGCAATAATGTTTTGTTTGATTCTTCCGAGACAGTAAAGGATTTTGACGAAGTTGTCGCAACCATGCCGTCTGAAAAACGGATATTGGGCTTGGGCGAGCCGTTTATGTGGGGAGACGGCAAATTGACATCTTTTGCGGAATATCTGCATTTTGCTCAATGGTATCAGGTGAAAAAGCGCGGTTGGGCGGATTACAGCTTTGCTTCCGCACATGCAATGCCGGTTCGGCTCAAGCTGAAAAAAATGTATCCGGGATATGGCTATAACCGTTTGGTTGATGAGAAAAATCTGACTGAAATACTGGATTGTTCGATTTACAGCTATTTGCTTGTGCGCACCCAAAAAACACCGGGGGAGCTACAACGCCTGCTTGACCGCAACCCCCGCTGCAACAGTGTCAGACTGAATAAGCAGGCGGGGCAGTGGCTGTTGTTTGAAAATCCGGCGGTACAATGAATATCGGGCAAAAATTCAAACATTACAGCATGGTCGGCATCGCCAATACGCTGCTGCATTTTGCGGTATTGGCCGGCCTGGTCACTGTGGCAAAGTGGCCGGTATGGGCAGCCAACCTTTTAGCATTTCTCGCGGCAACAGGGTTTGGTTTTTGGATAAATGCCAAATGGACGTTCAGACAGGTTCCGAAGAAAAAAACTTATCTGGGGTTTGTCTGCATGATGGCTGTTTTAGCAGTGTCAGGTGGTTGGCTGACGGATTTTTTTCAGCTTCACTCTGCATTTGCTTTGGTCATGACGGCAACCGGCAGTTGGCTTTTGGGCTTTTTAGGTTCGAATTTTTTAATCTTCAGGCAAAAATAAAAATAACATGAATATTTCTCTGGTTGTGCCCGTATTCAATGAAGAAGATACGATACCGTTGTTTTATCAGGCTGTAAGGGCGTTTCCGAAACTTCAAGACTACCGCGTGGAAATCGTCTTTATCAATGATGGCAGCAGCGATAAAACAGCGGAGTTGCTGGATATGTTGGCCGCTGCCGACCCGCTGGTCAGGCCACTGCATTTTACCCGTAACTTTGGAAAAGAAGCTGCGTTGTTTGCCGGATTGGAGCATGCGGGCGGGGATGCGGTTATTCCCATGGATGTGGATTTGCAGGATCCGATAGAAGTGATCCCGCTGATGGTGGAAAAGTGGCAGGAAGGGGCGGATATGGTATTGGCCAAGCGGACTGACCGTGCCGATGATTCCTGCTTCAAGCGGTGGAGTGCATCGGCATTTTATAAGATCCACAATAAAATGAGCCGTCTGAAAATCGAAGAAAATGTCGGAGATTTCCGTTTGATTTCGCGGGAAGCATTGCAAAACATTGTCAGCCTGCCGGAGCATAATCTATTTATGAAAGGCGTTTTGTCGTGGGTGGGCGGCAATACCGCTGTGGTCGGGTACAGCCGTCCGCAACGGGTGGTCGGTAAAAGCAAGTTTAACGGCTGGAAACTCTGGAATCTGGCCTTGGAGGGCATTACGGGTTTCTCAACCGTCCCGCTGAGGATTTGGACCTATATCGGGATGCTTTTGGCCGGTTCGGCCTTTTGCTACGGAGCTTGGATTGTCATCCGCACCCTGCTTTTCGGGAGCGATGTCAAAGGTTACCCGTCTTTACTGGTATCGGTCTTGTTTTTAGGCGGTATACAGCTTATCGGTATCGGAATATTGGGCGAATACATCGGCAGGATTTATCAGGAAACGAAAAAGCGTCCCCGCTATCTGCTGAAAAACAAAACGGTTAAGAAAAACGAATGGATTTAAAAGAGAGTGATATTTTAGGCAGCGACATCAGCCGGCACTGGTATTATCGGGCAAAAGCGCGGGCTGTAACCGAACTTTTAAAGGGACAGGATTTTTCGCGCATTTTGGACGTAGGCGCAGGTTCGGCCTTTTTTACGCGCTACCTTTTGGAAAATACAGTCGCACAATCCGCCTGCTGTGTAGACATCAGCTACGGGGCAGACAGAAACGGAACGTATGCGGACAAACCGGTCAGCTTCCGCCGGAATATTGAAACTGCCGATGCAGATTTGGTGCTGATGATGGATGTATTGGAGCATGTTGAAGACGACTTGTCATTGTTGCAGGAATATATCGGAAAAGTGAAAAATGAAGGGGGAGTAAAATTTCTGATTTCCGTACCGGCCTTCCAATTTTTATGGAGCGGACATGATGTGTTTTTAGAACATTGCCGCCGCTATAATCTCCAAGAGTTGGAAAATGTCGTTACAAAGGCAGGTTTGCGCATTATCAAGAGCCATTACGGCTTTGGAACGGTTTTTCCCATTGCCGCCGTAACCCGTATGGCAGGCCGTCTGAAACCGCAACGGGTTGAGTCGCAATTGAAAATCCATCATCCGGCGGTTAACGGATTTTTATCGGCTTTGTGCCGCTTGGATTTGCCGGTTCAGCATCTCAACCGCCTTGCCGGATTAACGGTATTCTGTCTGGCGAAAAAGGATTGACAAAGAGGCCGTCTGAAAAATCTTTTTCAGACGGCCTCTTGCCGCAAACGCCGTCTGAACGCGCTTTCTGCTATACTCAATCCCTGTATTCAATGCCAACCCAAAAGGATAAATCATGAGCAAATTATTCCCCCAAGCAACCATGCGCGACCGTGCGCCTTACCGTTTCGATATTGTCGGCAGCTTTTTGCGTCCGGAAGCGCTGAAGCGGGCGCGCCGCCAATGCGCTTGCGGCGACTGTTCGGCCGAAGCGCTGCACAAAGTGGAAGACGAGGAAGTTTTGCAGTTGATTGCCAAAGAAAAAGCAGTCGGCCTGCCCAACGTCACCGACGGTGAATTCCGCCGCACTTGGTGGCATTTGGATTTTCTGTTTGAACTTTTGGGCGTGGAATTGATTGAAACCGAGCAATACAGCACGCAGTTTAAAGCGACGATGCACCGCCCCGTGACCTTAAAGATTACCGATAAAATCGAGTTTCCCAAAGTTCACCCGTTTTTGAATCATTTTAAAGCCTTGCAGGAAGAAGCCGACGGCTATCCCGTGAAATTTACCATTCCGTCACCGAGTATGCTTCACCTTATTACCTGCGTGCGCACGCCCAATCCGCAGCTGATTGAACGCTATGCGGGCAATAACGACCTGCTGTTGGCCGACATCACCGCCGCCTACATCGACGCCGTTAAAGCGTTTTACGACGCAGGCTGCCGCATTCTCCAGCTCGACGATACCTCTTGGGGCGAGTTCTGCTCGGAAGAAAAACGCGCGCTTTACGCCTCGCAAGGCGTGGATGTGGACGCTACTGCCAAGAGTTATGTGAAAATGCTCAACGACATCCGTGATGCCGCGCCTGCCGATATGGCGGTTACCATGCACATCTGCCGCGGCAACTTCCGCTCGACTTGGTTCTCCAGCGGCGGTTACGAGCCGGTGGCCGAAATCCTGTTCGGCGGCTGCCGTGTGGACGGTTTCTTCTTGGAATACGACAGCGACCGCGCCGGCGACTTCAAACCGCTGCGTTTCATCAAAGACCAGCAAGTCGTGTTAGGTTTGGTCACTTCCAAAACAGGCGAACTGGAAAGTAAAGAAGCCATCATCGAGCGCATCAAAGAAGCCGCGCAGTATGTGGACATCAACCAGCTCTGCCTCAGCCCGCAATGCGGTTTTGCCTCTACCGAAGAAGGCAACGAGCTGACCGAAGAAGACCAATGGAAAAAACTGGCGCTGATCCGCAGCATCGTTGAAGAAGTGTGGGGCAGCAAATAATCCGCTGTTGAGATAGACAAAGGCCGTCTGAAATCCGGTTACCGTAGCCGAAATATCAGACGGCCTTGTTTTCAAACGCTTTACTTATCCCGCCGCACCCGCAGAAACGTCGCAAAACGCGGCGTGCCTTTTTGGGTAAATCCGCGGTAGCGGTAGGTGATGAGTGCGCCGACGGGTGGCGGGTTGACGCGGTCGGTGTCTTTGAAACCGCTGCCGATTTTAAATTCGCCCAATTCGTTTTTACAGCCGACCGCGCCGAGCCTGCCCGCGTTGCGGCCTTTGCCTTCGTAGTGGCGCGTGACGGTGCATTCCGCGTCGTGTTCGCTTTTGAGTTTCAGCAAAAGGCTGCTGCGGCCGCTTTGGTAGGCGGAATCAGGGTGGCGCAGCATTACCCCTTCGCCGCCGGCGGTTTCTACTTCTTTTAAAAACGCTTGCGCGTGTTCGGCGCTTTTCACGGGCGTTTGCGGGATAACGGCGATGTTGGCGTCGGGATGGAGGGTCAGCCAGTTTTGCAACACGGCGAGCCTGCGATAAAGATTGCCGCCGGCTTGGGGAACGTCGAAAACGTGCAGTTTGATGCCGCGCCAGTCACCCGATTCGGTGCGGACGGCGGCAGAAATCTGTTCAAACTGCCCGCGCGCACTGAATAATTCGCCATCAAGCGGGTAGGGCGGAAAATGGCGGGTGTAGCCTTTGGGCGGGGTAAACGCGTAGCCTTGGCGGCTGACCAGCCGTTTGCCGTCCCAATAGGCGCGCACACCGTCGAGCTTTTCGCTCATCGCCCAGCCGGTAATGTTTTGGTCTTTATATTCCTGCGCCAGCATCAAATCCGCGCCGTAGGCGGCGGCGCTGATGAAAAGTGCGGCGAAAATCGGTATGATGGTTTTCATGTTTTCCCTGATGTTTTTATTAGACGGGTTATTATACCGAATGATTGAAATGCCGTCTGAAAAATATGCGTTTGGGTTTTTAGGCGGCCTTTGCCAGTTATAGTGAAGTAAAATAAGAAAGATACAAGGCGGCAAAGGCGCAGACAGTACGGATAGTACGGGACAGATGAACTTGGCGCTTCAGCGCCTTAGTGAATCGTTCTCTTTTGAGCTCAGCCGCAGCCGACGAAGTAGATTTTTTATGAAGTAGATTTTTTATTTTAATTCACTATAAAATCAGATTGTTAATTTAAGGAACCAAATATGTCTTTGCAGTTTGAAATTATCGCGGTTACGCCGTTCCGCCAGAATTGCACTTTATTATGGGACGACGAAACCAAAGAAGCCGTGTTGACCGACGTGGGCGGCGATGTGCCGTATCTGCTCAAAGAAATCAAATCCAAAGGTTTGAATGTTAAGGAAATTTGGCTGACACACGGCCATCTCGACCATGCGGGCGGGGTGGTGGAATTTTTGCGTCATCACGATGTGCCTGTTATCGGGCCGCACGAAGACGATGAGTTTCTGTTGCAATCCCTACCAGAAACCACGGCGGGTTACGGTTTTCCCGTATCGCCCGCGTTTGTGCCGACGTGTTGGCTGCATGAGGGCGAAACGCTGTCGGTGGGCGCGTATGAGTTTCAGGTTTTACATATCCCCGGCCATACGCCCGGGCAGGTGGTATTTTACTGCGCGGCGGCGGATTTACTGATTGCGGGCGATGTTTTGTTTTACGAAACTATCGGCCGAACTGATTTTCCGCGCGGCAATCATCACGATTTAATCAGCAATATCAAAAGCAAACTGCTGGTGTTGCCCGAAGCAACCCGCGTGATAACGGGGCACGGCAGGATGACCACCATCGGCCACGAGCGGCGCCATAATCCGTTTTTATAAGTTCAGAGAAGTTTGCATAAGCTAAAGAGTTAGTAAAAAGAGTTTAAATTCAAGGGCGCGGGGTAGGATTTTCCAGACGGCCTGTTGTAGTATTGCGACCAAATTCAGAGATTTTATATACAGGGGTTTGCAGGCGTTTTGCCTGCAAAGCCGTTTTTTCAACCGGAAAAACAGCCGCGGAACCATCCGTCGTCCCGTCATTTTTTTCTACCATCATTGAGGAAACAGCGATGTCTTTTGATTTGGGTAATTTATTGCAAAACCAAGTAGGCGGCGTTTTGAGCCAATTCTTGACCGCTAACGGCGAAAATGCCGAAAACAGCAGCAAAGCGGCCGGTTTGGCCGTGCCTGCACTGGTAGCCGGTTTGGTCAAACACGTCAGCGGCGGCGCAGGCAATGCTTCGAGCTTGGTTGACTTAATCAGCGGCGCAGGCGGCCAAAATCTGAGCGACACCGTCGCCCAAGCCGCAAACGGCAATGTCGGCGGCCTGACCGAACTGGGCAACAAACTGCTGCCGCAATTTTTGGGCGGCAACGCAGCCAGCGTGTCCGACCAAATCGCACAGGAAAGCGGCGTTTCCAAGGCCGCCGCAGGTTCGACCCTGTCATTGGGTCTGCCGCTGGTATTGTCGGCGCTGCGCGGTAAAGCGCAAAGCGACAACCTGGGCGGTTCGCAAATTCTCGGCCTGCTCGGTCAACAGCAGGGCTGGCTTTCCAGCGCCCTGAGCAGCAATATGCTGTCTGCGCTGGGCATCGGCAGCCTGGGCGGCCTGTTTGGCGGCTTGGGCAACATCGTCAGCGGCTTCGGTGCAGCGGGCGCGACTACTGCGGCAGTCGGCGGTACGGCTGTTGCAGCCAAATCGGGCGGCGGCACCGGCAAATGGATTGTTTTGGGCATTGCGCTGTTCGCTGCATTGTTTGCCTTCAAGAGTTGCAGCGACAAAAAAGGCACAGCGCCGTCTGAAAGCGCCGCGTCCGCAGCCTCTGCCGCATCCGGCGCATCGGGCACTTCCGACAATGCTATGCTGACTGATATTCCTGCATCCGGCGCATTCGCCGCGGCTCTGCCTTCGTCTGCACCGGCTGATTCTTCCGCTTCTTCCGCTTCTTCCGCTTCTTCCGCTTCTGCTGCATCTCAAGCGGCTGCCGCCTCTGCGTCTGCCGACGCTTCCGCCCCTGCTGCGCAAAACAGCGCCAACGCCCGCGTAGTGTACGAAAACGGCGTGGCCAAATTCTATTTTGCCACCGGTAAAAACGACATCGCCGACGGCGCAGAAAGCATTGTTGCCGACGTGATTACCGCAGGCAAAGAAGGCAAAAAACTGGTCATCAGCGGTTTCACCGACAGCACCGGCAACGCAAAATCCAACGAAGCCCTGTCGAAAAAACGTGCCCAAGCCGTAAAAGCCTTCTTTGAAGCACAAGGCGTGAAAGCCGAAAGCATCGAATTGCGCAAACCTGAAACCAGCGTCGGCGCACAAGGCAACGATGCCGAAGGCCGCCGCGTCGAAGTCAAAGTCGAAGGTTAAGCCGTTTAGTTTTTTTGAAATCAAGGCCGTCTGAAAACAGCAGTCCTGTTTTTCAGACGGCCTTTGTGCGTCTGCATGGCCGTCTGAAAAAAATGGCATGGAATTTGCATGGATTATCAGCAAGGAAAGCCAAACGACGAACAATGAAAAAATAAAATCCAAAGAAAACAGCGCTTAAAAGAAACAACGCAAACGCAGTTTGCCGCTTCGGCAAAATCCTCCGTAGAAATACGGCGCCGTTTCGGCGGATAAGTGTTACAAACTGACAATAAATGTCAGCATCAACAGGGCAAAGCAGGCGTTTGGCGGATTCCGAAATCATTGCCGTTTTACTAACAGGCCGTCTGAAAATTCGGCTGTGCGCAGCCTTTTTTCAAACGTGCGGGAAATCAAAAAGGATCTAACTCTATGAAAACCAAACAAATCATCAAAGCGGGTCTGTCATTGTTGGCAGTAAGCCTTTTGGCTGCCTGCGCCACCAAAAGCGACGTCAAAGCAGACGGTACGACCGAAAATCCGGTATTCCCCAAACCTTACTCGCTTACGTTCAACAAAGGCCGCGGCACGTTCCCGACTTTTGACGAGCTGGAAAAAATGAAGCCCGGCCTGACCAAAGACGATATTTATAAAATTTTAGGCCGTCCGCATTACGACGAAGGAATGTTCCGCGTGCGCGAGTGGGATTACCTGTTCCACTTCCACACACCGGGCGTAGGCGCCGACCCTGAAAACACTTCCGGCGTGGAAGACGTAACTACTTGCCAATACAAAGTTATTTATGATAAAAACCGATACGCGCGCAGCTTCCACTGGAATCCCGTGTTTCCGAAAGACGCTGTTTGCCCGCCGCCGGCACCCAAAGCAGAGCCGGAAGTGATTATCCGCGAAGTGGAGAAAACGCCGCGCCGTATCCGTCAATAATTAAGGAAGATTTTTGAACAAACTGATTTTGTGCGCCGTCCTGTTTGCCGGCTTGGCGTCTTTTGTCCAAGCCGAGACTGCGGCTGAATTTATGAAACGCAAAAAAGTGGTCGTCGATACCTCGAGGGCCGAGCTTTGCTTTGCCGACGACAAAAAATGTTACCCCGTGTTAATCGGCAAAACCACGCCCAAAGGCCAATTCAACCTGCGCCTGATGCGTACCGAAAAGCCCGGTTACGGCGGCGAAGTCATCGGCTTTAAAGAGCAGGGCGATTTCCTGTTTGCGCTGCACCGCGTGTGGACGCAGATTCCGTCGGAACGCCGTATGCAGCGGATTGCGTCCAAGCGCGTGTCCGACCGCATCATGACCAACGGCTGCATCAATGTAACCGATAAGGTATATAACAAACTGCGTCATTATTTCGTATTGGAAGTCATTTAAACGCCCGCAAAATCAGCAAAGGCCGTCTGAAGAATTTCAGACGGCCTTTGTGTTTTCCGGCGTTTTTTACAACTCTTGCGCGGCCAATTCGGCGGTTTGTTCCGAATCCGTTTGTTGCAGCGAAGTCAGTTTTTGGGCCAGGATGTTTAATACCAAACCGTAAGCGGGCAGGAAGAAGAGGGTGCAGATGGCGAGTTTGAACAGATAATCGACAAAAGCAATTTCCGGCCAATGGCTTGCCATAAAAGCGTCGCTGCCGGCGTGGAAGGCGATGCTGAAAAAGACCAGCGTATCCAGCGCGTTGCCGAGAAAAGTAGAGGCGGTCGGCGCGGCCCACCATGATTTCAGACGGCGCAGGCGGTTGAAGACGGTGATGTCGAGAATCTGGCCGAGCGCGTAGGCGGCGAAACTGGCGAGCGCGATGCGGCCTGCAATGCTGTTGAATTCCGACAGCGCAGAAAAGCCCGTCCAAGCACCGTTGCTGAACAGCACGGACAGCGCATAAGACAGCGCCAGTGCGGGAAACATCACGCGGAAAATAATCCGCCGCGCAAGCCGTGCGCCGAAAATGCGCACGGTCAGGTCGGTGGCGAGAAAGATAAACGGAAAGGTAAACGCGCCCCAAGTGGTGTGGATGCCGAAAATCTGAAACGGAAACTGCACCAGATAGTTGCTGGCGGCAATGATGAGGATGTGGAACAAAACGAGCCAAAACAGGGCTTTGTGCTGTTGGGCGGAAGTAAATCGATACATATTGGTTTGCTTTCGGGAATGCGGTTTTCAGACGGCATTGGGCATACATCAGGCCGTCTGAAAAAACGGAAAACACAGGTTTCAGACGGCCTGCCTGTTTTTATAAGAGATAGGCCGTCTGAAAAATATTGAGGGGAATTATTGGCAGTCGTGTTCAAACAAACGCTTGCGGGCGAGCGTTTCGAACTCGGTGCCGGCTTGGCCGTAGTTGGCAAACGGATGGATGGCGATGCCGCCGCGCGGGGTAAATTCGCCGAATACTTCGATGTATTTCGGCGCCATCAGCGCGATGAGGTCTTTCATGATGATGTTGACGCAGTCTTCATGAAAATCGCCGTGGTTGCGGAAGCTGAACAGATAGAGTTTCAGCGATTTGCTTTCCACCATTTTGACGCCGGGAATATAGCGGATGACGATGGTGGCGAAATCGGGCTGGCCGGTCATGGGGCAGAGGCTTGTGAATTCGGGGCAGACGAATTTGACGAAATAGTCGTTGCCGGGATGTTTGTTGTCGAAGGCTTCGAGGATTTCGGGCGCGTATCGGTCGGGATAGCGCGTGTTTTGGTTGCCTAAAAGGGAAAGGCTGCCGAGTTCGGCATCGTTGCGGGACATTTTTCGGTTTCCTTAGTTTTGTTTAGACGCGGTGGACGGGCGGCGTCAAGTGGGAGGTTTTCGAACCACAGGCCGTATATTTTAATATAAGCGGGGAGGGGAGTGTTGTATTTTGTGTTGCAGAAAAACGGCATCTGTATGATGGGGGAGTGTGGGTGGCTTGGCCGCTGTTTTTTGCGGATACAAACGTTTGCCGGGTAGTTATTAAGATATGTAACTATCAGGTTTATTTAAACATTTTGGGTTTACATTTGCGGGGGCGAATGGAAATTTTCGGAATGATTTCATGGGTGTGGGTTGGAGGCTTCTGAAAAAGGCGTGAACCAAATTGAAAATATGTCTTTCTAAATTGTTACTAAAGGTAGGTAAGACCAATCTTTGGTGGTATGATGACGATATATGCAATAAAAATATAAAACAAAAAAATTTTAAAATAATACATGTAGTTGTGAAATTTTGAATAAATGGGTTTGTCCGTTTGTATGCGGAAACTACCGATTGTCAGAATTTCATTGGAAAAAATTTCGGCTGAATTAGTATAACGCCTGAATAGCAAATATCTGCATTGAAGCCGAACCGTTTTGTCGTTTTATTTTACTTTGTCATACAACAACCAACCATTTCAAGAGAGACAATACAAATGAGTTTTTCACAAGCCGAATTAATTACCGCCCTGCAGCTTTTGTCTGAGCGCCTTCCTAATTTCCCCGAGTCTCAGGTTCGGGTGTCGCGTCTGATGCGTGTCGTGACCGAGCGCCTGACGGGCCGTCTGAACGAGGGACTGAAATCCTACGGGATTAACGAAAACCTGTGGTTTGCCATGATGGCCGTTTATGTCAGCCCCAACAGCGAAATCCTGCCCTCGCGCCTGAGCGATCTGATGGATCTGACCCGTACCAGCGCCACCCGCCTTTCCGACGAAATGGTCGAACACGGCTGGGTCGAGCGCCATATCAACCAGCAGGACCGCCGCCAGATTGTGCTAAAATTGACTGCAGAGGGTGAGGCGTTTATCCAGAAAGTATGGCCGTTTGTTTCTGCAAAAAGCGGCGAGGCTTGGGCAGCATTCACCGAAGAAGATTATGCGCAGTTGCAGCATCTTTTGGATAAGTTGTTTAAAAATCTGGAAGACTGATTTCCGCTTTTCGGGCGGCTGCGCACAACACGGAGTCCGTCCATGAAATACACAACCGTCAAAACGGGCGCAGCCGTCATTGCCGCAACCGCATTGGCAGCCTGCGCCCCGTTTGGCAAACAGGCGCCGTTGGCAGAGCCCGCGGCGCATTCTTTATCCCAAGCCAAATCCGCCGTCGCGCAAGACGGCTGGTGGAAGCAGCTTGGCGATCAAAAACTCAACCGGCTGATTGAAGAAGCCGTCAAAACCGCGCCCGACTTGCGCGCCGCGCAGGCGCGTTTCGATCAGGCGCAGGCGCAGTTGGGCATTACCCGCGCCGCCAACCTGCCGCAAGCCGGTCTGACCGCACGCGGCATCGGTGCCTACGTTTCGCCCAAGCCCACCTCGCCTCAAGCCGAAACCGACCACACCCTGCTGCTGGCCAATGCCGCATTGCAGGGCAGCTGGTCGTTTGATTTTTGGGGCAAAAACCGCGCCGAAATCGCATCCGTATTAGGCAAACAGCAGGCGCTGGCGTATGAAGCCGTGCAAACCCGCAACGGGCTGGCGCACGCCGTGGCCGCGCAATATTTCGCCTGGCAGGCGCTGAACGCACAATCCGCCTTAATTTCACAGCGCATCGAAACCGTCGAAAAAATCCGCCAGCTCATGCAGCGGCGCATCAACGCCAAGCTGATGCCGTCTGAAAACCTTTATCCGTTGGAATTGCAGAAACAGCAGTTGCAGATGGAACGCCTGTCGTTAGAACAAAAAAACGCGCAAATCCGCCACAGCCTTGCCGCCTTGTGTGGAAAAACGCCCGACGGCCTGATGATAGACGCACCCGAAAAAGCCAAAGTCGCGCCGGTTTTGGCGGTGGACAAAGTCCGCGCCGACATCTTGGCGACCCGCCCCGACATCGCCGCGCAAAAAGCCCTGCTGTCCTCGCGCATGAGCAGCGTTGCCGCCGCGAAAGCCGAGTTTTACCCCAACATCGAGCTGAAAGTTTTGGCCGGCCTGTCGCACATCGACGCATTTAATGTCGTACACGGCCGCAGTTCCGGAATGTTGGGCATCGTACCCGCCGTCAACCTGCCGATTTTCACCGCAGGTGCGCTGAAATCCAAGCTCGCCGGCCGCCGCGCCGAGTATAACGAACAGGTCGCCCTTTACGACCAAACCGTGCTCAACGCCATGCGCGCGGCCGCCGATGCCGTTTCCGACTATCAAAACCAGCGCGCCAAGCAGAACCTGACCGACAAAATGGCCGTCACCGCCGAAAAATCCGTGCAATCCGCCCGCAGCCGCGTGAAAGCCGGTTTGGAAAACGGCTTGGATACCCTGAAAAAACAGGACGAGGCCTTAAAAGTCAAAATGCAGGCCGCGCAACAGCGCGCCGAACTGCTGACCGCTTGGAGTAATGTACACAACCAGCTCGGCGGCGGTTTTCGGATGTGGTAAACGTTGCCGGATACAGGCCGTCTGAACTTTTCAGACGGCCTTTTATAGTGAATTAAAATAAAAAAGATACGAGGCGGCAAGGCGCAGACAGTATGGGTAGTACGGGACAGATGAACTTGGCGCTTCAGCGCCTTAGTGAACCGTTCTCTTTGAGCCCGGCCGCAGCTAACGAAGTAGGTTTTTTCTTTTGATTCACTATACCTGCGTTGATGCAGGTATAGTCACTTGCTTGAGCCATAGGGCGGTTATAAAATGCACCATTCTTTTCCTCCCGCCGCAACGGCAGATGAATCGGGCGTTGGCAGGAATTTTAAGTATTTATCGGCAAACGGTTTTTTATAGTGAAATAAAATAAGAAAGATACGAGGCGGCAAGGCGCAGACAGTACGGGTAGTACGACAAGCCGCAGCCAACGAAGTAGATTTTTTATTTTACTATTAGCGTTTTATCGAAAAATTGGGAACAGTATTCATGGATACGGAACATGGCGCTAGCCCGCAAAGCGGTTTGGGAAAAACGGTTTCAGGTGCGCCAAACCGCCGCAAGCGTAATCTGACGGTAGTGACTTTGCTGTTTATCATTATCGCGCTGGGTTTTGTGCTGGCTTATTTTTTGATTTGGCAGCATGAGGAAGAAACCGAAGATGCTTATGTGGCGGGACATCTGGTGCAGATTACCCCGCAAATCGGCGGCACGGTGCGCAAGGTGATGACCGAAGACACCGATTTGGTAAAAAAAGGCGATGTGCTGGTGGTGTTGGACGACAGCGATTACCAGCTTGCTTACGAACGTGCGCAAAATGAGCTGGTTCAGGCCATCCGCCAAAACAAACAGCGTACCGCCGACAATTCGCAGGCCAAAGCACAGGTTTTGTTGCGCAAGGCCGATTTGGCGCGGGCGCAGGCTGATTTGCGCCGCCGCGAACAACTTGAGGGCACGGATGCGGTTTCCGGCGAAGAATTGAGCCACGCGCGCGCGGCGGTGGTGCAGGCACAGGCGGCGCTCAAAGCGGTGGAAGCGCAGGAAACATCGGCGAAAGCGGCGTTGGGCGACAATATTCCGCTGCGCCAGCAGCCCGCCGTTCAGACGGCCGTGAGCCATGTGAAAAATGCGTGGCTGAATCTGCAGCGCACGCAAATCCGTTCGCCGATTGCCGGCCAGGTTGCCAAACGCATCATCCAAGTCGGCCAGCAGGTCGCGCAGGGTGCACCGCTGATGGTGGTGGTGCCGCTGGATAATTTATGGGTGGATGCGAACTTCAAAGAATCACAACTGCGCCGGATGCGCATCGGCCAACCCGTTGAAATGACGGCGGATTTGTACGGCAGTAAAGTGGTTTACCACGGCAAAGTCATGGGCTTGTCGGCCGGTACGGGCAGCGCGTTTTCGTTGCTGCCGGCGCAAAATGCGACGGGCAACTGGATTAAAGTCGTGCAGCGCGTTCCCGTGCGCATCAGTCTGGATCCGAAAGAGCTGAAAGCCAACCCGCTGCGCGTCGGTTTGTCGATGACGGTTGATGTGGATGTCAGCGGCGACGGTTCGGGCAAAACCATGACGGCGGCGGCCGAACGCGGCGCCGAATCGCCCGACACCGGCAGCGTGGATTGGACGGCTGCCGATGCGTTAATCGAACAGATTTTTGAGAAATACGCGAAGTAAGTTTTCAGACGGCCTCTTGGATTGGATTCGAAGAGGCCGTGTTGTTTTGGAAGGTTGGAAACGATGCAGGCCGTCTGAAAAAGCCATACTGCCGACAGAAATTTCAGACGGCCTGAGCCTTTGCAAAGGTCCCGGCCTTTCCGACCTTTATCAAGGCCGCGGCTTTTTTATCCGCATCAGACAGACGTTCAGCCAAGCTCAGGCCGTCTGAATTTTTGGGAAAAACAATATGAACCATCCCCCTTTGCAGGGTTTGCGGCTGGCGCTGGTAACGGTGGCCTTAAGCCTTGCGGTGTTTATGGAAGTTTTGGACTCGACCATCGCCAACGTCGCGCTGCCTGTGATTGCGGGCAATTTGGGTGCGGCGACGACGCAGGGTACTTGGGTGATTACCGCGTTTGCGGTGGCCAATGCCGTGTCGGTGCCGCTGACAGGCTTTATGGCGCGGCGGTTTGGCGAGGTGCGGGTGTTTGTCTGGGCGGTCATCGGGTTTGTCGTCACCTCGTGGCTGTGCGGCATGGCGCCTAACCTCGGCCTGCTGGTGCTGTTCCGCGTGTTGCAGGGTTTTATTGCAGGGCCGCTGATTCCGCTGTCGCAAAGCCTGCTGATGGCGTCGTACCCGTCCGAAAAGCGCACGCTGGCGCTGGCTTTGTGGGCGATGACGGTGGTGGTTGCACCCGTATTGGGGCCGATTCTCGGCGGATGGATTTCGGACAACTGGCATTGGGGTTGGATTTTCTTCATCAATATCCCCATCGGCATCATGTCGGCTTGGATTACCCGCCGGCAACTGGGCGGACGTGAAACGGAAATCGTGAAAACGCCTATCGACTACACGGGGCTGGTGCTGATGGTGGTCGGCGTGGGCGCGTTGCAGATGATGCTCGACCGCGGCAAAGAGCTCGACTGGTTTGCGTCGGCTGAAATCATCACGCTGAGCGTGATTGCGCTAGTGTGCCTGACGTATTTTGTTGTGTGGGAATTGGGCGAAAAATACCCGATTGTCGATTTGTCGCTGTTTAAAAACCGCAATTTCACCATCGGCGTTTTGGCGACTTCGCTGGGCTTTATGGTGTATATGGGCACGCTGACGCTGCTGCCGCTGGTGTTGCAGTCGAATCTGGGCTACACCGCCACTTGGGCGGGTCTGGCCGCCGCCCCCGTCGGGCTGCTGCCGATTGTGTTGTCACCGATAATCGGGCGTTTCGGCCACCGCATCGACATGCGGATTTTGGTTACCGCGAGCTTTTTGGTGTTCGCCTTTACCTTTCACTGGCGCACTGATTTTTACGCAGGCATGGATATGGGCAGCGTCGTTTGGCCGCAGTTCTGGCAGGGCTTGGGCGTTGCGATGTTCTTCCTGCCGCTGACCACGATTACCCTGTCGCAGATGAAAGGCCACCAAATCGCCACCGCCAGCAGCCTGTCAAACTTCCTGCGCGTATTTATGGGCGGCGTCGGCGTGTCGGTGGTCAGCACCATGTGGGAGCGGCGCGAAGCCTTGCACCACACGCAGATGGCTGAACACATCACGCCGTATTCCGCCGCCGCGCAGCAGGCGGTAGATGGAATGATGCAGCAGGGGCTGTCGCAGCCGCAGGCAGTGGAGCAGATTGTCCGCACCATTACCCGCGAAGGTTTTATCCTCGGCTCAAACGAAATCTTTATGGCAGGTAGTGTGTTGTTTATCTTGATGATTGCCGTGATTTGGTTTGCCAAACCGCCGTTTGGCGGTAGCGGAAGCGGTGGGCATTGAAAGAGGAAAGGAACAGGCCGTCTGAATTTCAGACGGCCTGTTTGTTATTTCAAGCTCAGCAGCAAATCGCGGAAGGTGTTGGGGTCTTTGATAAACGTCATTTCGCCTTCCTGAGGGAAGTGGAAATCCAAGAGCCGCGAGACCCAGAAGCGGATGCAGCCGGCGCGTTGGGCGGTGGGGAAGTAGGTGCGTTCTTCGTCGGAAAGTGGGCGCACGCTTTCGTAGCCGTTTAAAAAGGCTTCAAACAGCGCTTGGTCGAGCTTGTTGTCGGCAGTGCGCGCCCAGTCGTTGACGGCGATGGCAAGGTCGTACATGAAGTTGCCGTTGCAGGCGTAGTAGAAGTCGATGAAACCGGCGACCTGTTCGCCGTCGAGCAAGACATTGTCTTTAAACAAATCGGCGTGGATGATGCCGGAGGGCAGGTGGCTGCCTGAATGTTGGTCTAAAAATGCGATTTCGCTTTGCAGCAGCGCGGCATCGGCGGCATCCAAAACGGGCAGCAGTTTGGCGGCGGATTCGCGCCACCATGTGTCGTAGCGCGGGTTTTCCATTTTGAGCGGGAAAGTTTGGCCGGCGATGTGCATTTTCGCCAGCATGGCACCGGTGTTGAAACATTGTGCGGCGGTTGCCCAGCTTGTGTCCGAGCCTTTCAGGCAGGTAACGAGGCAGGCGGGTTTGCCGGCCAGGACGGAATCCATGCGCCCGTCTTTGCACACGACGGGGGCGGGGCAGGCGACGCCGTTGTCGCTGAGGTGCTGTTTCAGACGCAGGAAAAACGGCAGTTCTTCCTGTTGCAACACTTCAAACACGGTCAAAACGTAACGCCCTGCGGTGGTGGTGAGGAAGTAGTTGCTGTTGGTAATCCCCTGCGCGATGCCTTGCAGGGAGACGAATCCGCCTAAGTCGTAGTTGGTGAGGAAGGCGCGCATTTCGTCGTCGGAAACGCTGGTGTAAACGGACATAATCGGTTGGCCTGAACGGTAGAAACAGGGGTGAATCATACCAAAATTTTACATTTCGGCGTAAGGGAATCGGGGGGATTTTCAGACAGCATTGGTGGGGTGTCGGGAAGGACGGTAGGTACGGTTAGCCGCCTCAAGCGGCGTAACCGTACAAACCCGCGCAAGCCGTACCGCTTTATTTTTCAGACGGCATCCGTATCCGAACCGCGTGGAGTACGGTTACGCCGCTTGGGGCGGCGAATCGTACCTACTCTGAAAAATAACAGTCCGTAGGCCGGGCTTCAGCCCAGCAAAAATCCTAGTTTGTGATAGCCGCCGGGCTGAAGCCCGGCCTACGTCTGCTCATTTTTCAGACGGCATCAGCATTCGAACCGCGTGGAGTACGGTTACGCCGCCTTTGGGCGGCTAACCGTACCTACGGCCTACCCGCCTTCACCCCAACACAAACAGCGCTCCGCCGTTGGCTTTCAACCAGCGTTTGGCTTCGTCGGTGTTCGGGGTGTGGCGGTGAACCATTGCCCAGAAGCGCGGGCTGTGGTCGGGGTGGGGGAGGTGGCAGAGTTCGTGGATACAGACGTAGTCGGCGACGGCTTCGGGCGCGCCGATGAGCCGCCAGTTGAGGCGGATGCCGGTTTTGGCGCGGCAGACGCCCCAGAAGGTTTTGGCGTTGCTGAGGCCGACGGCGGTGGGAGCGAGGTTCATCGCGTCGGCGTGGCGCAGCAGGCGGGGGAGGAGGTATTCGGCGGCGCGTTCGGTGAGGAAGTGGCGCAGGTGGTTTTTTTGCGCGTCCCAGTCTTTTTGCGGCAGCAGGATTTCAGACGGCATCAGCGCGATGGTTTGGGCGCCGTGTTCACCCAAAGCCGTCTGAACGCCCCGATACCAGATGCTGCCGGGTTTTTCGTGCGGATCGGGCGCGGCGGGCTTGCGCGCTAGGGTTTTGCGCAGCAGGGTTTCGTTTTCGTCTAGCCATTTTTTCAGACGGCTTTCGCTGAGGAACGGCGGGATGTTGATGCTGATTTCGTGCGCGTTTATCGGGCGCAGAATCAGGTTTTTCTTTGCACTGCGTTTGAGTGCGATGCGGATTTCGAGGCCGTCTGAAAGGGTGTGCGGGTAGTGCGCCATGTTTCAGACGGCCTTTTTCGGCGCAAACGGCCCGCGCCCGGTAATTTCGGCCTGCCGCGCTTCGATCCAGTTTTCGCATTCGGCCATCATCGCCGCTTCGTCGCCGCTGTTGTGGGCAATCGGTTTGCCGACGACGACGGTGATTTCGCCCGGATATTTCAGAAAGGAATTTTTCGGCCAGAACTCGCCGCTGTTGAGCGCAACGGGCACCATGTCCATCTCGAACATTTTTGCCATGCGCGCGCCGCCGAGTTTGTATTTGCCGCGCTGCCCGGGCGGCAGGCGCGTGCCCTCGGGGAAAATGGCGATCCAGTAGCCTTCGTTTTTACGCGCCAGACCCTGCTGCATCAGCAGCTCGCTGGATTCGCGGCGGTTGCTGCGGTCGATGCCGATGGTTTTGACGAGTTTCAGCCCCCAGCCGAAAAACGGAATTTTAAACAGCTCGCGTTTGGCAACATAAACCTGCGGCGGAAAAATTTCCTGCAAAGCCAGTGTTTCCCAGCCGCTTTGGTGTTTGGAACAGATAATCGACGGTCGGTCGGGAATGTTTTCCGCGCCGATCAGCGTGTATTTCAGGCCGATAACGTGTTTGAGCGACCAGTTGAGGATAGCGACCCAAACCTGCGCCATTTTGTGCGCACCGCCGGGAAACAGCGCGCCGGCGAGCATAAAGGGGAACAGAGCAATCAGGGTGGTGGCGAGAATCAGCCAGTAAATCAGGTTTTTAATCAAGAGCATAAGAGGGCTTTCTTGCGGATTTTTGGGCGGCGTTGAGTTGGTTTTTTCAGACGGCCTGACTTTCCACCCCCACCCTAACCCTCCCCCGCCGGCGGGGGAGGGGACAGGTTTGTGATGGATTGGCTTTTTCAGACGGCATTTGGCGGTAACAGCGTTAAAGGCCGTTTGAAAAAGAATGGTAGCCAAACGTAGGTCGGATATTTGTACCCGACAAATTGGTGGCTTCAGGAAAATTGTCGGATTCGGGAATCCGACCTACGACCGGTATCTAAATTTTTTTCAGACGGCCTCAGCCGCCTTCTCTGCTTCCAAACCCATAATATATTGCGAAAAAGCCAGCAGGTTGTTGAAAATCTGTGTGTTTTCAGGCAGTTTGCTTTCGTTTTCGGCCAGCGTTTTTTTGCCTTTGCCGGTCAGCACCAGCGCGGGTTTGCCGCCGACGGCTTCAATGGCCTGCAAATCGCGCAGGCTGTCGCCGACCAGCCAGGTTTCGGCGGCTTCGGCCTGGAAGCGTTCCAAAATATCTTGAACCATGCCGGGTTTGGGTTTGCGGCAGTTGCAGTTGTCGGCGGCCAGATGCGGGCAGAACCAGATGCCGTCGATGACGCCGCCGGCCTGTACGGCGAGGCGGTGCATTTTGGCGTGCATTTCGTTCAAATCCTGAACGGTAAAGTATTTGCGGCCGATGCCGGATTGGTTGGTGGCGACGGCGACGGTGTAACCGGCCTGCGTCAAAAAGGCGATGGCATCCATGCTGCCTTCGATGGGAATCCATTCGTCAACGGATTTGACAAAGTCGTCGCGGTCTTGGTTGATGACGCCGTCGCGGTCGAGGATGATGAGTTTCACGGGTGTTCCTTTGGCGGGTTTCAGACGGCCTGTGTGTAGTCGGCCAGCATTTGGTACAGGCGGTCGATATGGTGTTCCAATGTCGGGTCGTAGGTCAGCGCGGCGGCGGGGTCGGCGATTCTGTGTTCACTGCGCTGTTTGAGGGCGACGGCTTGGGAAACGGCTTCGGCCAGCGTTTCGGGGCGTTGGCGGGAGAAGAAAAAGCCGGCGTCTGCGTTCATGACTTCGGTGCAGGCCATGTTGTCGGAGAGGACGGCACGCGTGCCGCATAATACGGATTCGACACCGACCAGCCCGAAAGGTTCGTAGAGCGAGGCCATGATGGTGAAATCGGCGGCACGGTAGAGTTCGGGCATATTGTTGCAGAAGCCGAGTCCGACTGCGTTTTTCATCGGGCGCGGCAGCGGCGAGCCCGCGACGGCGAGTTTGACGGGCAGATCGGTGTGTTCGAAAAATTCCGCCAGCAGATCCAAGCCTTTGCGTTTGTGGCCGGTGGAGGGGAATAGAAACACGGTTTCGTCGTCTTTGAATCCGTATTTGGCGCGGGCGGCTGCGGCGTTTTCGGGGTCGGGGCGGAAACGGGCGGTGTCGGCGGGCGGGTGGATGACGCGGATTTTTTCAGACGGCACGCCGTACAGTGTTTCCAGCTCGCGCCGCATCAGGTGCGAATGTGCCATAACGGATTTGGCGGTGGTGTAATTGCTGCGGTTGCGGCGCACGGTCAGCTTGTCGAGCGGCGTGGCGGTTTGCCGCATATTTTCCAGATAGCCCAGATGCGTGCCGCCGCAGACGAAAATGTCGGCATGAGCGCTGGGATTGCAGGCAATCAGCGGGGCATCGCTGCCGTTTCGGGCGTTTTCGAGCTGCGTGGAGAAAAGATAGGGACGCAGCTTTTTCGGGATCAGGTTCTGCCTGATTTGGTGCACTTCCGTCAGCGCGTATTCGGGCAGGGCGGGGTCGGTCTGCGCGGCGTAAACGGTTACGGCGCTCTGCCGTGCGGTCAGCCCGCGCACGAGGTCGAGGGTGTAGCTCTCCATGCCGCCGCCGCGGCGGAAGCAGTTGACGGCGATGTCGATACGGGGGAACCGGTTCATTTTTCCAGACGGCCTTTGCGAAGCGTTGTTTGTTGTGTCGGACATTATTTCAGCGTGCGTTTCCAGTTGAGGTAGGCCGTCTGAAAAACGGGGGCGAGGGCGGCGTAGGTTTCGGGGGTGTCGGCGGCGCAGTAGAAGCCGCCCAGCGCGGGGGTGTTGAGGGTTTTGACGTAGTCTTCCATGAATGCGCCGTAGCCGTCTTCTTCGTCGTCGTAGTAGAACTCGGTAAAGCGTTGCCCCCACTCGGTAAAGTCTTCGGGCGTGAGTGCGCCGCCCATGTGTTTGAGCAGAAACTGCGCACCGCTCATGCGGCCGGCCTGCATGGCGGCGAAGTCGGCGGCGGTTTCGGGTGCGGTTTGCCAGACGGGATTGGCCAGCCCCTGCAAGGCTGCCCATTGCCAGTACATGCCCATGTGGGTAGCGGCGTTTTCGGGCGGCAGGTTTTCGGGGTAGTTTTCGTCGGTGTGGAATTGGATGTAGTCGTACATGGCGGGGGTTTGTTTTTTTGGTTTTCAGACGGCATTCAAAAATGCACGGTTTCTGTTTTCGCAAAATGCTCAACCTTTGAACACGGGTACCCATTCGAGTTGGCTCAATACCTGCGCGGCGATGTTGATCAGGCCGAACAGGAATACCCAGACCATCAGGCCGAAGCCGCCGCGCACACTGTATTGCGGCGATCTGCCGAACTTCTGCCGCGCTTTGTAGAGCAGCATGGCGGGGACGAGCGCCGTCCAGACGGTAGCCGCGAGGCCGACGTAGCCGATGGCGGTCACGAAGCCGGTGGGGAACAACAGGCAGCAGACCAGCGGTGGCAGGAAGGTCAGCGCGGCAGTTTTGGTGCGGCCGGCGGCTGTGCCGTTCCATTTGAACATATCGGCGATGTAGTCGAAGAGGCCGAGCGTTACGCCGAGAAACGAGGTGGCAATCGCCATATAGCCGAACAGCGACAAGGCCGTGCCGACGCTGCCGACGGCGACGAATTTCGCCAGTATTCCAATCAAGACCGAAACCTGTCCTTCCGCTGCAATCACGGGCGCGAATTCGTTGCGCGGCAGGTTGCCCTGAATCGCAAGCTGCCAGAGGATGTAGATGACCAGCGCCAGCAGCGTGCCCGCTTTGAGCGATTTCGCCACTTTCGGCGCGTCGCCGTTGAAATATTTCAGCAGGCTGGAAACATTGCCGTGAAAGCCGAACGAGGCAAGGCAGACGGGTAGGGCGGCTGCGAGGTAAATCCAGTATTGCGTATCCGCAGGCGCCGCGGTATCGAACAATACGGGCAGTTTCACGCTGCCCAGGAGGCCGCCCGTCGCCCAAATAAAAGTCAGTACCATGCCGCCGATTAAAACCGAGGTCAGGCGGTCAACCAAGTGCGTCGATGCCCACACGCAAAAGGCCAAAATGCTGAAGAACACCAGTTGCCCGGCCGGCAGCGAAACCTTGCCGCCGGCGAGACTGCCCAAACCCTGTGCGGTCAGGTCGCCGCCGACGAAAATATAGGCGTAGGTCAGCAGGTATAAAACGAAAGCCACGGCAAGGCCGTTGATGACGTTCCAAACCTGTCCGAGCAGGTCTTTGACCATAGTGTCGAAACTCGCGCCGTACGGATAGTGGGTGTTGGCTTCCAGCAGCATCAGCCCGCCCGCGAGCATGGAAAACCAGGTGTAAAACAAGACCGCCAGCGAACCGAGAAACCAAATGCCCGAGGTGGCGGTGGGGTTGGCAAACATACCGGCGCCGATTACCGTGCCGGCGATAATCATCGCGCCGCCAAACAGCGACGGGGTTTTGTCAGACATTTTCAGACGGCCTTTATCTTTTATCGGGAAGAATGTGGAAACACGGGCCGTATTATGCCGTAAAGCGGGGGAATAGGTAAGGGCGGGCCGGGCGCAGCTGTAGGCCGGATTATTGAATCCGGCCTGTTTAACTGTTCCGCCGCAGCGCCGCCGTCACATCCGCGCTGTTTAAGGCTTTCTCAAACATCGCGGCAAAGGGCATGGTGTCTTTGCGAGCGACGGCGAGGACGGTTTGGCGGCTGTCGGGGTTCTGCCATTCGGCAAACCACAGGCCGCAGGCGTGGGCGGCGATGCGCACGGCGCGTGCGGTGTGTTCGGCCTGCATCGCCAGTTTCAAGGCTTGCGGATTGCGGACGAAGTAGTCGCTGAGGCGGTTTTTGGAAACGGCATAATCGGCGCGGTCACGGTCGATGGGAATGACGCGCATGGGCAGGGTGTTGACGAGGTTCATCATGATAGGATGCCTTTCGTTCGGTTTCAGACGGCCTTTGATAATCGGGAGGCTGTCTGAAAATTATACGCCGCGTCGTCGGAATCGGCATGGGAAGGTGGTGCGGCGTGAGGCCGTCTGAAAAAACACAAGGCCGCCTGAAATTCGATTACTCTCGGCAAACGGTTTCAGACGGCCTTTTTACTAAGATTGTGTTTGGATAATACGTTGATATAGTGAAATTTTCGTAGGGTGCAAGCACCACCCTACGCAAAAATCAACATCGTTAAAACACAGTTTTATCAAAAAACCTTATTTAAACTCAGGCACTTCCATGTCAAACATCCGGCACGCGGTTTTGAGCATTTGGCAGCTGAACCCCCATTCGTTGTCGTACCACGCGAAAACTTTGACCATGTTGCCGTCGGTCACTTTGGTCAGCGTCGCGTCGAAGTGGCTGGCTTCGGAGGTGTGGTTGAAATCCATGGAAACCAGCGGCAGCCCGTTGTAGCCCAACACGCCTTTCAGACGGCCTGATTCGGCGGCGGCTTTCATCAGGCCGTTGATTTCTTCCGCGCTGGTGTCGCGGGCGGCGACGAAGTTCAAATCGACCAATGAAACATTGACGGTGGGCACGCGGATGGCGAGGCCGTCGAGTTTGCCTTTCAATTCGGGCAGAACGAGGCCGACGGCTTTGGCGGCGCCGGTTTTGGTCGGAATCATGTTTTCCACGCCGCTGCGGGCGCGGCGCAGGTCTTTGTGGCGCACGTCGGTCACGGTTTGGTCGTTGGTGAGCGCGTGGATGGTGGTCATTGCGCCTTTGACGATGCCGATGCTTTCGCTCAATACTTTTGCGACTGGCGAGAGGCAGTTGGTGGTGCAGGAGGCGTTGGAGACGACGGTCATTTCGGGGGCGAGTACGTCGTCGTTGACGCCGTAAACGACGGTGGCGTCAACATCGGCTTCGCCCGGAGCGGAAATCAGCACTTTTTTCGCGCCGGATTCGAGGTGGACGTTGGCTTTGGATTTGCCGGTAAACGCGCCGGTGCATTCCAATACCAAATCGACGTCGAGGTCTTTCCACGGCAGCTCGGCGGGGTTGCGGGTGGAAAAGTAGGGGATTTTGTGGCCGTTGATAATCAGATGGGTGGCATCATGGCGGACATCGGCATCAAAACGGCCGTGTACGGTATCGAATTTGGTCAGGTGGGTGTTGGTTTCCAAGCTGCCGCTGGCGTTGACGGCAACGACTTTCAGCTTGTTTTGCAGACCGTAGTCGTAGATGGCGCGCAAGACTTGGCGACCGATGCGGCCGTATCCGTTGATGGCGACTCTGATGCTCATAGGATTGTCCTCTTTAATATAATGGCTTGTAGGTTGGCGCGGAAAAGCAGGCGGAATTATAACAGAAATGTAGTGTGATGTAATTAATATTTTATTGAGTTTGGGTGCGAATCTCGGCGGTTTTTTTTTGAAATCTGTTTGAACGGGCTGTGTTTATCGGCTTTGGCTTTTCTTTATTGTTAACTAAAACTTTCCGTATCGGTAAAAATGGCGGGGATTTTGATTACATGGAGTAACAGGCAGATGGGGCGGGTAAGGCCGTCTGAAAATAAGAAACGCCGTTTGCAGGGGGGGGTTATATCCGCCTGTAAATATTCAATCTATTGAAAATATTTAATATTTCAGAAATACCGGCGTTCGGGCGGGTGTAAAACCCGCCCCTGCAAGTGTTTCCCGAGACTTTCAGCTTTTTTTGTAAAGTTCCATGTCGTCTGAAAGAAATCCCCACCAGTTGCAAATCAGACTTTTCGTTTTAAATGATATACTTTATCATTTGCACAAATTTTGTTTTCCATTTTTTTCATTTGAACCGCCATGAACGCTTTGTCTTCCATAACCACGTTCCAGCTTTTGACCGCTTTCGGCATCAGCTTTGCCGCCGGCCTGTTTACCGTACTCGGCAGCGGCTTGGTGATGTTTTCCAAAACGCCCAACCCGCGCGTGTTGTCGTTTGGTTTGGCATTTGCCGGCGGGGCGATGGTTTATGTGTCGCTGACCGAGATTTTTACCAAATCCAACGAAGCGTTTGCGGCGGCATTCGGGCAGCAGCACGGGTTTGCCGCGACGACGCTGGCTTTTTTGGCGGGCATGGGCGGCATTGCGCTGATTGACCATTTCATTCCCAATCCGCATGAAACGTTGGATGCGGAAGATCCGGATTTTCAGGAACGCCGCCGCAGCCACATCGCGCGCGTGGGCATGATGGCGGCGTTTGCCATTACGGCGCACAATTTTCCCGAGGGGCTGGCGACGTTTTTTGCCACGCTGGACAATCCCGAGGTCGGTATGCCGCTGGCGCTGGTGATTGCCATCCACAACATTCCCGAGGGCATTTCCATTGCCGCGCCGGTGTATTTCGCCACGAAGAGCAGGCGGAAAACGGTTTTGGCCTGTCTGGTCTCTGGTTTGGCCGAACCGCTGGGGGCGGTGTTGGGTTATGTGTTTCTCAAGCCGTTTCTTTCGCCTGCCGTTTTCGGCACGGTGTTCGGCCTGATTGCCGGCGTGATGGTGTTTCTTGCGCTCGACGAGCTGCTGCCGGCCGCCAAACGCTATTCAGACGGCCATGAAACGGTGTACGGCCTGACAACGGGCATGGGGGTGATTGCGCTGAGTTTGGTGTTGTTCCGTTTTTGATTTGCGTAGAAAGAGGCCGTCTGAAATCCCGCACAGGGTTTTCAGACGGCCTTTGCCGCGTTATGATTCAAACCGTATCCGGAGAAATAACCGGCTTCAAATTTCAAGCCCCTTTTCAGACGGCCTTACCGCTCTTTAATATGAATATGCCGTCTGAAAACGCATACAAAGGATTTCGAAAATGGCTGTAAACCTGGTTGAAAAACACGAAAACGAGCTGCGCCACATCGACGGCATACAGATTTACATCGGTCAGGCGGGCGTGAAAAAGCCCGACCACGACGATTTGACGCTGATGGTTTTGTCGCCGAACAACACTGTCGGAGCGGTCTTTACCCAAAACCGCTTCTGTGCAGCGCCCGTGTATATCGCCAAATCGCACCTGTTTGACGAAGACGGCGTGCGCGCGCTGGTCATCAATACCGGTAACGCCAACGCGGGTACGGGCGGGCAGGGGCGGGCGGATGCGGTGGAAGTGTGCGCCGCCGCGGCGAAACACGCCGGCTGCCAAACCACGCAGGTTTTGCCGTTTTCCACAGGCGTGATTCTCGAGCCCTTGCCGTCTGAAAAAATCATCGCCGCGCTGCCGCGTGTCAAACCCGCATCGTGGGCAGATGCCGCCCGCGCGATTATGACCACGGATACCGTGCCCAAAGCCGCCAGCCGCGAGGGCAAGGTCGGTGAAAACCACGTCGTGCGCGCTACGGGCATCGCCAAAGGCAGCGGCATGATTCATCCCAACATGGCGACCATGCTCGGCTTTATCGCCTGCGACGCCAAAGTTTCCCAGCCCGTGTTGCAGCTGATGACCAAGGAAATCGCCGATATGTCGTTCAACTGCATCACGGTTGACGGCGATACCAGCACCAACGACAGCTTCGTCATCATCGCCACCGGCAAATGCGGCCAAAGCGAAATCGACAACACCGCCGACCCGCGTTATGAGCAGCTCAAAACCCTGCTCGGCGGCCTCGCGCTGGAATTGGCGCAGGCCATCGTGCGCGACGGCGAAGGCGCGACCAAGTTCATCACGATTAAAGTGGAAAACGCCGCCGACCGCGACGAAGCCCGCAAAGTCGCTTACGCCGTCGCCCATTCGCCGCTGGTGAAAACCGCGTTTTTCGCGTCCGACCCCAACTTGGGGCGTCTGCTCGCCGCCATCGGCTACGCGGGCATAGACGATTTGGACACCGACCACCTGAAAATGTGGCTGGACGACGTATTGGTCGCCGAGCTGGGCGGCCGCGCGGAAAGCTATACCGAAGAACAGGGTCAGGCGGTGATGAACCGCGACGAAATCACCGTGCGCATCGACTTGCAGCGCGGCAAAGCGGCAGCAGCGGTTTATACCTGCGATTTGTCGCACGATTATGTGTCGATTAACGCGGACTACCGCTCGTAACGGCTGAGGCCGTCTGAAAAAGTTTTGGTGTTTGGGAACTGTTTTCAGACGGCCTTATCATCCGCAACATCAAGAGAATGGAGTAAATAAAATGTCCTACAAACTCAATGAATTGGAAAATCCGAAACCGCAGTCTTCAAGCGGAAATTGGGAGCGTGATACATTGCGCGACGTACTGCTCGAAGCCTACAAAGAACAGCGCCGCGCCCGAATCTGGCGCAATATCTGGCGCGGCGTGGCGGCGCTGCTGTTTCTCGGCTTCTTAGGCGCAGTCAGCAGCAGTGGCGACAGCAAGAGCCCGATGATGCAGATGCAGGCATCGGAAAAACATACCGCGCTGATCAGCCTCAACGGCGTCATCGGCGGCGGTTTCGACGACCAGGTCAAAATGCTGCGCGACAGCATGGAGGCGGTCTATAAAAACGGCAAGGCCCAAGCCATCATTATCCGCGCCAACAGTCCCGGTGGCTCGCCCGTCGTTTCCAGTATCGCCTTTAATGAAATCCGCCAACTCAAGGCACAACATCCGAAAATCCCCGTGTATGTCGTGGCGGAAGACATGTGCGCTTCGGGCTGTTACTACATCGCCGCGGCAGCGGACAAAATTTATGCCGACCCATCCAGCGTGGTCGGCAGCATCGGCGTGATCGGTGGCGGTTTCGACGCGACCGGTCTGATGGACAAACTCGGCGTCAAACGCCGTCTGAAAATCGCCGGCAGCAACAAAGGCATGGGCGACCCGTTTACGCCTGAAACGCCCGAACAAACCAAAATCTGGCAGCAGACTTTGGGCGACATCCACGCCGAATTTATCAAAGCGGTCAAACTCGGGCGTGGAGGCCGTCTGAAAGACGCCGCCAATCCCGACGTGTTCAGCGGCCGCATCTATACCGGCGTTGAGGCGAAAAAAGTCGGCCTGATCGACGATTTCGGCAACATTTACAGCGTCGCCCGCGATGTGGTGAAAACACCGAATCTGGTCAACTACACGCCCGAAGACGAATGGAGCAAACTGCTGGGCCGCAAATTCGGTGCGGAAGTAAAAGCGCAGGTTAAAGAGGCGCTGCACGGGATTTGGTAGGATTCGGCAAGATGCCCGATCTACGGTTATAGTGTAATGACTGAAAAAAACGAAATATGTAGGCTGGGCTTCAGCCCGGCCTACTCAGTTTGGTTTTTTAGAAGTTTCACTATATGTTCCTGTTTTTTAAACAATTCAAGCAAAACCCCGATGCCGTCTGAAAGCTGTATTTTCAGACGGCATCGGCTTGTCTGCCGTCTGTTTGCAGGCGGGCGGCGGCGGATTTGTCAGAATATCCCGCCTGCTCTGTCTAATCCTATATACGGCCGTCTGCAAACAAGCGCCGCGGCTGTATACGGCATCGACAGATTAACCAAAGACGGGAGTATGAAATGAAAACATTGTGCCAACGGTTTCAACAATCCGACATCGACATCGCCGTATTGCGTTTTTCCGTTATCTTTATCATTGCGCTGTTCGGTATCTACAAATGGTTTGATTTTGAGGTTGAGGCGCTCAAGCCGCTGATTTCCGGCTCTTGGCTCAATTTCCTTTACACGCTGTTCGGTTTTCACGGCGCCAGCTATTTTCTCGGCGTCGTCGAGGGCATCGCCTATATCGCGCTGGCGCTGGGTTATGTCAAACCCAAAATCGGCGTCGTCGGCGATTTGCTGGTCATCCTCATCGGCGTGGTGACGCTGAGCACGCTGCCACAGGTGGGTATGGACAGCTTTATCGTGAAAGACATCATCCTGCTGGGCGCGGGGCTGGTGTTGTTGAAACATGATTTCGGTAAGGTCAAAAAAGCGCAGGTCATCCCGGTTGTAAAAAATATAGTGGAGTGAATGAAAAACGCAAACTGCGCAGGCAGGGCGCCTGCCTCAGCAAATCAAATGCCGTCTGAAAACAGATGTTCAGACGGCATTTGATTTGCGGGGCGTGTTACTCCGCCGCTTTGCGTGCCCGACAGCTCCAGTTCCAAACCGAGCGTTTGCATTGCAGGTGGCCGACGCATTGCAGTTTGGTTACAGGGGGTGACGGACGGGACATCGCCTTCGCGCATGTTGAGGATGTCGGACGGGGTAATCCATTCGGGCTCGGTGTCGGTCAGCGGTTTGTAGGCGCGGTTGAAGGCTTCGACGACGAATTGCGAGCAGAAAAAGCGGCTGCTGTTGAACGGGGTAATCTGCACGACTGCCATCGAGCTGAGGCAGAAGAGGCGGATGTGGCGCGGGATGACGGGCAGGTCGCAGGCGCGGCGGGTGATGGAGTAGGGGATGTGTTTGATGATGCCGAAGGGATTGTAGCGGCTGCCTTGGTGTTGGCGGGCGAAGGTGCGGATTTTTTCAACGGCGCCATCGTCAAGGTCAGGCCGTCTGAAAACGGCGGTCAGGTTGGTTTCTTTGAGCGCCTGCGCCGACGGCTTCGGCGATTTCTCCGCTGCCCGGGTAAATCAGGGTATGGCTGACGGCGGAACGGTTAAACAGGCGCACGTTGACGGAAACCAGACTGCGCTCGGAGGAAAACAGAATATCGCCCGCGCGCAGGTCGCGTTCGGTAATGGTTTTCAGGCCTTCGGACGGAATGGTGCCGACGCGGCGGGTTTGTAAAACATAGCGGGGCTGGCCTTGCGGGGCGGTGCGTTTCTGCCATTCGGCGGCGCAGGCGGAAAGGAGGAAGAGGGCGAGGATGGCGGCAACGGGCAAGGTTTTCATGCTTTGTGTGGTGCTTGCGCAAATTTTTCAGACGGCATGTGTTACAGCTTTTCCATTTTTTCGGTGAGAAAATCAATAAAACTGCGCACTTTCGCGCTTAAAAACGCGCGGTCGACGTAGGCGGCGTTGAGCGGGTTGCCGGGCAAGTCATAATCGGGCAACAGGTGCACGAGGCGGCCTTGCTGCAAATCCTGTTCGACCGCCAAATGCGGCTGCACGCCAATGCCCGCGCCGGCGGCGGCCAGCTCGCGGATCATCAAGGTGTTGTCGGTCTGAATCACGGGCGTGAGGGTGATGTCGGAGGTCCGGCCGCTTTCGCGGTGGGTCAGCGTGAGGTGGCGCATATCGGTATAAGAGGGCAGAACGGCCTGATGGAGCACCAAATCTTCGGGCGTTTCGGGTGTGCCGTGTTCGGCCAGATAGGCGGGCGAAGCGACGATGACGAAACGGATTTCGGCCAGCGGGCGCACAATCAGCGAGGGTGCGGGCGTTTTGGAAACGCGCAGGGCGAGGTCGAAGCCTTCGGCAATCAGGTCGATGTGGCGGTTGTCGAGTACCAAATCGAGGGAAACTTCGGGATAAAGGTGGCGGTATTCGGTCAGCCAGCCGCTTAAAAGTGGGTTGGCAAACCAAAGCGGCATGGTCACGCGCAACTGCCCCTGCGGTTTGTCGACACCGCCGGCGGCTTTTTGCGCGGCGGTGTCGAGCGTGTCGAGCGCGTAGCTGCATTGGCGGTAGTATTCTTCGCCCGCTTCGGTAAGGTGGAGGCTGCGGCTGTTGCGGTGCAGCAGCTTGGCTTTGACGGTGTTTTCCAGATGGCTGATGTGTTTGCTTGCCATCGCCACGGAAATATCAAGCTGTTCGGCAGCGCGGGTAAAGCTGCCGCTTTGCACGACTTGGCGGAAAATTTTCAGGCTGAGCAAGGTGTCCATGTTTTCTTGTTTGGAAAAAGTATGTCAATGAAAGCAGTATATATTAACTTTTAAACACCATCTATACTGCCAACCTGTCTGATTAACGAGAAAAAACAACATGAATTTCCTCACACGCTTCCAACCGGTTCTGCTTTCCGTATTGCGCATCGCCGCAGCCTATATGTTTATGCTGCACGGCTCGGCCAAACTGTTTGCCCTGCCGCACGTCGAAATGTTCGACAATCTACAAATCCTCTCGCTTTACGGCGCGGCGGGTATCTTGGAATTTTTCGGCGGCCTGCTGCTGCTTTTGGGTTTGTTTACCCGCCCCGTAGCGTTTATTCTGTCAGGTCAGATGGCAGTTGCCTACTTTATGGCGCACGCCTCTGAAGCGCCGCTGTTTCCCTTGTTGAACGGCGGCGAAGCAGCCGCGCTGTTCAGCTTTATTTTCATCTATATCGCCGCAGCAGGCGGCGGCGCGTGGGCTTTGGATAATAAGTTCGCGAAAAACAAATTCTGAAATTTCCCTGAAAGGTAAAACGATGTCTTATCAAAACGTCCAACAGGCGGCCGAAACCCGCCGCAGCATTTACGCTTTAAACAAAAACCTGCCGATCGGCAACGCCGAAGTGCAGAAAATCATCGAACACGCCGTATTGCACACCCCGTCTTCGTTCAACTCGCAATCTACCCGCGTCGTCGTATTGTTTGGCGCAGAACACGAAAAAGTGTGGGGCTTTGTCGAAGATACTTTGCGCGCCATCGTACCCGCCGACAAATTCGAGCCGACCGCGCAAAAGCTGGCAATGTTCAAAGCCGGCGCGGCGACTGTATTGTTTTTTGAAGACCAAGACGTCGTCAAAGGCTTGCAGGAACAGTTCCCCGCTTATGCGGAAAACTTCCCCGTTTGGGCTGACCACGCCAACGCCATGCACCAATACGCCGTTTGGACCACGTTGGCCGCCGCAGGCGTAGGCGCCAATCTGCAACACTACAATCCACTGCCGGATGCCGCCGTCGCCAAAGAATACGACCTGCCCGAAAGCTGGAAACTGCGCGCGCAAATGGTCATCGGCGGCATCGAAGCCTCCGCCGGCGAAAAAACCTTCCAGCCGTTGGAAGCACGTTTGAAAGTGTTCGGCGCATAAAGATTTTTTCATTGGTTTATTGATTGGTTGAAGTGAAAGGCTAAAGGCCGTCTGAAAATTTCAGACGGCCTTTCCGTTTTTAAAAAACAAATTGAGAATGTCGGGTTTCGGTCGCAGTCTGCACCAAAACTTCAGGCCGTCTGAAAAACCTGCAACCCAAGTTTTCAGACGGCCTGTGGTTCAAAACGGCTTACAGACCGGGAAACATTCCCTTCATGCCTTTCATGCCTTTGGCCATGCGCATCAGTTTGGCCATGCCGTTGCCGCTGAACATTTTCATCATCTGCTGCGACTGCTCAAACTGCTTGAGCATTTTGTTGACTTCCTGAACATTCGTTCCTGCGCCCGCAGCGATGCGGCGTTTGCGGCTGGCTTTGATCAGTGCGGGATTGGCACGTTCTTTCGGGGTCATGGAATTGATGATGGCTTCCACTTTGCCCATTGCTTTTTCAGCCGTTCCCTCGGGAATCTGCTTCGACATCTGGCCGAGTTCGCCCGGCATTTTCGACATCAGGCTTTCCAGTCCGCCCATGTTGCGCATTTGCTGGATTTGGTCTTTAAAGTCATTCAAATCAAAGCCCTTGCCTTTTTGCAGCTTTTTCGCCATTTTGGCGGCAGCTTCTTCGTCTATGCCTTTTTGAACGTCTTCAATCAGGCTCAAAACGTCGCCCATGCCCAAAATGCGGCTGGCGATGCGGTCAGGGTGGAAGGGCTCAAGGCCGGTGACTTTTTCGCCGATACCGATAAATTTAATCGGTTTTCCGGTAACGTGGCGCACCGACAAGGCCGCACCGCCGCGCGAATCGCCGTCCATTTTGGTCAGAACCACACCGGTCAGCGGCAGCGCTTCGTTAAATGCCTGCGCGGTATTGACGGCGTCTTGGCCGAGCATGGCATCGACGACAAACAGGGTTTCAATCGGATTAACCGCTGCGTGCAGCGCTTTGATTTCGTTCATCATTTCTTCGTCAATCGCCAAGCGGCCGGCGGTATCGACCATTAAAACGTCGTAGAAATGTTTTTTGGCGTAATCGACGGCGGCGCAGGCGATTTCGACGGGCTGCTGGCTGGTGTCGGACGGAAAAAAGTCGATGCCGACCTGTTCGGCCAGCAGGCGGAGCTGTTCGATGGCGGCGGGGCGGTACACGTCGGCGGAAACGACCAAAACTTTTTTCTTCTGTTCGGTTTTCAGCAAACGCGCAAGTTTGCCGACGGTGGTTGTTTTACCCGCACCCTGCAAGCCGGCCATCAATACCACGGCCGGCGGGGAAACGGCCAAATCCAGCGTTTTGTTTTCTTTGCCCATCAAAGCGATAAGCTCATCGTTGACCACGCCGATAAAGGCTTGATCGGGCGTCAGGCTGCCGACAACTTCGTGGCCGAGCGCCTTCTCTTTGACGTTGTTGATAAAATCTTTGACAACGGGCAGGGCGACGTCGGCTTCCAGCAAAGCCAAACGCACTTCGCGCAGGGCTTCTTTAATATTTTCTTCGGTCAGCTTGGATTGGCCGCGGATACTTTTGAGGACGCTGCTGAAGCGTCCGGTTAGGTTGTCTAACATATTGTTCCTCGTAAAACGGCGCAGTGGCAAAAGCTCAGGCCGTCTGAAAAGTTTGCCCTGTTCGGCGGGGCATTTTGGTAAAATAGAATCGGATTTATTTTACACCATCGCACGTCTTCAGACGAATGCGCACGTCAGGAAAGTTTGTTTATGCCGGTTATTTTAATTTGCCTGCTGCTGGTGTATGCAGGATTGTCGGGTTTTGTCTGGTTTTACCATAAAAAACAGGCAGCGGGCGCCGAATATCCGATACGCGTCGAGCTGGCGGTTTTGGGCGTAGCGCTCTTGGCGCATGGCGCGGCGCTGATGGTGCCTGTTTTTCAGGATAAAGTGCTGATTACGGGCTTCGGCTATTCCGTCAGCCTGATTGCGTGGCTGATGCTGATGATGTATTGCTTGGGCAGCTTTTTCTACTGTCTGCGCGGTTTGCAGCTGCTGCTTTATCCGTGCGCAGCGTTTGTTTTGCTGCTGGGGCTGGTGTTCCCCGGGAAATTTATCGGCTATCAGATCAATGACCTGCCGTTTATGCTGCACGTCGGCACATCTATGCTGGCCTACGGGCTGTTCGGCATCGTAACGCTGTTTGCCGTTTTGATTCTGCTGCTCAACCGTAGTCTGCACAAGCGTCGGTTTTCATCATTGGTCAGCTTCCTGCCGTCGCTCTTGAGTTTGGAAAAACTGATGTTTCAAGGGATGTTGGCAGGTTTCGTATTGCTGACTTATTCCGTCGTCAGTGGCACTTTTTTCGCCGAAAGCGTGTTCGGCAAACCCGTTACGCTTACCCATAAAACCGTGTTCGGCATCTTATCGTGGCTGATTTACGGCGGACTGTTGCTCAAACACGGCATGACCGCATGGCGCGGCAAAAAAGCGGCAGTCTGGACGATTGTCGGATTTATCAGCCTGATGTTGGCTTATGTGGGCAGTAAATTTGTATTGGAAGTGGTGTTGAAAAAATAAGTTTTTTGAGAAATTGCAGAGGCCGTCTGAAAGCAATAATTTCAGACGGCCTGGATGTAGAAAATCATCGCGTTGTTTACACAACAGGCTGAGAAAAATAAGCCTTCGTCATCTCAAACGGCGTATTGTTCCAAGCCCCTGTACGGCTTAACCGTATTATAAAAGTTCACAAAGCGGCATAACTCCTTACGGCGGTGTTCGGGGTCGTCAACCGTCCGTTTGCCGTGCCGCATCTCCGTCAGCGTCCGAATCACGCGCTCGGCTTTGCCGTTGGTTTGCGGACGGGCAATGCGGGTGAACTTCTGAACGATGTTGTTTGACGGCAGGCAGCGCCGAACGGGAGGGAGCCGTTGCCTTTGTATTCCACCCCGTTGTCCGAATACGCACACCCGACAGTGTACGAGCAGCGGTCAATCGCATCGCGCAGCAGGAACTTGGCGGCACTTGAGGCGGTATGGTCGGGCAGGATGGCCGCGTACAGCTCGCGGGAATAGTCGTCGATGGCGGCAAACAGGTACTCGGACGGGTCGGCAACGGTTTGTTTTTTCAGCCGCGGCAGCCGTTTGGTATCGAAATGCACCATTTCGCCGGGATAGGATTTGTTGTAGCGTCGGGCTTTCTTTTTGAGCTTTTCTTCGATTTCCCGTTCGACCTTAGCCAGCCGTTTGATGCCGTATTTTGCCTGTTTGAATCGGTTGTTGGAGCTTTTTTGCGGTACCGGCAATCTGCCGCGGGCGGCTTTGAGGCCCCGGTAAACGGTAACCCTGTTGACGTTGTAGCGTCGGGATAACGAAGTGACGCTTTCTTTGTCTTGGGTGTGGGCCCGCCAAACGGCTTGACGGCTGTGCGGAGTGAGGCGGGTGGTTTTTGTGGATGTCCATAACAGTATTTTCTTTCGGATACTTAAACAAAGTTAGGTTTTTCTACACTTCAGATTTTTTACGGGAGGTTGGGATTGGGGTGAAACAAAATACGTTTGTAAAACAGCGGGTTTGTATTTTTTGGTGAAATAGTTTCCGGGATATGGTTGACGCTGAGTGGTGGGGGTGTGTATAGTTCGGTTCTTCGCTGCTTTTGCAGCGGTTTTTTCGGGCCGGAGTTTGGTCCGGAAGCGTTCTTTAACAGTACAGATTACCGATAAGTGTGGGTGCTTGGGCCCCACACTGTTTGAAAGACAGGCAAGAAAAAAATCTTGTCGGTTTCTTTGAAGCAGACCAGAAGTTAAAAAGTTAGAGATTGAACATAAGAGTTTGATCCTGGCTCAGATTGAACGCTGGCGGCATGCTTTACACATGCAAGTCGGACGGCAGCGGGGGAGTGCTTGCACTTCTGCCGGCGAGTGGCGAACGGGTGAGTAATGCATCGGAACGTACCGAGTAGTGGGGGATAACTGTCCGAAAGGATGGCTAATACCGCATACGCTTTGAGAAGGAAAGCGGGGGATCGCAAGACCTCGCGCTATTCGAGCGGCCGATGTCTGATTAGCTGGTTGGTGGGGTAAAGGCCTACCAAGGCGACGATCAGTAGCGGGTCTGAGAGGATGATCCGCCACACTGGGACTGAGACACGGCCCAGACTCCTACGGGAGGCAGCAGTGGGGAATTTTGGACAATGGGCGCAAGCCTGATCCAGCCATGCCGCGTGTCTGAAGAAGGCCTTCGGGTTGTAAAGGACTTTTGTCAGGGAAGAAAGGGTTTGGGCTAATACCCCGGGCATATGACGGTACCTGAAGAATAAGCACCGGCTAACTACGTGCCAGCAGCCGCGGTAATACGTAGGGTGCGAGCGTTAATCGGAATTACTGGGCGTAAAGCGGGCGCAGACGGTTCGTTAAGCAAGATGTGAAATCCCCGGGCTCAACCTGGGAACTGCGTTTTGAACTGGCGGACTAGAGTGTGTCAGAGGGGGGTAGAATTCCACGTGTAGCAGTGAAATGCGTAGAGATGTGGAGGAATACCGATGGCGAAGGCAGCCCCCTGGGATGACACTGACGTTCATGCCCGAAAGCGTGGGTAGCAAACAGGATTAGATACCCTGGTAGTCCACGCCCTAAACGATGTCAATTAGCTGTTGGGGCACTTGATGCCTTAGTAGCGTAGCTAACGCGTGAAATTGACCGCCTGGGGAGTACGGTCGCAAGATTAAAACTCAAAGGAATTGACGGGGACCCGCACAAGCGGTGGATGATGTGGATTAATTCGATGCAACGCGAAGAACCTTACCTGGTCTTGACATGTACGGAATCCTTCGGAGACGGAGGAGTGCCTTCGGGAGCCGTAACACAGGTGCTGCATGGCTGTCGTCAGCTCGTGTCGTGAGATGTTGGGTTAAGTCCCGCAACGAGCGCAACCCTTGTCATTAGTTGCCATCATTAAGTTGGGCACTCTAATGAGACTGCCGGTGACAAGCCGGAGGAAGGTGGGGATGACGTCAAGTCCTCATGGCCCTTATGACCAGGGCTTCACACGTCATACAATGGTCGGTACAGAGGGTAGCCAAGCCGCGAGGTGGAGCCAATCTCACAAAACCGATCGTAGTCCGGATTGCACTCTGCAACTCGAGTGCATGAAGTCGGAATCGCTAGTAATCGCAGGTCAGCATACTGCGGTGAATACGTTCCCGGGTCTTGTACACACCGCCCGTCACACCATGGGAGTGGGGGATACCAGAAGTAGATAGACTAACCGCAAGGAGGTCGTTTACCACGGTATGCTTCATGACTGGGGTGAAGTCGTAACAAGGTAGCCGTAGGGGAACCTGCGGCTGGATCACCTCCTTTCTAGAGAAAGAAGGGGTTTTGGCATCCACACTTATCGGTAAACTGTATAGAAGATGCAGGACGGTACCGCATGGTACGGTCAAGGACCTTGGGTTTGTAGCTCAGCTGGTTAGA